>NZ_JBDNFF010000001.1:0-19517 GCF_041689975.1 Gemmatimonas sp.
GCTGAAGCGCGGCATCGAGCAGTACGCCAAGAGCCTGTAAATGGCGAAAGGCCGCGAACTCAAGGGGCGCATCAAGTCCGTCGAAAACACGCGCAAGATCACGCGCACGATGGAAATGGTGGCCACTTCAAAGATGAAGCGTGCGGCAGATCGCGTGTCGTCGGCGCGTCCTTACGCGCTGGCGCTCGGTGAGGTGTTGTCGCACGTGTACACGCCGGAGCTGGCGGAGCGTTTCCCGTTGCTCCGTCGTCCGGCGCAGACCAAACGGGTGGCACTCGTGGTGCTGACCGCCAATCGCGGTCTGTGCGGCGGCTTCAACACCAATCTGCTGCGCGAGGCCCGCGCCCGTCTCGCTGAGCTCGAAAAGCAGGGCGTGACGGTCGAACTGCATGTCGTCGGCAAGAAGGGTATCGGCTTTTTCAAGTACCTCGGCCGCACGCTCGCCGAACAGCGCGCCGACATCAGTGATAAGCCGACCGCCGCCGATGCCGCGTCGCTCATCGAATCATTGATGACGCGCTTCGCAACGGGTGACATCGATGCGGTGCATCTCACGTATGCCAAGTACAAGTCGGCGCTCTCCACGCCGCCGGCCACCGAACAGCTGTTGCCCGTGGTCGCGCCCCAAACGGCCGGCGCTGGCGCCGCGCGCGATTTTATTCTCGCGCCGTCGGCCGACGAGCTGCTCGAAGCGCTGTTGCCGCTGTACGTGCGCAACGCGGTGTATCGTGCGCTGGTCGAAACGGCTGCGGGTGAACAGGGCGCGCGTCGGACGGCCATGAAGAGTGCCACCGACAACGCGACCGAGATTCTGCAATTGCTCAAGCGCACGTACAACTCCGCACGGCAGGCGCAGATTACGCAGGAAATCGCCGAAATCGTCGGCGGCGCATCGGCACTGCAGGGCTGATTTCCTTATCTCCACATAGAGTCCCATGGCTACCACTGCCGCGCCGACCATTGTCGGCAAGATCATCCAGGTCATCGGTCCCGTCATCGACGTGGCCTTCGAGAACGGTCACCTGCCCGAGCTGTACAACGCGGTGCGCGTAGAAGGCACGGCGCCCGATGGTCAGGTGCTCTCCGTGACCGCCGAAGTGCAGCAGCACATCGGTCGTAATCAGGTTCGCGCCGTCGCCATGTCGAGCACCGACGGCGTGACACGCGGCATGGACGTGATCGACACGGGTGGCGCGATCACCGTGCCGGTCGGCGCCCCGGCGCTCGGCCGCATTCTGAACGTCCTCGGTGAGCCGGTGGACGAAGGCGCGCCGATCCCGAAGGACGCCCTGCGTTGGCCCATTCACCGCAAGCGCCCCGACTTCGTCGATCTCGAGCCGAAGACGGAAGTGTTCGAGACGGGCATCAAGGTCGTCGACCTCGTCGCCCCGTTCGTGAAGGGTGGCAAGATCGGATTGTTCGGCGGCGCCGGTGTCGGCAAGACCGTCATCATTCAGGAGCTCATCAACAACGTCGCGAAGGGACACGGCGGTAAGTCCGTGTTCTGTGGCGTCGGTGAGCGCACACGCGAAGGCAACGACCTCTATCTCGAATTTCAGGAAGCTGGCATTCTCGATAAGGTGGCGCTGATCTATGGACAGATGAACGAGCCGCCGGGAGCCCGTCTTCGCGTGGCGCTCGCGGGCCTCACCGTGGCCGAGTACTTCCGCGACGTCGAGAACTCCGACGTGCTGGTGTTCGTCGACAACATCTTCCGCTTCACGCAGGCCGGTTCGGAAGTGTCCGCGCTGTTGGGTCGTATGCCGAGCGCCGTGGGATACCAGCCCACGCTGGCCACGGAAATGGGCGAGTTGCAGGAGCGCATCACCTCCACGCGCAACGGCTCGATCACGTCGGTGCAGGCCATCTACGTGCCGGCCGACGACTTGACCGACCCCGCGCCCGCCACGGCGTTCGCGCACCTGGACGCCACGGTCGTGCTGAACCGTAAGATCACTGAGCTCGGCATCTATCCTGCCGTGGACCCGCTCGACTCCACGTCGCGCATTCTCGATGCGCAGTACATCGGCGAGCGTCACTACACGGCCGCCACCACCACCCAGCGTATCCTGCAGCGCTACAAGGAGCTTCAGGACATCATCGCGATCCTTGGCATGGACGAACTGTCCGAAGACGACAAGAAGATCGTGGGTCGTGCACGCCGTCTGCAGCGTTTCATGTCGCAGCCGTTCGCGGTAGCCGAGCAGTTCACGGGCATCCCGGGCAAGTATGTGAAGCTCGAGGAAACGATCTCCTCGTTCGAGCGCATCTGCGCCGGTGAGTTCGACAACCTGCCGGAGCAGGCGTTCTTCATGGCCGGCGGCGTGGACGACGTGGTCGCCAACGCGAAGAAGCTCCAGGGCTGATGGCGTGAGCGACTCACTCAAGGTGTCGGTGATTTCCCCCGAGCGCGTGCTCTTCGAGGGTACGGCGCGGGGTGTTGTCGCGCCGGCGTTCGACGGCGAGATGGGTATTCTGCCGATGCACGCGCCGCTCATGACGCTGCTGGGCAAGGGAACGCTGCGTATCGATACCGAAAACGGCGAAAAGCGCTTCGGCGTCGAGGGCGGCTTCCTGCAGATCATCGACGATCAGGTCCGCGTCGTGACCGAACACGCCACCGCGATCACGGCGGCGTAGCAGGGCGCAGTTGGACGGCGGCCTCTCGGCATGACCGCGCAGGATCTCACACGCGGGGCATGGGTGACACCATGTCCCGCGTTTCGCGTATCGGTCGCAACGTCTGGGCGCCGTGGTCCGTAAGGTCTGTGGCGCCCCCGGTGTGCACTGTCGTCTGGCAGCTCGCGACGCCGTGGGCGTGATCGCAACGTGTCTGCTCGCGCTTTCACCAATCCTCATGGCTCTCCGTGTCGTCGTTCTCGGCCAGGTTCCGGCGTCGTTGCCCGAACAGCTGGCCCACCTACCTGCCTCGCTCGACGTGTCGGTTCTCGGGTATCACGCCGATTCCGCATCGGCGCGTGCTGCGCTCTCTCCGGTGCCCGATATCGCGCTGGTGAGCGCGGCGCTGGCCGACATGTCCGGCTTTGCGTTCGTGCAATCGCTTGCGCCGTCCGAGCGCCCTACTGCCATCGTATTCGCGTCGGCGCGTGAAGAGGATGCCGTGCAGGCGTTCGAGCTGCAGGCCACCGATTTCGTGCCGGTGCCGGTCGCGCTCGAGCGGCTGGGTGATGCACTCACGCGGGCGCGTCAGCAGGTGCTGCAGGTGGCGTTGCTACGCACGGCCGACGAATTACAGCGTCTGATCGGCGAAGCGAATGCGTCGGGACATACCGAGCTCAGTGCGCTGTTCACCCGTGCTTCCGGCAACGGACCAGGCAACGGTCTCGGCGCTGCCGACGGGCACGCCGCCACGGTGGAGCAGGAAGTAGGCGGTGATGCCCGTCGACGCAGGCGCGCGAGCGGCCAATCCAGCGGGACGTTGATTCCGTCCACGCCGTGGCGAGCCGTTCGCAACACCGACCCGTCGCGTGCACGCTTGACGCGTGAAGGTGCCGACGAGCCGGTATTGGACCTCACCCAGGACGACGGCGCTCATGCGCAGTCGGGCAGTGAAGATGCCCGTCCGTTGCGCGTGTTGGTGCGCGAAGGGCGTCGGACGCGCTTCGTGCCGCTGTCGGATGTCGACTGGTTCGAGGCGGACGGCAATTACATCCTGGTGCATGCGGCCGGCGAGAAGTACCGCACTCGTGGTACGATCACGGCGATCGAATCGGCGCTCGATCCACGGCAGTTCGTACGCATTCACCGTCGCGTCGTGGTCAACATGGACCGCGTGCGGGAGATGTCTCCGCTGCCCGGCGGCGACGGGCTATTGATGCTTGGCGACGGCTCGACACTGCGGCTGTCGCGAACCTACCGTTCCCGCGTGCGCTGATCGGCGCCGTTCGTCCCAGCCATTAGGGAACTGTCCCAACCAAATGCATTGACAGCTCGGCGCTGACGGCTAGGTTGCCGTCAGCGCTATGTCACAGACCTCTCCTCACTACTGAGCAGAGGTCTGTGCTGTTGCCGCTACGTGGTACCCTCCCCACATGTTTCCCCGCCGCCGCGCTCCTGCGCCGGCGCTTTCCAGTGTCCTGTCCATACCCTTGGCGCACCGAAAGGTTGCCTTGGCGTGGCCGACATGGCGTTGCAGGCGTAACTGGCTCGGTCTCACCGGCCGGAACGTTGTCCCGCAGTACTAGCCTCCCGGAGGAGCAGATGATGGCTTTCGGACGTCGTATGTGGTTTGTAGCGACGGTCCTGGGCGTGGCACTTGCCGCGCCGATCACCGCCGCCCAGGCACAGACCGGCAAGTTGACCGGTGTCGTGACCGACGCGGAATCAGGCAAGCCCATCGAGGGCGTTTCGGTGATCATCCAGGGCACAACGCTCGGGGCGAACACGAACGCGGCTGGACGCTACTTCATCATCTCCGTCCCACCCGGTAACTATACGGTTCAGGCGCGCCGACTAGGCTTCCAGAGCATCAACACCACTGATGTGCGGATCACCATCGATGTGACCCGAGAGCAGAATTTCAAGATCAGATCTACGAACCAGACCCTCGCTGCCATTACCGTTCAGGCGGAAAAAACCCCGCTCATCGAACGTGGACAGGTGGGTTCTGGCAGCACGATTACCGAAGAGCAGATTCAGTCTCTCCCGGTCACGTCCATCGCCGGTGTGTTGGCACTCCAGCAGGGCTTCCAGGAAGTCCCGCAGAACACGAGCCTCATCTCGGTCGCGGAAGAGCAGCGCAACACGTCTCAGCCCATCCGCGTGCGCGGCAGCCGCGGCGGTTCCACGCTCTCGATGATCGACGGTGTGCCGATCAACAATTCGATCTTCGGTTCGAACGCGATCGACATCAACTCGTTCGCGGTCAGCGGCGTGGACTTCCGCCGTGGCAACATGGACCCGCAGTACGGCAATGCCCTCTCGGGTATCGTGAACAGCGCTATTCGCGAAGGTGGTTCGCAGGTGGCCGGCTCGATCAACTTCCAGAACGGTACCTTCCCGGGCGAGCTATTCAACTCCACCCAGGACAAGTTGGGCGGCAGCAACCTGCTGCGCGGCTATCTCGCTGGCCCGGTCCCGGGTACCAACTCCAAGCTCCGCTATTCCGTGTCGGGTCAGGTGGAAAGCGGCGCGGCGCGCGTTCTCGAGTTCGACCAGGACATCTTCTCGGTCAACCAGAACGTCGAGCGCTCCGAGGTGCTCCCTGCCTACTCGCGCGACCTGATCAAGGGTTGGCAGGCCTTCGGCGGCCGCCAGAATGCGCAGTTCGTGGGTAAGCTCACCTTCCTGCCGTTCGACAATACCAAGATCAATTTCACGGCCATCGGGGCGGAGCGAGCCAATCGTCCCTACGATCGCCGCTTCATGTTCTCGTACCAGCCTGACCCGCTGTCGCTGGTCACGAATCGCGCCGATTCATTGTTCGTGATCAACGACCAAGGTCTCGTGCTGCAGCGCGATCTCACGCCGACGGCCATTCGCGACAAGAGCAACATGTATATCTTGTCGCTCGTGCAGAACTGGGGGCGCAGCGCGCTCACGCTGCGTGCCGCCCAGATGGAATTCGAACGCGTGACCTGCCCGATCTATCGCGGTGTCTGTCTGCCGTCGCCGTTTTGTCAGGCCAACTTCGCGCAGGGTTTCATCAACCCCTCACCGACGCTCTGTAATACGGTCCCCGACCAAGGCGCGACCGGTCAGCTGTTCGGTGGTGAGAAGTTCACCGATCGCACGTTCCGCGCCGACTTGAAGTCGCAGATCACCGACCACAACGAATTGCAGATCGGCGCGCAGCTGGTCACGCACGATTTGGTCTACAGCGATCGCGCGGCCGGCCCCGGACAGTCGGGCATCACGCCGCTCACCTATCAAGTGTACCGCGCCAAGCCGTACGATGCTGCTGCCTACGTGCAGTCGGTCATCGAGTACGACTTCCTCACGATTCGCCTGGGCGGCCGGTTCGACTACGGTGTGGCCCGCGGTCGCAGCTTTTCCAATCCGCTCGATCCGGCCAACGGCACCACGGCCCGTGAGGTCTGCAATGGCACCGCAGTAGACGGAAAGCGTCTGGTGAACGCGCAGGGACAGCCTTACGGCACCACCGGCTGTTTCGCGTCGGCTGAGAACCCCGCCACCAAGCGTCCGATTCTGCTCGACTCTGCCGCGTCGATCGCCCAGGGTGACGACTTCTCCGCGGCGCGCGCGCGCACGGCCTTCAGCCCGCGCATCGGCGTCAACTTTCCGCTCACCGAGCGGTCGCAATTGTTCTTCAACGCTGGCCGGTACACCAAGGTCCCCAACTACGCCGATGTGTATCGCAACACCGGCACAGGTACCGTGGCTGGCCTCACGGGTGCGGGCGACCGGTACTGTGGCGCCGCGCAGGTGAAGCCCGAGACCACGGAGTGCGCACCCGACATCCGCCCAACCAACCCGACGTACGTGGGTAACGTGAACCTGCTGCTCGAGGAAGCCAAGTCGTACGAAGTGGGCTACTCGACCACGCTCGGTGAGCAGAACGACTACGGCCTCCAGGTGGCGGTGTACAATCGGTCGGAAACCGGCCTCACCGGTATCCGCGCCAGCCGCGCCACCAATGACATCGGTTCCACCTACGATGGCTCGGCGCCGCAGTACCGCGTGGTGGTGAACGGAGACTTCCTGACGGCCCGCGGCATGGAACTTTCGCTCGACCGCCGCTTGTCAAAGCGATATCAGTACAGCGTGAACTACGGCATCGCGCGTTCCACGTCGAACTCGCAGGCCCCGGACCGGGCCGATGAAATTGCCCGCACCGAAGCCAACCGCGTGCAGCTCATCGAAACGCTGACCGACGGCAACATCACGCACACGGCCAACCTGTCCGTGACGTATCGCGTGCAGAACGACCTGCCGTCGATGCCGCTCAACGCCGGACGTCTGCTGCGCAACACCACGGTCAGCTACACCTACCAGATCCGCAGCGGCAATCCGTACACGCCTGTTCGTGCCACGTCGCTGGCGAACATCGGCGTCACGAACAACGCCTCCGATATCAATTCGGGCACGGCGCCGAGCGTGCAGGATATGGGTTTGCAGCTCGACAAGCGGTTTGCCATCCGCAACGTGAACTACTCCGCATTCTTCCGCGTGAGCAACCTGCTCGATCGCAAGAATTGCGCGCAGGTGTTCGTGAATACCGGTAAGTGCGACGCCGGTCTGCGTGACTTCCAAAACCGCCGCGTCGGTAACACTGGCGACGTGAGCACGTCGACCGGGTTCGATCAGCCTGAATTTATCGGTGCCCGCCGTAGCCTGTTCGCCGGCATCACCGTCAGCTTCTAAGTCTCCTTCCCGAGCACGATGACTTTCATCATGGATTCCATCAGCATTTGCCTGACCACGTTCCAGCGCCGCCTTCGGGCGGCCGCTGCGACGTTCGTGGTCGCGGCCGGCGCCATCGGTATGCCAGCCACCATGCTAGCACAGGGGGGGCTCACGCCGCCCATCACCAGCATCGACAGCATGCTCGCTGATGGCAGCTTCGTCACGAAGCAGCTGTCTGGCGCCACCAGAGGCTTCAGCCTCTTCGCTGCCGAAGATCTCGCTTGTGGTACCTACCGAGGTACCGGCGACATGACCGGCGGTACGCAGAATGAAGGCGGCCCGGTCTCAAACCAAGCCGGCGGCAGCCAAGATTGTGTGGCCAGCCAGCGTGGCTTCTACTTCTCCATGCCCATCGTCGGCGGCGCCGGACCGAATGAGTGGCGCAAGATCCGCGCGGTCTTTCCGAATGCCCGGACCATGCTCGGTTCACCGGGTTACACGGGCTTCTTTACCTATGCGTTTGGCCCGCAGAAGAAGTCGATCGGTCCGGCCGACGGCCAGTTTGGCAAAACGTTTTCAGGCGTAACATCGGCGAACGACGGCTCGTGCCGTAGCAACCCCAACACGTTCCGCTTCCTTGGCAATTCCTTGCTGGCCACGAAAGATTGTCCCGAGACGTGGGGCTCCCAAGGCTTCAAGGGCAAGCCGGTCATTCCCGATGCCACGTGGCTCGATCGCTTCAAGGCGAATGCCACCGGCTTTGCGTGGGATGAGTGGAAGCTTCCGGCCACCACGTACGAGCAGGGCAACGCGCTGGGTACGCAGCAGCTGTACGGCTACATGTCCGACTACTACCGCGAGCAGAAGCTTCGGTTCGGGTCGGTCGTTCCTGGAGGTGCCGGTACGCCGAGTGAGCAGGGGTACCCGCTCGGCATCGAATTCAAATTTGAGGCGTTCCAGTTCGGCAACCCCGCCGTGCGCAATACCATCTGGTACCAGCTCACGATGGTGAACAAGAGTGCCGACGTGTACGGTACGGGCGTCGATTACGACTCGTTGTACTACGGCCTTGGCCCCGGCATGGCGTCGAACCAAAACGGCAACGCCATGTACTTCCAGCCCCAAGAGGGTTCGGTCTACATCGTTCGCTCGGGCGCGTCGGGTAACTGCAACGCGACCTCGTACCCGAAGCGGTATGCCGGGCAGACGGCCGGATGCAACAGCAACGCCGCCGGTTTCGGCGGTGGTGCCATGGTGATCACGTTCCTCAAGTCGCCGTTGGGCGACTTGCGCAACAAGTTGTTCTCGCAGCAAGCCAGCCCGTACTACGCGCCCAATCACCCCAACGCGGGTGATACGATCACCTATAACCATGCGTCGTGGGGCGCGTTCGGCAACAATAACCTGCAGTTCAGCCAGCGTGGCGCGTATGGCATGGTCTCGGGCATTGAGTCCGCTTACCTCGATGAACGCACACCGGCACAGTTGGGCGCCGCGGACTACCTCATCAAGTTCATGCCGGAAGAGTGGAGCGGCGTCGTTCCCGATGCGTCCCAAGCGCGTTTCAACAAGTTCGTGCCGGGCAGCACCACCAACCCGCTCACTGGCCAGTCCTTCGGTAAGTGGGACTACAACAGGGACGGCGTTCAGGACACCATCTCGGTGCCCGGTTGTGGCAGCCGCGGGTGTCACGTGCTGTGGAGCGATACCATCCCGGGTGGTTATCGCAATGCCGGCTGGGGTAACATCCTGAACTCGGTCACGGCAGGACCGTTCAAGCTGAAAGCGAACGACACCACGCAGTTCCTGTTCGCCTTTACGTGGGCGCCCGACTCGCTGCAAGCGCGCACCCGCGTCGATGCGATGCTCAACAGCTACTTCACGAATTACGCCGGCCCGACGCCGATTGCGTTACCGGCCATCACCGCCGGCGTGACGTACACCATCGCGTCGGCCGAGTTCGTCGATTCTTCGCGCGCTGGCGTTGCCGATGCGTCGGTGGGTTCGCAGATCACGATCCGCTACCCACAGATCTCCCCCGTCGACCTGTTTCTGCTTCGGCAGATCGCCAAGATCCGGCAAGATTCGATCGACAACGTGGTGAGTGTGCGCCGCGTGTTGCGCCTCAACCCAGGACTGTTGGATCGCATGACGGCGCGAGCCAACGACAATCTGGCGGGCGTTTACATTTTCAAGTCCTGTAACCAGGGTAGCACGTGGACGACGACGAGCGGGAACGTCGGTGCGTGCGTTGATGCGCCCACGCGCAACATCGACAACGGTGTGCCGGCGTTCCAGTGGCGTCCGTGGGCGACGACCACGTACACCAACGGTGTGCCCGCCGCCGCCAGTGTGTCGGAGTTTGTGATGGGAGGTCGTACCTACGTGTACTCGCTGGTCACCCGCACGCGCGGCTTCGCCGACTTCGCCCTCGTGGACAGCACGGGCGCGGGATATGTGGCCACCGATGTGCAGAACGCGCTGAACGTTACCAAGGACACGATCAGTGCGGCCTTGGCGGGAAGCGGACCGACCACCATTACGGCGTACGCGCCTATCACGAACGCGGCGGGCCGTTCCTTCGCCCGAGTCGACACGGCCACAGTCCTCGGCAAGGCCACGCAGGACGTGATCCTCGGCAACGTGTCCAACTCCGCTACGGGCCGCACCCGGCTGGTCTACGCCAATCAGTTCATTGTACGCAAGACCATCGACACGCTGACCAGTGCCGCGTCCACCACGATATCGGCCCGGTATATCGTGCCAAGCGCCACCACCTCACCGACCGGTACACGGGTCGTGAATTTCGTGGCCCGCGAGCAGCAGTTCACGGCCACCGCCAATATTCCGGTGCGTGTTGGCTTGGCTTTGTTGGCCGGGACGGCCCGCGGAGTGACGGGATCGTCGCGCTTGTTCCTCGATACGGTCACGGCGCCCGCGAACAACATGGGCTACGTGTGGGTCACGCAGGACGGTAAACCCATCTACGCGACCAACGACCAATATGCGGCCAACTTCGAACGCGATCAGCTTTCGTCGCCGTTCTACCCTGGCTATACGCTCCGCTCGCGCGACAGCTCGAATGCAGCCACTGGCCTTCGCCAAGAGCTGCTCGCGTCGGGAACGGTGCGCGATCGCGATTATTTGATCCGTGCACCCGGTGACACGATCCAGCCAGGGGCGAGGCAGTTCGCCATCACCACGCGGCCCATCATTGCGATCACCGGCAACACGTTGCCGAAGCGTGTTCGGGGTGGTGCGTATACGCTGGCGTGGCAGACCGATCCGTGGGGACCCAAGGCGCCGTTCCGTCTCGATCCGCCGCAAGCGCTTCAGTCATCCGTTGACAGCTCGCTGAACGAAGCGGCCCGACTGGCCACGAACCTTACGATCACCGACGCGAAGTACAACGCCATGATCGGAGCGAGCCCGACTCGTCCGCTCGTCCGTGTGCGCGTGCCGTTTACGATGAAGTACACCGACCCCGAAGATGGTCGGGTGGAAGACGTGAAATTTGCCATGCTGGCTCGACCGACCACGCAGGCTCGGACGCGTCTCATGGGCTCTGGCAATGACACCATCCGGGTGAATGTGCCTGATACTCTCTGGCTCCCCGGCGACACGCTGTACGTGATGCAGCGCGTGCCCACCGACAGTGCGGTGACGATTGGCGGCTTCCGTACGCTCGTGCTGGCGACCGACGCCGAGGGCGGCGCGAATGCCTTCCGACCGATCCGTGTGCTGGCCGACTCCATTGGACTCAGCAAGTTCATGCTGGCGTGTGTGTCCAACGCGACGTCAAGCGGCACGCGGACGAACACGTTCGACCAGCAGACGTGTAACCCGCTGGTCATCAACACGCGTGGCGCCACACCGACCGGCGGCTACCTGCCGGTGGCGGCGAATTGGACGCAGTTCTTCGAACTCACCAAGACGTTCGATCCGCGCTCGGTCTTCAGCCTTGTCGCCACGCCGTTTTCATCGTCCAACGAGATCACGAAAGTGACGCTCGCCAAGATCAGCGTCGTGCCCAACCCGTACATCGTCCGCTCGGATCTTGACAACGTCGATCCGGCGAATCGCACCTCGGTCGGCAACATCGTGTTCACCGGCCTGCCCGACGAAGGCACGGTGCGCATCTACTCGTTGTCCGGTCAGTATCTGCAGGAACTCAAGTGGACGGCCAGCGATCTGCTGCGCGCCGGGAACAACTCCACCTCTGGCGACCTCCCGTACAACCTCCGAACGCGCGAGGGTGTCGACCTCGGTTCGGGGCTCTATGTATTCGTTGTGACTGCCACTGGTGAGCGCGGGAAGAACCAGGTGCATCGCGGTAAGTTCGTGATCATCCGTTAACGGAGTCGAGATGAAGATCATACGGAACATCGGCGTCCTCGGAGCCGTCACGACCCTGCTGGCAGCGCCGCTTCGCGCGCAGGGTCCAGGTGGTCTCCTGCCGACACCTGAAACCAAGGCCACGCGTCAGGGCACGCGTGGCGCCAACTTCTTGCACATCGGTATTGGCGCCCGCGGGGGCGCCATGGCTGGTGCCATCGGTGGCACGGTTACCGGTCCCACGGCGTGGTACTGGAATCCAGCGGGCGCCGCCACCAGCGAAGTCATTTCCTTCGCGGGTGGGTACCAGAGCCTCTATGGCGACCTGGGGATCACACAGTCCTATGGGGCCGTTTCGCTCCCGCTGCTTGGCGGCGTGGTGGGCTTCACCCTCAACTCGCTGTCGTCTGGTGAAATCAGGCGGACGACGGAGCAGAATCCGTTTGGCGAGCGCCTCGGTGGGTCGACCTTTGCGTGGACCTCCACCGCCGCCAGCCTGGGATACGCCAAGCGCCTGACCGACCGTTTGAACATCGGCACGCAGCTCAAGTACATCACCGAAGGCATCACCGATGCGAGCACCGCGTGGGTCGCCGCCGATGTCGGCACGCAGTTCAACACGGGCCTGTACGGCGTCACCATCGGCGGCGCCATCCGCAATGTGGGCAAATCCGCTCGTGCCAGCGGTGCATTGCTCCAGCGCGTCATTCAAACCACGGACGGCTCGGTGTTGGAGGAAGGTCGTCGCGTAGAACTATCCACGCGACCCACCGAACTCCCGGTCACGTTCCAGTTCTCGGTGGGTTCGCAGATCCTGGGAGGCGCCGGCGCCATTTTTGGCAAAGGCACGGGGAACAACGCGCTCAACGCGGAGATCACCGTCACCGACGGTACCGATATCGCCACGCAGTACGCAGCGGGTATTGAGTACGCGTACAAGAACACGCTCTTTGTTCGCGGCGGGAAGCGCATGTACAACGATGGTCGTGACCTCGGTGTCGATAACGCCGCAGCACTGGGACTTTCTGGTGGCTTCGGTCTGCGTATGCCGCTACTCGGACGCAACTTCCGCTTCGACTACTCGTATCAGGGTGCCGGTGCGCTGCAGAACGTTCAGATCTTCTCCTTCGAGGTGGGCCGATGAGAAAGGTGATGCTCGCGGCCGCCTTTGTGGCGTTGGCAGCAACGACCGCGCAAGCGCAGGTGCAGGCGAAGCGATTCAGTGTGACCACCCGGGTTGGTACGGTCACACCCGAGCGCTCGTCCAGTCTTGATATGGCTGGTCTCGTGGGTCTCGACACCGAGTACTCGCTGAACAAGTATTTCGGAACAGGCGTTTCGGTCGACGTGACCCGCGGCAATACCCACCGCGAAGATTTCGTGGCGCGTCTTCGCTACGGAAACGCCAACGCCGGTGGCGGTGACACGGTGTACTACCAGTACGTCGGCCAGCCGGTGAACACCATTCACATCGGGGCGATGGGCGTGGCGCGCTATCCCACCAAGCGTATCACCCCGTTTGTGATGGGTGGATTCGGCACCTACACCATGTTGCTCGACACCCAGATCAACGGGAAGGCGGCCATCAAGAACTCGGCCTCCTACACCGTGGGAGGTGGCGTGTGGATCAAGTTCACCGAGCGCAGCGGCATTCAAATCGATGCACGCCAGCTCACGATGCGAAACTTCGATCGCGGGTTCCTCGACCCAACGGCCGGACGCAACCCCAACAGGGTGTTCCCGGAAGATTTCCCGGCGGTGCCGGCGTCGAAGAGCACGGCGGGTAACCTCATGCTCTCGCTCGGCTTCCGGTACATCCCTGGCAGTGCTGGGGGCAACTAAACATGAAACCCATGCATCTCGCAGCTCTGACGTCCGTTGCCATCACGGTGGCTTTCGCCGCCGCGTGCACTGAGGAACGCGCCATCACCACGGAGCCTGTCGGAAGCCTTGGTTTTGGCCAGAATCTGGTAAAGGCACAGTCCAACCTCCCCAGGGGGCGGGTAATCCTCCCGACCACTCCCATCGCGTCTGCCACGCCGGCGACGGATTCGATCATCGTGGAGCTGGGCGGACTCGATTCCCTCTCCGGTGGCAACTACGTGGTCTGGGTCGGCAACGACTCCGCTACGAAGTTTGTACGTGCGTCGGGGACCCTCACCGTGCTGCGCACCGACACGACGCTCAACGCGCAGGGAGACGCGGTGTTCTCTACGTCGTCCACCGTGGTGGGCACCGTGAACCAGTTTTCCACCGGCGGCTCCAACCGGCTCATGCGCTTTGCCACCACCCGTGCGGCAATCGGAATGCCCAATGCCGACTCGGCCAACCTCGTACTGGTGTCGGTGGAATCGGGTACCCCGGGTGCAGCGCCCTCCGTGCGTCGTCCACTCTGGGTTCGTCGCAGTCAAAGCGCCGTTGTAAGTGGTCGCCTCACGGGGGGAGTTCGATTCGGGAATTTCAACCCGAGACTGAGCAGTGAATATGTATTCGCCACGTCCACTGCAGCCAACGCGGTGTTCGGTCCGGCGGCATTCTCGGCCATCACGGTCATCATCCCGCGTGGTCGCATCGAAGTGCGTGGTGCGATCTACACGGTGAACGATTCGAATTACTATCGTCCACCGGTGGGTTATTTCTACGAAGCCTGGACGATTCGCACCGACACGCTCGGCCGGTTTATTGACACGGTCAGCCTTGGTCGCAAAGCCACGCCGTTCCCTGGCCGTTTGAGTTTCTACGATGCGGACACACAGATTACGGATCCGCAGTTCATGTTCGGCACGCCTACGCCCGTCATCTTCGCATCACAGCATCGGGTCTCTGCCGATACGATTGCCGGAACGGTTATCAAGGGCACACCATGGCGTGAGTTCGCCTTCACATATGTTACGCTGCAGAACAAGCTGTCCCCGACCGGTCGAATGGGTGCAAATGCGGTGATGGTGGTCGGTAACCCGTCATCCGTTTCGTTCCGCTAAACGCGACGTAGTCGTTGGGTATAACACGCAATACGGGCGCAGAGAAAGTCCTTCCTCTGCGCCCGTATCGCGTTTACGGAATGAGTCGCACCAGCAGACCCCCGTTGCGATCACCAACCCACAAAACGCCATTGTGTGCGACAATCGCGGTGGCATAGGCGACCTGACGCGTTGCGCCGAGGATGGTGGGAGCGGGCGAGAGTTTGATGCGGGTCACGCCATCCACTCCGCCGGCGACAAAAAGGTTGTCGCCAAGAAATGTCAGGTCGAACGCAAAGCGCGGCTCACCCCTAAGCCGCCATGGTGCCTGCTGAATCCCACCCGCCGGACGTGGCGCAAGACTTTCGCGAGGCCAGATCGCTACCCCCTCCGTCCCCATGGCAGCGGCAATCCACTCGCTGCCACTCGCCAGACTGAGCACCGGTGCTCCCGTTACTGCGCGCATCGCAAGCACCGGCGCCGCCTCGCTGCCCGCCGTCGGCATGAGCACCTCGTACAGCGCGCTATCCGTTGATACCCACCACCGCTGCGCCGTCGCGTCGAAATGGGCGGCGGACACGCTCGACGGCGCCATCACGGTGTCGACCCGAGGCTTCCCCTCGTACTGCCGTCGGATCTGCAGCCGTGCACCGTCGGCGGCCAGTACGATCGTATCGTTCGCTGCCAGCGCATCTACTGACCCCGGCAAAAGCCGGGTGAGGCGACCGGACGCAATCGGTGTTTGCCAGAGCGCGGTGCCAGTGCCAATCAGTAACGTCGAGTCACGTGCATTTACCGCCACCTGCCGGATGCGGCTCAGACCACTCGCTCTTCGCTGCAGTGCAATCGGACGTGGTGCAACGCGAACCACCTGCACGCCGCTGTCAGTGGCCGCGAAGACCAGCGAATCCATCGCGGCGAGCGTGAACGCCTCCGACGGTAACTGCACCTTTATCACACTAAACGTCAGCGCATCACCCGCCCTCGGCGCAAGCGCGCGACGCTGAGCGGCTAACTCACGTGACAAGAATAGTCCCGTGAGCGCACCACTGAGACTGAGGTAGGGCAGGGCACAGTCCCACGCACCGCAGCTGCTGGCTCGCGCGCCGCGCTCGCTGAGATGATAGTAGCCAAAAGACAGCGCAGCACCCACGGACGCGCCCACGGCCATCCAGCGGAATCGATGATCGTTCTCGGTGGGGCCCATGACTTCGTTCACCGCCGTCGGCGCCCGCTCCTGCGCGCCGACGGTCGTGAGTGCGAACGGCAGCGAACCGAGCAGCGCCGTCGCAAGACCCGCCTTGACACACCGCTTCATTGGCGGGCCAGACGAAAGAGACGTTCTGTTCGGGCACTGTAACCCGATACCAAATCGGTGACGACCACATCCAGACGATACGAGCCCGCGGGAGCGGTGCCGAGTCCAATGGTATTCACCAACGGCAACCGATCGTCGGTTCCTGCCTGAGTACGAGCCGGTACTTCTCGCGTGAACCCTACGGCGAGCTGTTCGTTTCCTTCTTTGGTAAGCCCGATCAGATCCGCTACCTCGCCCAGCACACGTCCCGCCGTTTGTTGGTTCCGGCGATCGATTTCGAGCAAGGTCACGCGGAACTGCACCTTCACCTTCAAACGACCATCAGTCGACGGACGAAGACCGTACGTTTCCCAGTACACCGAAAAGGCTTCCCGTTGGCCTATGGAGAGGTCGCCCTTCGGCACCAGCCCCGCGCGCTGCCAGCCGTCACGCGGATCCTCTTGGCTCGTGGCGCGTTCCGTGATCATGGCATCGCTCACGGCCAGCGTGTCGCGGCGCGCCCGCGGAATGTCCAGGTCGAGGTGCGCACGGGCGTTCGCACCTGCCACGTTGTCGTCGGTGGCTTCCACGCGCACCCGCACTGGGCCGACTCCTACCGTTTGGGTCCAGCTGTTGGTCAACAGCGGCGGGGCCGGCAGGGCCACCGTGAGGGTATCACGACGCCGTTGTCGAACGGCCAGCGGACGGCCCAGATACAGGGTGGTCTGCAACGATCCCTCGGCCAGGTCGACGTTCCCGTACAAGCGGCGGACATCCACCGCATGGGCCACGACCAACTGCGTGGTCGTATCGGTATTCCCGCGAAAGCGCGAGAGCTGGACGGCAATGCTGTCGATCGCGCGCAGCGAGGCCACATTGTCCAGCAGGAACGGTGCGTCTTGCCGACTTTCTTCGGCCAACCCTCGCATGGGACCGGCAAACGTGGAGTAATTCATGGCCGGCGGACCGGTGAACACAAACTGTCGATCGTTGCGAGGGTAGTACCAGACGGTCGTAATCCGACCAACCGTCTCGGCGGCGTCGGCGGCACTGGTGGGCGCAAACGTCGCTACGACCGGCGGCTCACCGTACCGCACCAGAATGAGGCCACGGTCGGTACGCCAGCCTACTTGCTCGAGGTCGTTGCTCGAGAATCGTAACTCAGCGGCCGCAATGCGGGAGAGATACTCCAACCGTGCTTCGTTGGCCGGCGTATTCAAGAGCGGATCGGCCGCCTCCCAGTACGCGGAGTCCGTCAAACGACGGTCTGGCGCCGACAAGGACTCATAGGCCTCCGCGTCTCGTCGTCGCAAAATGCGGCCCAGATTGGTCATGGCATCACGCTCGTCGGATGGCATCTTGTCCAACGCCGAATCAAACAGCACGGTGGCCGACGCCCAATCCTCAACCCGATATGCCGCCAGCCCGGCCGCCAGCCGTAATGCACTCCCACCGCGCTCGGCGTCCAGCAACGGGCGTGCCACCTGCCGCATCTCCTCAAAGCGTCGCTGGTCGTACAACAACCCCAGCAGCCCGAGTGCACTGGGCTCATGGGTCGGCACTGCGTGCAAACCACGCCGGTACATCTCCTCGGCTTCCGTCCGATCCGTTGCCCCCACGTTCGCAATAGGGCGCGCGTTCGATTCCAGAAACTCCCGGGTGTACCCGCGGCGCAGCATGGCCTCGTCCGCATCGAAGATCAGGCCGGCGTTCGTCACCAGATAGCGGTCTTTTGCCGTGAGGTAGCGTCGCTCCTTGATCTGACCGATTTCCCACGAAATCTCAGCGATGAGTGCCTGATCCTTCTCGTCGTCGGCGACCCGCAGTGCCTTTCGCATGATGCGTTCCGCTTCGAGGCGCAGCAGGGGCGTGAGCAATCGGATCCGGCCGATTTCGAGTAGGTAGCGCGCGTTGCCGGGATCGATCTCCGCGGCACGATCGAGGAGGCGCCACGCGACAAAATTACGCGGTGCATCACCCAATCGTATTGCCGTGGTGCGCGCGAGTAGGACGCCCCGCTGGTACAGCACTTCTGGATTGCGTGGCGCCCGATCCTGCGCACGAGCCAGTATCGTGAGTGCGGCGGCGGTATCGCCATCCTGCACCAGTGTGCGCGCGGCCGCGAGGAGTGAATCCACTTGCGGTGTGCTCGCGTAAGCACGTCTGCGAGATGCCGGTGGCTGAGCGGTGTCTGCCGGAGAGCCGCGCTGCGCTGAGAGAGGGTGCACGCCCGAGAAAAACCAGCCCAGGGCCAGGCACACCATCTTCGGCGTACGGGGTGAGATCACAGTGGAACGGATCCCAAGCGTAGGCGGGGAGGTAGTAGCGACCACGACTCAAGGATAATCTCATAGCGGCGCCAGGTGGAACACCAGAAGTGGCGTGATTTTCTCTCTATCCCAAGGAGCTGTTGAGCATGGTGCATTTTTCGTGGCGAGTCGCGCGTGTAGCTGGAACCGCCGCCTTCGCGTTGTCTACCGCCTTCACCGTGACCGAACGCGCTGACGCGCAGGCGTCCAACTATCCCTCCATGCAGGTGCCGACGGCCTCGACGCGGGACTACACCGCGGCAGTCGCGAGCGGTTCGGGCACGACCGCGTTGTTCCAGTGGCGTGAAGGGTGGGCCCCGCGTAAGCATTGGCAGCTCGACGCCGGTCTGATCGACCGGAAGGGCAGCGACAACCTGTCGCTGTTCGTGGGCGGCGGCATCGGACTGGAGATTGCGCGCGCCAAGGGTGATCAGCCGCTCGACTTGCTCTTTACGGCGGGCGGCGGCGCGGCATTCGGGGGAGGGTTCACCCTCGTGCGCATCCCGGTGGGCGTCAGCATCGGTCATACGTTCGATCTCGAGCAGGGCATGGCCATCACCCCGTATGTGCATCCGCGGGCGTCGCTCGATCTGGCCAGCAGTGGCGGTCGCGATGGCCGCAGCCAGTCGGAAGTCAGCCTCAACTTCGATCTCGGCGTCAACTTTCAGGTGAACTCGCAGTTCGCGGTGCGCGCGGCGGCGGCCTTTACCGGGTCGGAGCTGGCGGGAGCGCAGGACACGTTCGCCATCGGCTTCAATTGGACGCCGGCCCCGTTGGCACGCCGCTGAAGCGGTCGTCGCAGAGCATGCAGAGTTTGCCCGATCGAGAGTATCCGGTCGGGCGCACTCGTTTATTGCGTTGCGCAGCTGATCCCATGCCTCGCGCTAAGAACCGTGATATGGCATTGCAGAGTTGTGACGCCAACGATACCATTGCGGTTCTATCTCCGGGGACCAGCTGAGCTAGCGCGGGATCAGTCCAGTTCTTCACCGGTTCGTCCCTTGCGAGCTTCGCAAAACCAACACCTCGACATGTGTCCCGACATACGAATTGGCTGCGCGCTTGCCTGCGCTGCGGTCGTTCGGTCCACGGGTTTTCGGTTGGAGTTCCCCGGCGCGCAAGTGACCGGTGCAGTACCTCGACCAGCTGGTCTCTGCGGAGGCCGCCGGTCGAGTTTGTCGGCCGCCGGGATCTCCACTCCCGCCGGTGAGTTCCTCTCCCCCGTTTCCGGCTTCAGATGCGCCGAGGGCTGAGCATGTCGAGATTTATCAGGTGGCTGTCGCACGTCCC
>NZ_JBDNFF010000002.1:0-8345 GCF_041689975.1 Gemmatimonas sp.
CGTATGTACGAAGCGACCATCTATGCTACTGGCCAGCGCATGCGGTCGCGGCATCACGATTTCCTGTTCATCGACCAGCGTGAAGGTGGAACGCACAATCACGCCAAGCGACTTGGGAGGATTCACCGCCGTCATCGAACGACCCACGTACAGCGAGTCGTGCACGGGGTCGAGCGACAGCAACCCCGGCGTCTCCAGCTCCAGTTGAGCCAGCAAGCGGTTCGCACGATCGAACTTGAGCACACGGCCATCGCCGATCAGCGAGACGTACCAGTAGGCGCCGTTCTCCTCCACCACGACATGATGCGGCTTCGCATTCGCCGTAAAGCCGAGCGTGCGCAAGTCGAGCACCGTGTCGATGGCCAGACGCGCCTGATCGACCACGGTGATCGACGCCCCCGACTGATTTACGATATAGAGCTTGTCGCCGGCGTCAGCGCTCCGGCGCGGTGCGTAGCACGCGCTGGCGGCGACACAACACGTCGCCGCCAACGCGAGAATCTGACGCACTGCGCGCATCAGGGAACCACTTTGCGCGACATATCGCGCACGAAGAACACGCCTTCACCGATGCTCGTGACGACGATCGCGCCGCTCTTGAAGTACGGATACACGCTCCACGCGCCGGCGAAGCTCGGCGTGCCATCATCACCCGGATGCGTGTCCATGAAGCCGACTTCCTTCGGGTTGCGCGGATCGCTGACGTCGAGAATGCGCAGACCAGACGTGTAGTTCGCCTGGTACATGCGGTCGCCCTTCACGTACAAGTTGTGGTCGATCGCCTTCGACGTGCCGATATGCTCCTTCACCAGAATCGGATCGGACAGATCGGCGAGATCCCACACCAGCGTGCGCGTGCCCTTCGCCGCTTCTCCCTTGCCCGTCGATTCGTCGCCTTCGTCGTTCAGGTACAGGAAACGATGGTCGTCGGTGAGCCACGCCTGGTGTGCATAGGCGACGTTCGGATAGCTCGCCCGTGAAATGGCGACCGGCTTCTTCTTGTCGGTGAGGTCCGCGATGCTGATCGCGTTCTCGTTCGAACCAACGCAGATCTCCTTGCCCGTATACTTCGCATCGGGCCCGTGATACACCACACACTGCGCATCATGCGAATAGCCCGTACCGGCGGAACCGGTTTTGGGATCACCGAAACAGCCCGCGAACTTCGGCTTCTTGGGCGTCCGCACGTCGATCATGTGGTAGCCACCGCCGCATGTTTCGCCGCCACCGGAGTTGCCGACCGTGTACATGAAGCCGGTCTCTTCGTTCGCGACGATGTTGTGCGCGCTGTTGATGCGATCATACGTGACGTCGGGCTTGAACACTTGGGGTGTCTTCACCGTGCGCAGGCGCGTCATGTCGAACACCTGCATGCCGTGCTCGGCCGCGTTGTCGGACACGATGAACACGTGATCCTTATACATCTTCATGTCGCGCCACGCCGAGGACGGCGAGCCCTTGGTCTTCGGCAAATCGCCGAGGTAGCGCGGATTGACGGGGTCGGACACGTCGACGAACGACGTGCCGTCAGTGCGACCGAGGATCGCGATCTCGCGCTTCGTGACCGGATCGGTCCAACCCCAGTTGTCGTTCATGTTCGTGCCACGCCTACCGCCGATGGCCGAAATGGGCAGAAACGACATCAGCCCCGTGTTGCCGCACTCGAAGGCGCTGGCTTTGCCATCCTTGCCGCACTGCACTTCCTTGCCCTTCACCGCGCTGTACGTCTTGCTCGGCGCAACGGGGAAGAGCACGCCTTTCGACGTCCACGCACCCGCTGCGGACCGCTCGAGAAACATCACGCTGCCGGCGGCGCCGGCGTCGTTCGGCATGCCGACCACGGCCGAATTGCCCGATACGGCCACCGCCGCACCGAACGCCGCTCCCGGCTCGATCTCCGGCGTGGTGAGCTGATTCATCGACCACGTGCCTTCGGCGTCCTGACGCAGGCGCTGGATCGCGCCGGTATTTCGGTCGGAGCTGGGCGCCGAGAGCCAGAGCTCATTGCCGGCGCGTACGATCGCCGTACCCAGTCGTGCCGGGCCAAACGTGAACTGCGTAAACGACTGCCGCTCACGCCAGATCTCGGCGATCTCGCTGTAATCGAAGATCGTGACCAGGCCGGCGGCGGCGTTGCCCCCCATGCCCACGACCGGCAGCGCGCCCGGTGCGCCGACCGCGAGGCGCGTGCCGCTCAGCTGCACGGACTGGCCGAAGCGCGCGTTCTCGGCGCCCCGCGCCGACACCACGAGTGCTTCCTGCTTCCAGTTGCCATCGCTCTCGCGCCGATACACGAACACCCCGCCGCGGCGTGTCGCGCGTGCCGGCGCGCCGATCGCCATACGATCGCCGGCGATTGTGATCGATGTGCCGAAGGCGTCATTCACTTCGGTGCCTTCGCCGGCCATGCGCGCGATCGCGTCGTAGCTGCCACTCGCCGATTTACGAAACACGTGCACCGCGCCCGCGCCTTCGCCGGGAGCGGCGATGTAGACGCGGTCGCCCTCGAATACGATGGTGCTGCCGAAGGCGGCGCGCGCCGCACGGCTCGGCGCCTGCAGCAGGCCGCTGTGCGTCCACGTGCCAGCGGCCGACTTGCGGTATACATGCACCGTGCCGCGTAAGCTGTCGGCAGCGGTTCCGCTTTGATAGACCAGCAGCGACGTCCCGTCGGTAGCAAGCACGGCACCGAAGCCGTCGTTCGGTGCAGTTGTCGGGGCATGCAACGTACCCGACGGTCGCCAGACCGACGCCGTCCGCGTGTAAACGTGCACCGTGCCGGGCTCCTGACCGCGCGGCTCGCCCACAAAGGCGGTGTTCCCGCTGATGGCGACCGAAGCACCAAAAATCATGCGCGCCGGCGCGTCGCTGGTAATATGGGTCGTGACGGATTTCCGCGAGAGGGAATCGGCCACGGTCGCGGCGGATAGGGTTGCCGGACAGGCAAGGCAGGCCAGCCAGAGCGCGGTTCGCATTATGGGTCAGGTTGAGGGAAGCGAAGCAAACTATAAAATAGGCTCTTCGCGCTTTCGTGTGGGTGACTCTCGGCCCAACGGCCCGCAGCGATGCCTCACCGTACGTGGCCGCTGCCATGCCGCCGCGCCCGCTGAACTACCAGCCGCTTCCCGACGCGCCTGTGGTTGGTCCGTGCGCTTCAACGACCGGCCGAGGTGCTGCCGTGCTCAGGCGTGTCGGCCGAGATTCGCTCACTCGAAAACCCATCGAGCCAGACTGTAGACCAAGGTGGTCAGCGTGTAGCGACCTCTCAGTACGAGTCCTCTGCGCCTCTGCGTTCTCCGTTGCTCTGCGTGATCCGTGCTCGATCTACCCGAGCATCGCCGTCAGTGATTTGCCGCTGAACGGATCACGTGTCGACGGACCGTCTTCTGAACTGATCAACCCGAAGACGCTGAGGCGAAGAGCACGCAGCGGAACAGTCCTGAGTAAAGCTGGCTCTACGGGGCCGTAGGCCGTCGTCTCGCGCGGCGCCAAGCCGCGTTGACGCGGTTTTCAGGCGAGTCGGCCGAGAGTCACCTACACGAAAGTCCGAAGCGCCCCCTATAAACGTGAAGAGCGGATTCGCTTACTTCCTCTGCAGCATCCCCATCACCTGCGTCAACATCGCATTGCTCCCCGCGTTGACGTCGCCGTCGGGCGTGAGCTTGTCGATCAATTGCGGCAACATGGCCGCCAGTCCACCCATCGCCTGCGACGGATCCACGCCGGCCTGCGCCGCCGCCTGGGTCACCGCCGTGCTGCCGAGCGCGTTCTCCAGCTGCGCCGGCGAAACGGGCTTATTGGCGCCCGTGTTCACCCACGACGACACGATGTCGCCGAGCCCACTGCCCTGCATCTTCTGCACGAGTCCACCGATGCCGCCGCTCTCCTGCACCAGCGTCATGGCCATCTGCAGCAGCGCCGACGACGAGGTGCCACCCTGTGCCTTGGTGCCCAGCAACCCGCCCAACATTTGCTCGATGCCGCCGGCCTTGCCGCCCAGCAGCGAACCGGCCATGTCTCCCATCGCGCCGTCAAACAATCCCATCGGTCGCTCCCAAGAAGGTCGTGTGAAAAGGTCGTGCGTGTCTGTCGTACGAACGCGCGCTGCGCAGCAAACGTCAACGCTGAGTCCGGCGCGTGAGCCGCCTAGCGCACGCCAACCCCGACTCTGCTGCATGTTGCGGAGGCGCGGGCGTGGACCAAGTCATACAAACAGGAGAATTCGTGACAACAGAAGAGATCGAAACCATCATCGCCCTGGCCACGCTGGCCTCCATCAGCGATGGATCGCAGGACGAGGCCGAGCAGGCGCGCGTGGTCGAAGTCGCGCGGAGTCTGGGACTGCTGGCCCCGGAAACCGTGATCGCGCAGGCGATGAGCGGGGCGCTCACTATTCTCATGCTGGCCGCACGGCTGCCGTCCGACGAGGCAAAACGTCTTGCGCACGACACCGCGACCGCCGTCTGTCACGCCAACGGCTGGATCAGTCCGGGCGAAGGGAAGTTCTTGCAGGAGCTGGCCAATGCCCTCCAGCTCGATACGGCGCCCACTGACCATGTGATCGCCGATATCAATCGCGCCGTCGCCGATCACCCGGCGCTCTCGACCACGCCGTCCGTCGGCGTGCCAGTGGTCGCCGACGCCAACGCCGAAGGCGACGCCGCAGCGGCCGCCGCCGCTTCGCTCGACGATCACATTCTCGATCAGGCGATGCTGACGGCAGCGCTCGAACTGCTACCCGATCGCCTCGCCAATCTGGGCATCCTGCCGCTGCAGCTCCGTCTCGTGCATCACATTGGGCAGCGCCACGGGCAACAGCTCGACACGCAGCAAGTCACCGACCTCGTGGCCACGTTCGGGCTGGGCGCGGCGGCACAGGTGCTCGAAAAGGTGGTGCGACGGATGTTCGGCGGCATTGCCGGTGGACTGCTTGGCGGGCTGCTGGGCGGAACCGCCGGTGTTGCCACCGGCGCCGCTGTGACCTTCGCCAGCACGTATGCGCTCGGGCACGCGGCCGATCAGTACTACGAACAAGGACGCACCCTGTCAGCGGACGATCTCAAAGCGCTCTTCACCCGATTCCGCGCCGATGCCGTCACCATTTTCCCGCGCGTCGAAGCCCGCATCGGCGAGCTCGCGCGCGGTCGGTCGTTGGACAGCCTGCTGCGCACCGGGACCCGCTGACCGGAGCGCAGCAGCCAGAATTCAGTGCTCCAAGCCACCCGACCGGCGGAAGGTCGTCTGTTCACGGGAGAAGGTCGCGCACGGGATCGATGCACTACGAATCGAAATCCCGCCCGTTTCCGCGTCATCAGCCCAAAACACCGCCTTGCGGCCTGCCACACAGGTCGACTGCGGCGCGAAGGCAAACCCCTCGTTGTTGAGGTTCGGCATCGTGGTCGGGCGGGCAAAGCGCCGCGGGGCGAGGAAGCGGCCGCGCGTGGTCGAGCCCACCGTCACGTCGATCTGCAGCACACCCGTCGTATTGCCGCAACCGTTGTCACACGTGGCCCACAGATAGCCGGTCTCGCGATCGTACTCCATGCCCATCACGCCCGGGAAGGCGGTCACGATGGTGGCCACGCGGGTCGCGACGTTCGTGACGTGGTTCAGCGCGTAGGCATAGATGACGCCGTTGGCCTCGACACCCACGAGGAAGATGCCGGTGCCATGATTCGGATAGTCGGCCGGTGCGTAGGCGCGCCCTCTCGGTTCATCGATGAAGCCGTTCGCCACGAGCATGCTGTCGGGAATCCAAGTGATCGCCTCGACGCCAAGGTTGGCACCGGTTACCGGCAGATCGGCCGTGAGATTCCATTCGTTGGTCGCGGTGAGCGTACTACCAGCGGCTGATGGATCGAAACGCAGAATGCTGTTCCGACTCACCCCGTTTGCGCTGTTGTTGCGCTCAGAAACCACATACAAACCGCCGCTCGATGCGCCCGCCACGATCGTGATGCCCTCGGCGTCGGGCTCCCCAAGTCCATCTGGAAAGCGCACCAGCTTGCCGGCGCCCCAGCCGTTGCTCGGATCGGGCGTCCAGATCCCTCCGCTGAAGATCAGTCGGAACACCGACCCCGGGCCATTGCGCGCGGCCCAGAGCACTGCCGGCTGACCGCCGCTCGCCGCTTCGTACGTGAGTCCGCTCAGATTGCCCCCGAATACGGCAGCGCCGCTCACCGCCCGCACGTCATCGCTTCCCGGCCACGGCGACGTGGGCGGTCCGGCAAGAGGGGTGCAGTTATTCGCGGCGCCCTTGGTCGCCACCGAGTTCTCGGCGAATTCACCGACGCCATCGGGACAGCGCCCGTAGGTGATGGCGGCATGCGCCGTCCAGGTGTACGAATCGAGCAGCGTGCTGTTCGCGTCGAAAATTCGCGCCGCATCGGCCGCACCAAGCCCGAATCCGAGCACGCTTTCTTCGATCACGTAGTAACCGCCCGGCGCAATGGTCGCTCCGGCCGGCAGCCGCGTGGTGCGCGTGTCATCGTTGTCCTTCACGAGGAAATTCGACAGATCTACGGCGGTTAGCCCAAAGTTGAACAGTTCGATCCAATCACCTGGCATACCGCCGCTCGACTCGACTTCATTCACACGAATCAGCGCGCTGCAATCGTTGGCCGTCCCTTTCGTCGACGTGGCGTTGGTGACGAAGGCACCCGTCGGGCTTGGGCAGCGACCGTAAGTGGTCAACGCGTGTGCCGTCCACGAGTACTCGTCCACCACGACGCCGAACTGGTTGAAGATCCGCGCGGCATCGGCGACGCCGAGCCCGAAGCCGAACGTTCCTTCTTCCACCACGAAATACGCGCCCGCGGGAATCACCGTGCCCATCGGAAACGCGAACGTCCGCGCGTTGTCGTTGTCCTTGACGCCCCAGCCGGAGATGTCGACCGCCGCGGCCGTCGGATTGAACAACTCTATCCAGTCACCAGGCGTCCCACCGTTCGATTCGACCTCGGTGATGCGAATCGCCGGCGATGCAACCACGGTGACGGTGCGCTGGGCCGTCACCGTGCCGACCGCCGCTGTGATCGTCGTGCTGCCGGGCGCGATGGCACGCACGGCGCCGACGTTGTCCACCGTCGCAATCGCCGCCGACGCGCTCGACCACGTCACGGTACCACTCGCCAACAGCCGACCCAACTGGTCAAGGCCGCTGGTGGTCGCCGTGACTGCTTGACCCTGCGTCAGCGAGAGCGTGGCGGGCGTGATGGTGAGCGACGTAATTGTCGCCGCCACCACGGTGAGTTGGAGCTGACCCGTCACGCCGCCAGAGGTGGCACTCACCGCAACCGTTCCCGGCGCCACACCCGTGACCTCACCGCCCGTCGACACCGTCGCGATCGACATCGCCGTCGAACGCCACTCGATCGTTCCCGGCGCGATGGCGGCACCGAACTGATCGAGCGGCCGTGGCGTCACCAGCACCGTCTGCCCGGTCACGATCGACGTGGCCGGAGCCGACAGCGTGATCTGCGCGAGCTTCGGCGGGTCGTTGGCATCGCTACACGCCGCCGCGCTGAATGCAACGACCAGCGAAACGATCGCGTGGCGAACAACGGCAACGCCTGAAAAGCGGCGGACACGCCGGATACGATCAGAAGCGAGCATGGAGGCGGGCTCGGAAGGGAGGAGTTAGACGCAACATGTGAGCATGAGACGGTGGCGTCACGATCCCACCGCGTCGCCGTCACGATCCGGTCACCGTCTCGCGGTCGCGACCATCGCGTGGCAGTTTGTGTGGCATGACCTTATCCTCGATCCTGCGCGCATTGTCTCTCGTGCTTACCCTCGGTGCCTCCGGGCTGACCCGCAGCGTCGCGGCGCAGCCCGCGCGATTCCTCGTGCCCGATGCCTCGCCGGGCGCCGGCTGGCTCAAGGGCAACACACACACCCATACCACCAACTCCGACGGCGATACCGCTCCCGAGGAAGTCGCCCGCTGGTACAAGAACCGGAAGTACGACTTTCTCGTGCTCTCCGATCACAACGTCTTCACCGATCCGGCCACGCTGGCATCACTGATGGACTCGACGTTTCTGCTGATCCCTGGTGAAGAGGTGACGACCGCGTTCCAGAAGGCCGCCGTGCATGTGAATGCGCTCGGCATAACGCGCGTGATCGCCGCGCCGCGCGACAGCACCCTGCTCGGCACCGTGCAGAAAACCGTCGATGCCATCCGCGCCGAACGAGCCGTGCCCCACATCAACCATCCGAATTTTCTCTGGAGCATCGACACGGCCACGCTCTTCCGCGTGAAGAACGACCGACTGCTCGAGATCTTCAACGGGCATCCCACGGTGCACAACATCGGCGGCGGCGACTGGCCCGGTATGGAAGAC
>NZ_JBDNFF010000003.1:0-4967 GCF_041689975.1 Gemmatimonas sp.
TCACGGCAGTAGCCATTTCGACTAGCCCACAGCGACCGTCGCCCAGACGGAGCAGATCCGTGCTTTTCCGTGTCATCCGCGGTCTCCGTGTTCCGGCTGTTTTCGGTCTGTCCGCCACCACGAGCGCCTGCCCAGCGGCACCATCGCCACGGCCGGAACACGGACACGACGGATTTGGCGGAAAAGCACGGATAAGCCGAACGGTGTGCGTCCCGGCTGCCGATGGTCAGTGGCTAGATTCAAACATGGCCGACGCTCCGCTTCTCAAGCTCGACCCCGATAATCCCGACCCCGTAATCGTCGAGCACGCGGCCGCCCTGATCCGGCGCGGCGGACTCGTCGCCTTCCCCACGGAAACCGTATACGGACTCGGCGCCAATGCCCTCGACCCGATTGCGGTTGCGGCCATTTACGGCGCCAAGGGTCGGCCGGCGTGGAATCCTGTCATTGCGCATGTAGCCGACGCGGCAGCCGCCCGCGCGCTGACGCGTGAATGGCCCGCCGCCGCCGATTGGTTGGCCGCTGCCTTCTGGCCGGGCCCGCTGACAATGGTGCTCCTCAAGGCCCCGCAGGTGCCCGACGCGGCCACGGCCGGGCTCGATGCGGTCGCCGTGCGGGTGCCGTCCCATCCCGTGGCGCTGGCGCTGCTCCGAGCCGCTGGCGTGCCCATCGCCGCCCCCAGCGCCAATCGGTTCACGCAGGTCAGTCCTACCACAGCGCAGCACGTGCAGGCGTCGTTGGGCGACCGCGTCGGGCTCATTCTCGACGGTGGTCCGAGTACGGTGGGCATCGAAAGCACGGTGGTCGACCTCACCGGCCCCGACGCCGTGATTCTGCGACCGGGCATGATCTCCGCCGCCGATCTCGAGCGTGCCCTGCGTGGCACCGGCGTGGCGGTGCGAAGCGTCATCGCTACCGTGTCTCACAACGTCTCCGCAGCGAGCGACGCGGACCGCACGCTGGCGCAGCGCTCGCCCGGCATGTCCGATCGCCACTATGCGCCGCGCGCCGATGTCTGGCTCTTCGACCCGGAGCAACAGTCGGAAATCATGGCGGCACTCACGGAAACACTCGCTGCGCGCAATCCGGCAGCCGGTGGCGTGACGGCGCTCCTGCGTACGGTCACTCTTCCGCTGCCGGATGACGCCATCGTGCGCATGCCGGATGACCCCGCTACGTATGCGCGCCAACTATACGCCGCCCTGCACGCGGCCGACGCGGCCGGCGTGGCGCTCATCGTGATCGAGCGTCCCCCGGCCGATGACCGCTGGGTCGGCCTCCGCGATCGCCTCTCCCGAGCCGCCCGCTGAGCACTCGTCGCTGAGCGCTCGTCAGGAGGCGGTATTCGCTGCTATCTTGCCGGGATGTTACCCATCGATCTTTCCGGGAAGCGCGCCCTCGTGGCGGGCGTCGCTGACGACGGCGGCTTCGGGTTTGCCGTCGCCAAGGCCTTCGCAGAGGCCGGCGCTTCGGTCTGTGTCGCCACCTGGCCGCCGGCGCTCAACATTTTCCTCAACATGCTCGAACGCGGAAAGATGGATGAGTCCCGCCGCCTGAGCGATGGATCGCTGCTCACCTTCGAGCGCATCTATCCCCTCGACGCCGTCTACGACGCGCTCGACGATGCGCCGGAAGACGTGCGCTCATCGAAGCGCTACAAAGATGTGGGCGACTTCTCGATCGGCGGACTCGCACAGCGCATCGTGGCCGACTTCGGCGACCAATCGCTCGATATCGTCTTTCACTCGCTGGCCAACGGGCCCGAAGTGAAGAAGCCGCTGCTCGAAGTCAGTCGCGCTGGCTATCTCGCGGCGTCCAGCGCGAGCGCGTTCTCACTGGTGTCCATGGTGCAACGCCTCGCGCCGCTCATGCGTCCGGGCGGCTCCGTCTGCTCGCTCACGTACATGGCCAGTGAACGTGCCATTCCCGGCTACGGTGGCGGGATGTCGTCGGCCAAGGCCGCCCTCGAGAGCGACACCCGCGTGCTCTCGTTCGAGGCCGGTCGCAAGTACGGCTTGCGCGTCAACACGATCAGCGCCGGTCCATATGCGTCGCGCGCGGCCAGTGCGATCGGCATCATCGACAAGATGGTGAAGTATTGCGAAGCCAACGCGCCGCTCGCTGAAGCGATCACCGCGACGGAAGTCGGCAACACTGCTGCATTCCTCGCCAGCTCGCTGGCCAGCGGGATCACGGGCTCTACGGTGTACGTGGACAAGGGATACCATGCGATGGGTATGGCCGTCACGATGCCACCTGGCGTAGAACCGCCGGGCAGCGAGCCGCACGGCGTGTAACCCGTGCCTGACCGGACGCCTCCAGCGCACGACGACGTTCCGCCGGTACCACGGGGAACGGGTCTCCGCACGCGACTGCTGGGCATGGCGTTGGTCGTGTCGACGCCACCAATGCTGGTCAGTCTGCTGATGCCCATGCAGAACAGCGGCTGGCAGGGCCTGTTGATTTTCGGCGGGGCATTGATCGCATCGATTGCCCTCGCGATGTATTTCGGTACCAAGATCGCGAAGCCGGTGCAAACGCTGATCGCCGACGCGCATGCTCTGGCCGTCGGCGTGGCGGGGCATCGGTCGCGTATCAGATCGAGCGATGAAATCGGTTCGCTCGCCACGGCGCTCAACCAGATGGCCGAAACCGTCGAGCGACGCAACGCCGCACTCGCCGACAGCGAGCGCCGGTATCGCTTCTTGTTCGACTCCAATCCGCTGCCTATGTGGGCGTGGGACGCGGACACGATGCTCCTTCTCGCCGTGAACGAAGCCGCCGTCGAGAAATACGGGTACGATCGCGACACGTTTCTTTCGCTGCGCATCGTCGACTTGCTCGATCCCACCGAGTACGCGCGATTCAGCGGTGCCCGTCTGCCCTTCTCGGAGTCGAAGCAGAGCGCCGGCACCTGGCAGCATCGCACCGCAAGCGATCGGCTGCTCGAAATGGACGTCATCACCACCTCGTCGCGACGCCTCGGACGTGCCAGCTGGCTATCGGTGGGCATCGATGTCACTGCGCGTCGCGAAGCCGAACGTGCGCTGGCGCGTAGTGAAGAGCAGCTACGGCAGTCGCAGAAGATGGAAGCGATCGGTACCTTCGCGGGCGGTATCTCGCACGACTTCAGCAACCTGCTCACCGGTATGCTGGGGTACTGTGATCTCGCGCTCGCCATGATGTCGGCAAACGATCCCGTGCGCCCCGACGTAAGTGAGATCCGTGCACTCGCCGTGCGCGGAACGGATCTCTCCAGACAGATTCTCGCCGTCAGTCGGAAACAGATCGTGCAGCCCACGGTGCTCGACCCGAACACCGTCATTCCGGGACTCGACCGGCTGCTCCGCCGACTCATGGGCGAGAACATCGAGGTCTCCACCACGCTGGGGCACGACCTCGGCACCATTCGCATCGACGCGGCCCAGCTCGAACAGATCATGCTCAGCCTCGCCAGCAACGCGCGTGACGCGATGCCCTCCGGCGGGACCCTGCGCATTGCCACGGCGCGCGTGAGCGACACGGAGGTGCAGACCTTCGGACTCGACGCGCAGCAGGAGTGGATCGTGGTCCGCGTAACCGATACCGGCGTCGGCATGACCGATGCCGTCCGTGAACACATCTTCGAGCCCTTCTTCACCACGAAGGAGCGCGGAAAGGGCACGGGACTCGGCCTGCCGCTGGCGTACGGCATGATCGAGCAATCCGGTGGCGAGATTCGCGTGGACAGCGCATTGGGACACGGCACCACCTTCCATCTGCTGCTGCCCCGCCTCGGCGAGCGACCCACTGATCTTGCGGCCGAGGAAGACGTGCCCGGGGTGCTCACGGGAGAGGAAACCGTCCTGCTCACCGAAGACGAAGACAGCGTGCGCGTGGTTGCGACGGCCGCTCTCGAGCGCCGCGGCTATCGCGTTCTGACCGCCGCCGATGGCGACTCTGCCCTCGCGATCTCGCGCGCCTTTCCCGGACGCATCGACGTGCTCGTGACCGACGTCGTGATGCCAGGCATGAACGGGCGCGAACTGGCCGAACAGCTCGAGCAGATGCGACCGGGCATGCGCGTGTTGTTCATGTCGGGGTACACGGACGATGCCGCGTTGCTGAAGGGCGTGTCGCTCGACGAGCGCACCTTCCTGCAGAAGCCGTTCACGTCGCTCGACCTCGCCAAACGTGTTCGTTCGGTGCTGGATCAGTCGCTGCGCGTGAGCTGAGCGCCAGCCGCCATGTACTGGATTCTGGTGATCATGGCCGCCATCGCGGCGGGACTGATCGCGCTCGTGGTCGGTGGTCTCGTTACACCGGCCGACTATCGCGTGGTGCGTCGGATTCGCCTAGCCCGTGGTGCGCATGACGTACGCGCGCTGCTCGCGGATATCACGGCGTACGAACAGTGGGCGCCTTCACCGACGACGATCGAACGAACCGCAGCGACCGAGACCGATCCGGATGCGCTCGCGCTACGCGTGACCGATGACGACACGAAGGCGCAGCTGCAGTGGGAATGGGGCATCGAACCTGACGCGGAGGATCGCACGCACAGTTGCAGCGTCACACTCACGGAACGTGGACGCGTCGGCAATCCCGTGATTCGTTTCTTCGCTGCGCTGCGCGGACACGGTGGGAACGCCGAGCGCACGCTGCGCGCGCTGGCGGAGCATTTCGACGAATTCGGCATCGCCGTCGAACGCGTCGCAACATGACTTGGACCTCATCACAGCGACCTCGGCACGGCGACCTCGACAGTGGACTTGCCGCCGCCGACACGTTTACTAAACTTGCAACGTCAGCTCGCTCCATCACGCCGTTTTCAAGCCAATGGCCCATTCCGTCGACCTGACCCGGATGCCGCCGACGGTCCTGTCCTCGCTCGGACAGCTCGTCGCGTTGCTGCGAACCGCCAGTGAAGGGGCGCGCGTGCACGTGACGCTGGAGTTACCGAGCGAGGGCGGCGCCATTGCCGTGGA
>NZ_JBDNFF010000004.1:0-17677 GCF_041689975.1 Gemmatimonas sp.
GATCGCGCGCGGCTTTTCAGCGCGTGCTCGAGAAGGTGAAAGATCGCGTGCCGATTGCCGGCGACGAACGGTAACCGCGCGCGAGTGGTCACCGCACTCGCTACACCAGCGGAGCCAACTTTCCCAGAATCGTCGGGAAGAATTCGGTGACGGTGGGATGCACCGGCAACGCGTCGCGTAACACCTGATACGGCGCATCGGCGGCCATCATGGCCCCGATGATCTGCACAATTTCGTCAGCGCCGATCCCGAGTAGCGTCGCGCCCACGAAGCGCTCGGTCTGTGCATCCACCAACACCTTGATCACGCCCACCGTCTCGCTCTCTTCCTTGGCTCGGCTCACGAACTTCATCTCGTGCGACGCCGACAGGAACCGGCGACCCTGCGCCATCAGGGAGCGCGCGTCGGTCTCCGTGAGTCCCACCCGGCCGAGCGGCGGATCGGTGAACACCGCGTACGTGGTCACCCGCCCGTCGGCGGTACGCTCTCCACCGGTGTGATTGGCGAGAACGATTTCGTGGTCCTGATAGCTGGTGTGCGTGAAGGCTCCGCGCCGGTTCACATCACCGAGCGCCCAGAGACCGGGGACCGCTGTCTCGAGCCGACCGTTCACGGGAATGAAGCCACGCGCATCGACTGCCAGCCCCACGTGCTCCAACCCGAGTTGCTCGGTATTCGGCAGGCGCCCGGTGGCCACGAGCAGATGCGACGCCTGCATCGTCGTGACGTTGCCGGTGGTGCCGTCGCGCAGCGTGAGCGCGAGCGCTTCCGGCCCCGACAACGCCACCTCCTCCACCGTCGTGCCGGTGCGCAGCGACACGCCCTCGGCTTTCAGCATGTCGGCAAGGCGCGCCGAGATGTCCGGGTCTTCACGGCCGGCCACGGCACCTCCCGCTTCGATCACGGTCACGTCGCTGCCGAGTCGCCGGAAGATCTGTCCGAGTTCGAGGCCGATGTAACTGCCGCCCAGAATGACGAGGTGGTTCGGCCGCTCACGAAGTGCTATGACCGTTTCATTCGTGAGGTACGGGACGGTTGCCAAACCGGGTATGGCTGGCGCGGAGGGGCGCGTGCCGCTGTTGATGTACACCCGCGGCGCGCTCGCGGTGATGGCACCGCCGCGTACCACAAAATTGTTCGCCTCGCGACCTGCGAACTGCGCCCACTCACGCACGATGGTCAGCCCTTCCGTCTTCTCCATCCATTTCGTGAGCCCGGTGCGCGAGGCATTCACGATGCCGGCCATGCGCTCCATGGCCGCCGCGAAGTCGATGGTGATCGGGCCGGTATGCACACCGAATTCGTGGGCGCGCGACACGAGGTGCGCCACGCGCGCGCTCTTGCGCAACGTCTTGGTGGGGGTACAGCCGACATTGACGCAACTGCCCCCAAGCTCCCCACCTTCAAAAACCACCACGCGCTCGCCGCGCCGCGCCAGCGCGGTGGCGAGCGCCGGCGCAGCCTGCCCCGTGCCGATGACGATCGCGTCAGCAGTGAGCGTCTGCGCCGCCGTTGTCATGCGGTCACCTGCACCCCTTTCCAGAACGCCACCCGTCCGGCCACCTGCTCGGCCCCGGCCTTGGGCGCGGGGTAGTACCACACGGCATCACGGTTCTCGGTGCCCTTCACCTGCAACGAGTAGTAGCTCGCCGTGCCCTTCCACGGACAATTCGTGTGCAACGCACTCGGCGTCAAGAACTCGCGGCGCAGCGCCGAATCGGGAAAATAATGGTTGCCTTCCACAACCACGGTATCATCACTCTCGGCGATTACTTCGCCATTCCAGATAGCCTTCACGCGTACCTCTCAGGGGATGAAGTTGTCGCCCGTTCGATCAGTGGGCGCACGGAGCAGAACAAAAATCAAACGGCCCGCAGCCACGCGACCCAGAACCAGTCGCGCGCATCGGTGTAAAGCGTTGCGATACGGAAGCCACCGGCTTCGGCGAGTGCCTCGAGTCGCGGTTCGTCGTACTTGTAGGAGCACTCGGTGTGAATGGTCTCACCGGCCTCGAACGTGATGTCGACATCGGCCACGCGCACCTGCTGCGCTATCGTGGACTCGAGGTGCATTTCGATACGGCTGGCCGCATCGTTGAAGAACGCGACGTGCCGGAAGGTACCGAGATCGAACGTGGCACCGAGTGTGCGATTGAGACGTGTGAGCAGATTGAGATTGAACGCGGCCGTGACGCCGGCCGCATCGTTGTACGCGTCGTGCAGTACCTGCGGGTCTTTCCGACGATCCACGCCGAGGATCATGCCGCCTTGTGGCCCCACGGTATGCCGCACCCTATGCAGAAACGCCGCTGCTTCGGTGGGATGAAAGTTGCCGATGGTCGAGCCCGGGAAGAACGCCACGCGGCGAGCGGCGGGCGACAGCTTTGGCAGCGACAACGGTTGGGTGTAATCGGCACACACGGGCAACACCTGCAACCCGGGATACTGCATGGCGCGTTCTTCGGCCACGCGCAGCAGTTGTGCTTGCGACACGTCGACCGGGACGTAGGCCACGGGCCGTTCGAGGTGATCGAGCAGCAGACGCACCTTGATGCCGGCACCACTGCCGTATTCAATCAGCGCCACCGATTCCCCCGCCGCAGCCGCGAGAGCTGCACTGTGCTCCGCGAGAATCGAGAGCTCGGTGCGGGTGGGGTAGTACTCGGGGAGTTCGCAGATCTGTTCAAAGAGTGCGGCGCCCGCGGTGTCGTAGAACAACGACGGAAGCAGCGTCTTCACGTCGCTGGTGAGTCCGCGCAGTACGAGGTCACGCTCCTGTGCGTCGTATTGCTGGTTGTCGCTTGTGGCCGGAAGGCGCTGGGCGTTGGATGTCATGCGTCGGTTGCCAGTCGGATGCCCGAGAACTGCCAGCGCGTGTCGCTCGGGAAAAAGTTGCGATAGGTGAGCCGTGCGTGGGACTGCGGCGTGGCGCACGAGGCACCGCGCAATACCCATTGATCGGCCATGAACTTGCCGTTGTACTCGCCGATGGCGCCGGGCGACGCCCGAAAGCCCGGATAGCCCACATATGGACTGGCGGTCCACTGCCAGACATCGCCGAAGAGCTGCTGCATGCCTTCCCGGTCATCGGACATGGGGTGAAAGGCTCCATGCTCCACGTATCGTCCAGCCACCGGATGCACCGACGCCGCTACTTCCCACTCGGCCTCGGTGGGCAAGCGATGCCCGGCCCAGCGCGCGAACGCATCGGCCTCGAAGAAGCTCACGTGGGTAACGGGAGCGTACGGCACGATCGGTGCCATGCCCGAAAGTGTGAACTCCTGCCACGCGCCGTCGTGCTTTTCCCAGTAGAGCGGTGCGCGCCACCCCTGATCCTGTACCGTGGCCCAGCCGGCGCTCAACCACAACACCGGCTGCCGGTAGCCACCGTCGGCGATGAACGCCGCGTACTCCGCATTCGTGACGAGACGATGCGCCAGACGCCCGCCGTGCACGTACACGGGGTGCCGCGGCTCTTCGTTGTCGAACGCGAAATCGGAGCCAGGGTGACCGATCTCCACGAGCCCCGGTTCGATGGGCTGCCATCCCTGCGGGACCGCCGTCGGTGTGGCGCGCGGCGCCGGCCGATAGGTAGGGCGCATGGGGTTGGTCCAGAAAACATGCTTGACATCCATGAGCAGCAGTTCCTGATGTTGCTGCTCATGGTGCAGCCCCAGCTCCAGCGTGCGCCACGCCGCATGGGCCGGATCATCGGCGAGTTGCTCGCACAGCGCCAGTACGGCGTCGTTTACATAGGCCCGATAGGCGTACACCTCGGCCACCGTAGGGCGCGTCACGAGTCCACGTTGGGCGCGGCAATGCCGCTCACCGGCCTGCACGTAGTACGAGTTGAAGAGAAACGCGTAGCGCGGTTCGAGTGGCGTGTACGCATCGGCGTGCGGCGCGAGCAGGAACGTCTCGAAGAACCAGGTGGTGTGCGCCAGATGCCACTTGGTGGGGCTGACATCACTCATGCTCGAGACCACGTAATCTTCAACCTCGAGCGGCACACAGAGTGCTTCGGTCGCGGCACGCACAGCGCGGAACCTGGTGACCAGTGCGGACGGCGAAACGGTAGCGGACATGGTGACAACGAGGGGCGGGAATACAACGCGGGGAGTCGTAACTGAACGAAGCCCGGGAACCGTCGATAAGTTTCGGAAGTTTAGCACGTTTACCATTTCGTCACCGGGACCGTAACACTGTGACTGTCGCGCTCGAAGCCGAGGCCCTGCATCACGCGTACGGCAGCACGCCCACCCTGCGCGGCGTGTCGCTAAAGGTCCGCACCGGCTCGCTGCTGGCGATTGTCGGAGAGAGCGGATCCGGAAAGACCACGCTATTGCGCTGTTTCAACCGTCTGGTGGAGCCCAGCGCCGGCACGGTGCGCGTGGATGGGGTAGATGTGCGCGGCACCCCAGGCGACGCCCTGCGCCGTCGCTTGGGGTTCGTGCCGCAAACCGGCGGCCTGCTCCCCCATTGGTCGGTGCTACGTAACGCAGCCTTGGTGCCGCGCCTGATCGGCCACGCCGACCCCGAGCGTGCGGCCGCCGAGGCGCTTACGCTGGTGGGATTGCCAGCCGCCGAGTTCGGTGGTCGACTGCCGCATGAACTTTCCGGGGGACAACGGCAGCGGGTGGCGTTGGCCCGGGCACTGGCGGCGCGGCAGGATATTGTCCTGCTCGACGAACCGTTCGGCGCGCTCGACGCTCTCTCGCGCGCGGTGGTGCACGAGGCGTTCGAGCACGTGCGCGCGGAGCTGAAGTTTACGGCCGTGCTCGTGACGCACGACCTGGCCGAGGCCGCGCGACTGGCCGACGAGATCGCGGTGATGCGCGGTGGTGTCATCGAACAGATCGGCACGCTGGCCACGCTGCTGCGCGCTCCCTCCACCGAGTACGTGAAAGAGCTGCTTCACCGTGCCACCGCCGCCGTCCGACCGTTGGTGGGGCAATGAGTACAGCGCGGTCGCCGCGGATGCGCCTGTGTCGCGTGTTGCAGTCGGCAGCTGTCCTGCTAGTGGGGCTGGGCATACCGCGCCACATGACGGCGCAGGCCGCACCGGAACGACCCGCAGTCGTGGTCGCCTCCAAGCCTTTCGGCGAGTCGTTTTTGTTGGCCGAGATGTTCGCGCAGCTCCTCGAGTCTGAGGGTATGCGGGTCACGCGACGCCCCGGGCTTGGCGCCACGGAAGTCGCGTTCGAAGCACTGCGCACTAACGCGATCGATGTGTATCCCGAGTACACCGGCACCGGCTTGCTCGCGGTGTTGCGCGACTCGATGACCACCGCCATGCGTGAAGATCCACGCCGGTTGTTCGCGCGGGTCAGTGATGAATTCGTCCGGCGCTACGGCGTGCGCTGGTTACCGCCACTGGGATTTGAAAACGGCTATGCCATTGCGGTGCGACGAGAGACTGCCGCACGGTATCAGTTACGTACGTTGAGCGATCTGGCGCGCGAGTCGGGCGCCCTGCAGGCGGGGTTCACCAGCGATTTCATTGGCCGTCCCGACGGGTTTGTCGGCTTACGGGCTTTTTACGGCATCTCGCTACGCTCGGTGCGTCCGCTGGCCCCCGCCGTGAAGTATCAGGCACTCTCCACTGGCGCGATCGATGTCATCGATGGCTACTCCACCGACGGCCTGCTGGCGCGATTCGATCTGATCACGTTGGTGGACGATCGCCACTTCTTCCCGCCGTACGAAGCGGCGGCGCTCGTCTCGCCGCGCGTGAGCGCCGAGCGCGCCGATGTGATCGCGGTGTTGTCGCGTTTGAGTGGACGGCTCACCGAGAGTGATGTGCGTCGCTGGAACGCGTCGATCGAAGTGGAGCAGCGCCCGATTGCGGATGTGGCGCGCGGGGCGCTGACCGAGCTCGCGCTGGTACGGGCGGTAGGCACGGCGACTGTTGCCGAGAAGCCTCGCGCGACCACGACCGGATTTCTCGCGTACAGCTGGGCACGACGCGCCGAAACGTGGCGCTTGATTCGCGAGCATCTGGTGCTGGTGAGCATCGCGCTTGCGGCCGCGATCCTGGTGGCCGTCCCACTTGGCGTGCTGCTCACGCGCACGCCCCGTGCGGCGGCGTGGGTGATGCAGGGGCTCGGCGTTGTACAGACCATTCCATCACTGGCGCTGCTGGCCTTCATGATTCCGGTGCTCGGGATTGGGCTCGCGCCAGCGCTGGTAGCGTTGTGGTTGTACGCGCTGCTGCCCATTGCTCGCGCCACGTACAGCGGGGTCTCGAACGCCGATCCCGACGCCGTGGCGGCCAGTGAAGCGTTGGGCACGACCGCTTGGCAACGGCTCTGGTGGGTGCAGCTGCCGCTCGCCACTCCGGCGGTGCTGGCGGGGGTGAGGACGTCGGCCGTAATTACGGTGGGCGCGGCCACCCTCGCGGCCTTTATCGGTGCGGGAGGACTGGGCGAACCGATCATCACGGGTCTGGGACTCGCGGATTCGCGGCTGGTGCTGTCCGGGGCACTGCCGGCTGCGGCACTGGCGGTGGTGGTGGATTTGGTACTGGCCGCCGTGGAACGTGCGGTGACGCCGGCGTATCTCCGGCGCCGGCGGGTGGGAGCCTGAGCCGTCGTCGGACTCGGCAACGGGGGCACGGTTGACGACCCACATCGATCGGCCCGCTCGACACGCTCCGAAACTGCCAGAACACGGATGACACCGATGAATGGAAACAACACGAATAAGCAAAAACATTGATGGGGTACAAACTGCCGTGAGAATTCCACGCCGCTTATCCGTGGTCGTTTCGGTGCGATCCGCAGTCTCCGTGTTCCGGCTGTTCGCGATCGTGCCGCGTCGCCCTGCCCGTTCGACACGCACCGAACGGATTCCGCCTGAGGACGATGCCGAACTTACCGAGACTTCGCAGAAGTCGGGATATCACGCGTTTCCGCTATCCACACCGTACCACGCAGCAGGCGAAGGCGGTCGGGCGCGAGCGGCAGTTGCAGCGCGCGGGCCACGAGCGCCGTCGGCGAAGACGGGCGGCGCAGCTGCGGCGCCGCGGTGAACAGCAGGTGAATGAGAGCGCGAATGTACACGTGGAAGAGATAGCGGCCGCACGACGTCCGCGCGAATGCCGTCGGCATTGCCCCACACGACGGCGGTAAACCCGTGTGGAGCTTCACGGGGCGCATGGGCAGCAGTTGGCTGCCGGACTTCCTGACGCGCTTTCCCGACAATTACGGCACCGTGCCGCGGGCGGGCAGTGCGACGGCGCTGGACACGGTCCGTGTCAGCACCAGGCAGCTCAACGATTCGCTCAACTCGCGATTCGGCAACGACATCTTCACGAATGGACAGCTCCAAGACATGCAGATGTCCGTGAGCGGCGGCACGAGTGCCATTCGCTATTACGTCGGCGGTGGCTACGAGGAGAATCGCGGTGCCGAACGCGTGAATCGCCTCAACCGCTCGAACTTGCGAGTCAATGTCAGCGCGAATCCGAGTCCGAAGCTCGATGTAACCTCGTCTCTCGGATACACCATCGGGCGCACGTATGTCCCGGCAGAATCGGGTGCCGGCGGTGCCGTGTGGGGGACGCTCTTTACATCGCCCACCTTCCTCTATGGCGGCGTAAGCGTCCCGTCGCGCAATCCGAACAATCCGCAGCTGGGCTTCCGCTCCGGTCCGCCAAATGCGTACTACGAACCAAACGATATCTTCCAGGATGCGGACCGCTTCACGGGCAGCTTCCAGTTCACCAATCGCCCCACGTCGTTCTTCAACCATCGTTTCATTCTCGGCGTCGACCGTCTGGCGGAGAATAACGAAAACCGCACTCCGCGCAACGATATCATCGGTGCCACGTATGCAGCGTTCGCGGGCAGTGGGCTGCCCACCGCTGGCACGATCTCGGCCTCGACCCGCGATGTGACGTATACAACGATGGACTATTTGGCGAACGCCGAGTTCGGGGTTACGTCTTCGCTGCGCAGTGTGACGTCGGTGGGCGGTCACCTGTACCTGCGTCGCTCACGATTCCACGGGATCTCGGGCATCACATTCCCCGCCGCCGGTCTCACGTCAATTGCGTCGGCGACCATCCGCAACGTGTCCGACGACGAAGTGTTCGAGAACAATACCATCGGCGCCTTCATTCAGCAGCAGTTCGCGTGGAACAATCGGCTCTTCGTCACCGCCGCCATTCGCACCGACGACAACTCGGCGTTCGGCACGAACTTCGACGCCGTCACGTACCCGAAGCTGAGCGCGTCGTACGTGCTCAGCGAAGAGCCCGGGTTACCGATCCCGTCGTTCGTCAATCAGCTGCGTGTGCGCACGGCGTACGGCGCCAGTGGTCTGCAGCCCGGCGCGTTCGACGCGATCCGCACCTATTCCGCCAGTGGCGGCTTCCTCACGCCGTCGTCGGCCGGCAATCCCAATCTCGGCCCCGAAACGAGCACCGCGTTGGAACTCGGTGTAGACGCTGGCCTGTGGAACGATCGAGTCGGCGTGGAATTCACGTACTTCAACGGCAAGACGAGAGACGCGATTCTCTCGCGGCAGGCGCCGGCCTCGTGAATCGGAACGGCTTCGAGTGGATGGTGCGCACGACGCCGCTGAAACGCGACAACGTCTCGTTCGACCTCACGCTCAGTGGCAGCACGAACACGTACAACATCGCATCTCTCGGTGCCAACAAAGTGGTGTCGGTGTCCAACAACATCCAGCATGTGGTCGGCTATGCACCGGGTGCCTGGTGGGACCGGCGCGTCGTGTCGGCCCACTACGATGCCACGACTAAGCGCGCCACGAACCTTCTGTGCGACAACGGTCAAGGGGGGACGGTCGCCTGTGCCACGGCGCCGCGTGTCTTCCTAGGCAACAGCGTGCCGCAAACTGAAGGCACGATCGCGGCAGGCCTCACGCTCTTCAAGAACCTGCGCATCAACGCGTTCGTCGAATGGCGCGGTGGCTACAAGAAGCTGGACGGCAACTACCGTGTACGCTGCGGCGCGTTCGTGTTGTGTCGTGAGCTCTACTTCCCCGATGAAGTACAGGACAAGGCCCTGCTCGGCGCCGTGCAGGCAGGTACCGCCTATACGCATCACCTGATCTCCGACGCGAGCTTCATGCGCTTCCGCGAGCTGTCGGCCACTTACACGCTGCCGTCTCGACTCGCGAGCCGCATCGGCGCCAGCCGCTCGTCGATCACATTCGCCGGTCGCTACCTCGGCCTACGCACGAATTTCCCCGGTATCGAACCCGAAGCGTCATTCAACGGTGGTGCGCGCGGCGGTGCCCTCGGATAATGGGAACAGAGTGTCCTGCCGCAGCTCCGTCAATTCGTCACGACTGTCTCTCTCAACTTCTGATCATCATGCGCTCAACGATGCTGAAGGTTCTGGTGGCGGCGCTGGCGCTTGGCGCAACGACTGCCTGCAATTTCGATCAACTACTCTCGGTGAAGACACCCAGTCGCCTGGCGGACATGTCTTATCTGGTGCCGGCGAACGCCGCGCTCATCTCGGCGTCGGCCGTAGCCGATTACGAGTGCGCGCTGGGCGGATATGCGGTGGCCAGCGGACTCGCCGCCAATGAACTCGTGGAAACGACGCAGACTGCGCAACGCTGGTCGTACGATCGTCGCAACACCCTCGCTGTGGATGCCGTCTACGTCACCTTCGGATGCGAAGGCATCGGTGTCTACACGCCGATCAACACCGCCCGCTATACCAATGATCAAGCGGTGCAAAAGCTCGAAGAGTGGACCGACGCGCAGGTCCCGAACCGGCAGCGGTTGATCGCCGTGAACTCGGCGATGGCCGGATTCAGTCTGCTGCTGGGCGAAGGCTTCTGCGAAGAGGCGATCAACGTTGGGCGGTCGCTCACACCAGCGCAGATGTTCGATTCAGCCGAGGTACGGTTCTCCAAAGCCATTGCCGCCGCCACGCCCGCGAGTGATGCCAATTTGCTGAACCTCGCGTACGTGGGTCGGGCGCGCTCACGCATCAATCGCGGACTGAAGGTGGGCGCGGCGTCCGACGCGGCGCTGGTGCCGGTGTCATTCGTCTTCAACGCCACGGCCGACGCGACGATTGGACGACGTAACAACCGCGCGTTCCAGCAGAACAACCAGTCGTTCTCCGTGTCGATCGCGACCGCGTATCGGGCGCTGACATGGACCGGCGCGCCGGACCTTCGCGTGATCTCCACGAACGCGAATCGGCTGGCAACGGATCAAGTGAATCAGCTGTGGACGCAGGGAAAATTCACCTGATCACCGCAACGTACCCGATCGCCAGCGGACTCGAGGCGCAGCTCATTCTCGCCGAGGCCCGCAGCGGATCCGACGGTGTCGCGATTCTCAACACACTCCGGGGCCGCACCGGTATCGGGCTGCCAGCGCTCTCGGCGGGCGAGTCCGCCAACTTCGACGCGGCCGTGGCCGAAGAGCGTCGGCGCGAACTGTTTCTGCAGGGCAACCGCTGGTTCGACATCAAGCGATTCAACCTCGCCCAAGTGCCGGCAATCGGTGTCCAGTACGCGAAGGGCGGCGTGTACGGTGACCAGCGCTGCTGGCCGTTGCCGGACGCCGAGCGGTTGGCAAATCCGAACATCGGGAGTTGACGGCCGAAGAAGTACCGTAAGAATGGGTGCGCCACGACAACGAAGACGCTTGGCCTGTCGTGGTGCGCTCGCTATCAGCGCCTATCGCCCCGAAGTCAACGCCGCCTCAGGCCCCGCCCGGAACAGCTGTTCTCGCGCCAGGTGACGTTCGATGGCCGCCATCAGATCCTGCAATTCCACCACGGTCTTTTCGAACACCTGACGATACAGCCATTTATACCAGATGATCGAGCCGACCGCCGCCATACCGCCCAGTGCGACACCCGGGATGGCCGCGAGTGCCGCCGACCCAACGACGCCGGCCAGAGCCGTCGTGCCGATCGTTCCCGCGATCGTCGCGTGAAACGCCATCATGCCCCAGTCGGTGTACAGGTTTCGACGCAAACCGGTACGGAGATCGCCGGTGATCACCATTTCGCATGTTGGTCGTTCAGCCGTTCCGCGAGCGCTGAGCGTCACATGCAAGTCGAACAATTCCAACGACTCCAATCGGGACGCAAAACGATTGGTTTTGGAAAACATGCTGAAGAAGTTAGCGAGACCGCTGGTCGTCAGCCGCGGCATCGTAAAGCGAAGGATGCCGCCATCGAGTGGGTGGCCGTTCACCGCATCGTTAAACTTGAGCTTATACGGTGCGGCGGTGAACACCGTGTCGAGCGCCGCAAGCGTCGCCTGGGTACGACGTTCGGCGAGCGCGAGCGCGACATATTGGCGTGATATGCCGGCTTCCACAGCGGCGGCTTCTACATCGCGTACGCGATAAGTCCCACTCTCGCCAGAAGACTGCTCGTTCGCGGTCGGCGCCCGCAGCGTGGGGGTGCGTTCCATGCGGTGCGCAGCTTGCGCCTGTAGCTGCGCCGCGCGCTGCCACACCGCGAGCGCTTCCGGCTCCGACAGCACGCCGCCAGGCGCTGCGTCGGCCACCGTGTTCTCGGCGGCCTCCGCGTCGCGCATGGCCGCATCGAGCGCGTTCGCCAACTCATCGGCTGTGCCGTATCGTTCATCAGGGCGCTTCCGCAGGCATCGCTCGATCACGGCCACGACGCTGGCCGGCACGTGCGGCGCCGCCGTGGCGAGCGAGGGTACTTGCCGCGTGACATGCGCCACCAGCACACTCTGCGGCGAGCCATCGAAAGGCAACGCACCGGTCAACGCGCGATATCCCACCACACCCAAGGCGTAGAGGTCGGTCCGTCCATCGACCACGTCACCAGACGCTTGCTCCGGACTCATGTAGTGCACCGACCCGAGGACGTGCCCATCCATCGTCAGTCCGTTCGCTTCGTTCCCGTGATCGCGGGCGATACCGAAGTCCGTGACCACGGCTCGGCCCGAGACGCGATCGAGCAGAATGTTGTCGGGCTTGATGTCACGATGCACGACACCGCGCGCATGCGCATACGCCAGTCCCCACGCGGCCTCCCTGAGTACGCGTACCGTGTCGGTGACCGGCAGGTCTTTCGCTCGAGAAGTCGATCGCCGAGCGATTCGCCTTCGATGTAGCGCATGGTGAACCACACGATCCCATCTGTCTCGTCAGCGCGATACACATCGATGATATGCGGGTGCTCGAGTTTGGCGCTCGTGCGCGCCTCACGAAGAAACCGCTCCTGCTCGTCGGGTGCGGCCTGACCGTCACGAAGCACCTTGAGTGCGACCGATCGATCGAGAAAACGGTCACGCACCAGCCAGACGGCTCCCATACCACCAACGCCGAGCGGTCGGATGATGTCGAAGAGCTCGCGAAGGGCGGGCGCAAGTGGTGGGGCTTCTTGATGCATATGGCGAAGAAAATAGGTTCGTGACAGCGATATCGCCCACACTCGGTGCAGGAACAGTACGACGGCGTATGCTTGACGAATACGGCGCGAGCCACAACAATACAATTCTCATCTTTGCGTTCCGGAGTGTGTATGACTATCTCGATCGTTTGCCGCGGCGCTTTGACCGCCGGTCTGGTGCTGGCATTGGCTCCAGCACCGGCCCATTCGCAGGGTGCCCTCGACCGCATGAAAAAACGGGCCGAGCAGAGCACGAAGCAAAAAATCGAGGATCGTGTCAATCGGAAGACGGACGCCGGGATCGACAAGATGCTCGACGGTGCCGAAAACGCGATCTCGTGTCTGGCAACGGATCAAGCCTGTATCCAGAAGGCGGAGAAGACCGGGAACGCGGTGATTCTCACCGATTCCGACGGCAAAGAGATGTCGCGAAAGCCGGCTGCCTCGAAGGCCGGCGTGAGCAAGGCTGGTGCAACCAAGTCCGGAGCCGTTGAGCCGGCCGAGACGGAGACGACGCCCGTGGCGCCGCGGCTGCGGGCCGGCGAAGGCGCTTGGGCGAATTACGATTTTGTGCCCGGGGAGAAGCCGCTGCTGAGCGATGATTTCAGCAAGGACGTGATCGGCGACTTTCCCCGCCGTCTTGAAGCGTCCACTGGCAACGTGGAACTGGTGATGTGGAAGGGTGCCCGCTGGCTGCAGATGGCGGGAAACAACGACAACAAGTTCTATGTACCGGCGGGTGCAACCCTACCGTCGCGCTGGACGCTCGAATTCGATTTCGTGGCGGAAGGCAGAGGCGCATGCTGGCTCTACCCATCTGGCGAAGTCGATAAAGACTACGTGTGGTTCGGCGCCAGACATGACGGTGGGATGGTGCGAAAAGACGGTCGGAAGATCGGCACCCGGGCGCCAAACGATGACCTGATCGGTACGCCGTTCACGGCGCGTGTCATGGCTGATGGTCGGTATATCAAGGCCTACGTGAACGAGCGGCGCGTAGTGAACATTCCCAACCTGGACTACACGCGTAGCGACAAGCTGTTGTTCTACTGTGATGGAACGCCTGAGGAACCCGTGCTGCTGCACAACATCCGGCTCGCCTCGGGCGGTCGGAAATTATACGACGCGCTGGAGGAGAGTGGCCGGGTGGCCACGCAGGGCATCTTCTTCGATCCAGGCTCCGACCGCATTCGTCCGGAGAGCTCGCCCACACTCAAGGAAATCGGTGAGATGCTGACCGAGAACCCAACGCTGAAGCTGTTGATCGAAGGGCACACGGACAACACGGGCGTAACGGCCACCAACGTGTCGCTATCGCAAAAGCGCGCGGAGGCCGTGCGGACGTATCTGACCACGACCGTTGGCATCAGCGCGGCACGTTTGTCCGCGAAGGGCATGGGCCAGTCGGTACCCGCAGCGCCGAACACCACGCCGGAAGGGCGTCAGCAAAACCGACGGGTGGAGTTGGTCAAGCAGCCGTAGGCGCGCGTGACAACTCGCCTTCTCCTGGCGCTTACCGTCAGTACCCTCGGCTGCAGCGGTTCAGAGACCACCGCGCCGGCCGTCCCGACTCGGCAGCCCTGCCGATTGGGCGTCGCCGCCTGCGCGTCGCGAGTCGAAATCATGCCAGGCCGATTTCTCGAGAGCTATCAGAGCTTCCCGCTCGCGAGCGGCGATTCGCTGGTCACACACGCGGTGATTGTCGTACACGGCGCGGAACGCAACGCCAATGACTACTTCACCAGCATGAACGAAGCGGCCACGCTGGCTGGCCGATCGTCGTCCACGATCATTATCGCGCCGCAGTTTCAAACCAGCGATGACGCACCGGCCGCGGACGAACCCGTGTGGACCAGCAGCGGATGGCGATCTGGCGACTTATCGAGCAGCACCGGTCCGTTGCCGCGCATCAGCTCCTATGCCGCGATCGACACCATTCTCGTACGCCTCGGCATTCGCACCAAGTTCCCGCGGCTAGCGCGCATTGTGCTGGTCGGCCATTCCGCCGGCGGACAACTGCTCCACCGATATGCCGCCACGAGTCGCGTCGCCACAACGCTTACCGACATCCCTATTCGCTACATCGCAGCCAACCCGTCCACTTGGCTGTACCTCGGGCCGGAGCGCGCTGCCGGGAGCGGCTTCGCGATACCGACATCGGCGGCGACCTGTGTGGACTACGACGATTGGCACTACGGATTGCATAGCCGAAACACGTATGCCAACGCCCTCCCGGTGTCACTCGTACGGCAGAATCTCGTGACGCGCGACGTGATCGTGATGCTCGGCACCGCCGACACACTGACCGCAGACCTCGACGTGAGTTGCGGTGCGGACCTGCAGGGTCCGCGGCGATATCAACGCGGGCTTACCCTATTGAACTACATGAACGCACTTACTCCGGGTAATAGTCACCGGCTGGTGACCATACCCGGAGTGGGACACTCCAAAAGCGCGATGTTCACATCAGTCGACGGCCGACGCGCGATTTTTCCCTAGTTCGACACTACGCCATTGGACCGTCGTGTGCTTCGTGCTGTTGATTACGGAGTTCACGCACGCGGTCATGCGACGCGCGTACATCATCTGCCTGTCGCGCAATCATCGAATGCAGGTCGCCCGGCAGTGCCTTCTCGAGCGCACTGGCGTACGCCTTCTTCGCATAATCCTCGCCGCGCTCGCACTCGTCCAGGATCGCGCCATCGTCGTCACTCGCCACGGCTGCCTTTACGGCCATCCAGCCGCGATGTACGGCTCCCGCCACATGCCCCATATCCGCAGGCTTTTCACCGAGGCCTTCCACCTGAACTTCAAGCTCATGTGTGAAACCAGCGCGTTGCGATGACATGGTGGTGAACATCTGCTTGAGATCAGTCCGCTCGGCGCGCTCAGCCGCAGAAGCAAATCCTTTCTCTCCGTCCCGGCACGTCTCGATCAGATCGTTCATGACAGAGACGGCTTCCTTGTGCATATCGGTCGACATCAGTAGTACTCCCGCTGTTACAGGATGATCGGCGATGATCAGAGTGACTGAACGCCGCTCCCAGTGGTGATGCAAACGACGGGCCGTCGCAAGAAATCCGCGACTGTGACTCTGCCCGACGGCAGCAGACTCAGGCGGTGTTGCTCGCACGCCAGCGGTACGCGCATTCGGTGGTCAGAAGGCAGATGATCAACCACGCTACGCCGAGTGCGAGCCCAGCGATCACATCGTGCAGATAGTGCACGCCAAGGCAGAGTCGGCTGTATGCCACGGCTCCGACGAGACCGGAAGCGATCACCGCGAGGCACACACGTTGCATGTTGCGTTCAGCCCAGTACAATGACAACAAATACGTGAGCATGCCAAACCCGACCACAGACCCCACCGCATGACCGCTTGGGAAGCTGAGGGACGCGCCATTGAGGAATAGCTCAGCGCCACCGGGCCGCGCACGATGGATGGTCCGCTTCAGCACGACGACAAACATACTGGCGCCAGCAAAGGCGGTGACCCAAGAAACGAAGAGCAGCAGCCGGCGTTGCCACCCGAGCCACATTGCACCCAGTACAGCGAGTACCGTCATCGCTGCCGGCGAACCGACGAGTGAAACGATCACGCAGACGCGTTGACCTTCAGCAGTGACCATGCTTTGGCGCCCGGCGAAAGCGCGCAGATCAACGCCGGTCAATGCATTACCGTGGGTGACACCGTACGCGATCACGACGAACGTAACCAACGCGGCGACGCCGACCATGACTATTACATACAGGGTAGTCAGCGCAATCGGATCACGGCGCTCACCGTCAATCATCGAAGCTCGTGAAAACAGCGATTATCGTATTGATCAACAGCGGCGCCGGTTCTATAAAAGATGAGCGCGATCGGGCAAAACTGCTGGGGTTGCTAGCCGCGACCGTGCCGGATGCCGAAGTACGCTGCACCGACGCGCACGTAACGATGCACGAGTTGATCCGTCAAGCTATGCGAGACGTACCCAGCATGCTCGTAGCCGGCGGTGGCGATGGCACCATCAACGCCGTCGCCTCTGCCGTGGTCGGCACATCCGTCATCCTTGGCGTACTGCCGCTCGGCACGTTGAATCACTTCGCGACCGACCTGCGTATCCCAACGACGATGGCTGCTGCCGTCGAGCTGCTACGCGATGGCGTGGTGCGCGACGTCGATGTTGGTGGGGTAAACGAGCGAATCTTTCTCGACAACGCCGGACTGGGATTGTATCTTGAGATCGTCGAGCGTCGCGAGTCCAAGCAACGTGCCGGTCTCGCGAAATGGCCCGCCGCGATCGCGGCGACGGTACAGGCGCTTATTCGATATCGACAGTTCGGCGTACGCCTTCACGCCAACGACACCGTCTTGTTACGTCGCACGGCAGCGCTGCTGGTCGGCACTAACGAGTACACGAATCCTGACTCACTGGAACCGCACCGTCCATCGCTCACGTCCGGCATGCTGGCGGTGTACATCCCGCGCGCGCAGCCGCTGGCGATTGATCTGGGATGCCATGGTCGCCGTGGGCGAGAGCGATGGCTTCGAACTGCTCATCAGCAGCGAGTTCACGGTCGAATCGAAACGTTCGCTCATGCGTGTCTCTATCGACGGTGAACTGCTGCGTCTCACGACTCCGCTCCTGTTTCGCTCGGGAGGGGGCGCGCTGCGCGTCCTTGTGCCACGCGCCTGATAAATGCGAACGGTCGCTCATCTTGCCGATCTGCACTTCGGCACGACACTCGCCGCCACGCTTGCACCACTCGTTCAGCTGCTCCGGGAGCTGACGCCTGATCTTGTGATCATCTCCGGCGATCTTACCCAACGTGCAACGCGTGCACAATTCATCGAGGCGCACGCTTATCTCGATCGCCTGCCGACACCACAACTCGTGATCCCCGGCAATCATGACGTACCACTGTATGATGTAATGCGTCGGTTTCTGTCGCCACTCGGTCGATATCGCACGCACATCACCAACGAGCTCGACCCGGTGTTTCTCGACGACGAGATCGCCGTAGTCGGTATCAATACCGCGCGTTCGTTGACATTCAAGGGCGGTGCTATCAGCGAGCATCAGCTGGTCTCGTCGACGGCCTTTCTCGATACGATCCCTCCGCAGGTCGCTCGCCTCGTGGTCACGCATCACCCCTTCGACATCCCTGTCGGATTGTCCGGTGTGGAGATTGTAGTTGGCGCCGAGCGTGCTATCGCGACGTTTGCACGTTACAACGTAGATCTGTTTCTGTCGGGACACCTGCATCTCATCCACACTGCCGGTGCATCCAGGTACGTTACTGGCCACGATGCACCCA
>NZ_JBDNFF010000005.1:0-3408 GCF_041689975.1 Gemmatimonas sp.
CCCCCCCCCCCCCCCCCCTAGTCTCTCTCTCCCTTGACACTGAGCCCCCACTTATTCTTTTTTTTGCCCTGGTAGATACACTGCCCGCGCCGTCGTCGCTGCGCTATCGTGTCACGGTGTACAGAACGCGCGTCGGTGGCACGCTGTACTTCGATTCGACACGAACGCTGCGGTCGCCCCACTGACCGACTCGCGCCAACGCATCTCGGCGTGCCAGCGCTGATGAAGTGAGTCGCGCCGACGAGAGTCGCCGTTAACCGTGAGCTGGTTCGCGATGATGAGCACGACCTGCCGCTGCGGCACGGGCGCGCGGAGTGTGGTGTCGAGCCACCGCGTCCAGATTGCAAACTCGTGTCACGGCTGCAGCTGACCGGTGCGTTGGCAGCACGTGATCGCCGGGCCTTGGTCTACTCGGTGCGGATCGCCGGCGTGTCGCCACACGCGAAGGGGGCGAAGCCGTTCACGATGCTGGCGTCCAACACCGAGGTGGAGTCACTCTACGGCATCGACGCACATGGTCGCCGTGGTCGACCTCTCTGGGGGCGTAGCACGTTATCTCAGACAGTGCAGGCGGTTGCCCCGATCGGTACATTCCCGGATGGCTGTGTCCGACCGCGCTTCGTCTCGTCTCTCACGAGGACGCCGGGCGTGTCCGTGCTCGCTTGCGTGCGGCGTGCCGACGACGGGCATCGTCATGCGTACGACGGCGAGTTCACGACGCTCGTCGTGCAACCGCTTATGCCGGCCGACTCGGTGTTCGCGTCGCCGCCGCCGAGCGCGCACACGATCCGCATGATCGACTTCGCGTACCTCGGACCGGAACAATTGACGCGCGGCGCGCAGTTGCTGCGTGTCGAGAACAGCGGACAACAGGACCATCAGGTACGATTGGCGCGCCTGCGCGCGGGCGCATCGCTACGGTCTTGGATGACGGCCGACCATCGGGACGCGGTGGCCAAAACGTTCGCGGGAATGGCACGCGTCGGTCCGGGAGAAGTGGCCTATCTACCGGTCGATCTCGCGCCGGGCGCGTATGTCGCGTACTGCCTGATCGCCGAGGCCACCACGCGTCGGCCGCACCTGGAGCTTGGGATGGTCCGGCTGATTCAGGTGCCGTAGCGAACTCTGGCAGCCTCGAGTGTGCAGCACGCACGTGGTCGTATGTCACCAACTGGATTTCTGAATTCCATTAAAATGAAACACGGGTTTGGCGACGACTCGGCCGCCGTTCGGCGGGTCGCCTCAACGTCATAAGACGATGACATCGGCTCAATCATCCCGCCTCCGTTTACCGGACTGTCGTAATGACCTCCGCTTTTCTGCCGCTCGCCGAACGTCCGTTTCCGCTCGAGCGCGACGTGTTTTTGCGTACCATGCTGCGCGAACTCGCCGGCACCTTGCAGGACGTGATCGGTCTCGACGAGGCGTCAGGATTCATCAGTGTCGTGGGCCAGCGCATCGGCGACGATCTCAATCAGGCGTACCGCAACTTGCTCGACGTGCCCGCGCTCGATCGCGCGCAGGTGGCCGACGTGTTGGTGGATCTCAAGCAGCGCATACAGGGCGGCTTTCGCGTGGTCGAGCAAGACGACACGAAAATCGTTCTCGCCAACACGGTGTGTCCGTTCGGCGAGAAGGTTCTAGGACGGCCCGCGCTCTGCATGATGACGTCCAACGTGTTCGGCAGTATCACCGCTGAAAATCTCGGCTACGCGAAAGTGGTACTCGAGGAAACGATCGCCGAAGGCCATGATGGCTGTCGGGTGGTGGTGCACTTGCAGCCGTCGGCGGCGAGCAATGCGGCCACGGGGCGTGAATATTTCCAGGGCTCGTAGGGACTCGTGAGATTCGAACATTTTCTGGAGGTTGCGGACTGGCTCCCCGATCCGCTGTTGTTGCTTACACGCGACGGCACTATCATGAGTGCCAATCGTGCGGCAACCCGTCTGCTCGGAGCGGCGCTCGAGGTGCTGCGCGGGACGTCGCTGAAGACCCGCGTGGATGGTGATGACGAGCTGCTCACGCGGCATCTGCGCGAGTCTGCGCGCGCACGTTAGCCACATCCCGGTGCCATTGCCGTGCACAATGACGATGGCGCCACCATGCGGTGTCGCTGCAGCACGAGTTTGTTCCGTCCGGCAAGCACCGAGCATCCCGCATTGCTGGTGATGCGTTTGCTGCCGCGTGAGACGTCGCCGAGTCAGTTCCGCGTCCTGAACGACCGCATCGAACAGCTCGGCCGTGAGATTGCCAGACGTCAGGCAGTGGACGAGGAGCGGCGCAAGTTGGAGGCGCAGATGCTGCAGACGCAGAAGCTGGAGAGCCTCGGGGTGCTCGCCGGCGGCATTGCGCATGACTTCAACAATCTGCTTACTGGCATCATCGGCTTCAGCGACCTCGCGCGGCTGGAGCTGTCAGACGACTCCGTGACGCGCGGCTATCTCGACGAAGCGGTGAATGGGGCGCGCCGCGCGGCCGAGCTCACGCAGCAGATGCTCGCGTACTCGGGCAAGGGGAAGTTCGTAGTGGGTCCGGTGAGACTCACGGTGTTGGTGGAAGAGATCACGCGCCTGCTGGAAGTTTCAATTTCGAAGAAGTGCGTGTTGCGTTACGACTTGTTGCGCGAGCAACCACCGTGCCTGGCCGATGGCACGCAGCTTCGGCAGGTGATCATGAACCTGATCATCAACGCGTCGGAGGCGATCGGCGACCGCAGCGGTGTGATCTCGCTGACCACCGGTGCGATGTGGTGCGAGCGCGACTATCTCGCGGAGACGTATCTCGACGAGGGGCTTGACGAGGGTATGTATGTCACGCTGGAAGTGGCGAACACCGGAGTCGGCATGTCGCCCGAAGTACGGGCGCGCATTTTCGATCCGTTCTATACCACCAAGTACACGGGTCGCGGCCTTGGCTTGGCGGCGGTGCTTGGTATCGTGCGTGGCCATGGCGGCGCGATTCGTGTGTACTCAGAGGCCGGTCGCGGGACCACGTTCAAGATTCTGCTGCCCGCCGCCGTCAACACCGCCGTGTCCAAGGCGTTTACTGCACCGCCGGCGGACACATGGCGTGGGAAGGGTATGGTGTTGGTGTTGGACGACGAAGAAAGTGTGCGCGCGCTGTTGCGGCATATGCTGCAGCGTATGGGCTATGATGTGGTGCCGGCGGCTGACGGTCGAGAAGGCCTCGCTGCCTTCCAAGCGCACGCCGACCGCGAGCCGATCGTCTTGCTCGATCTCACCATGCCGCATCTCGATGGCGCTGGCACCTTTCGCGAGCTACGGCGCATCGATCCGAACGTGCGCGTGGTCCTGATGAGTGGGTACAACGAGCATGCGGTGACCGCGCAGTTCGCCGGCGAGGGGCTAGAGGCTTTCATTCAGAAGCCGTTCCAGTACGACGGCCTGC
>NZ_JBDNFF010000006.1:0-10315 GCF_041689975.1 Gemmatimonas sp.
GCGAGAATGCGCAGTCGGTTGATGTAGCCGTGTCGCGTGGTGGCGCGGGTGAGCAGGAGAAAGCGGCGAATCTCGTCGCGGTGTGTGTGCGAGGAGTGCAGGCGCGATGCCGTCAAGCGTCGAGCGATTCGCATGGTGCCCCACGGTACGATGCGCGCGGCCGCGATCGCGGCGTAGAGTTTGATCCTGGGTGTGATGCGCGAAAAGGAATTCAGGATCACGAGGGCACGGACTCGCTCCGGATGAGCGAGTCCGAAACTCATGGCCAGTGCACCTCCGAACGATTCGCCGACCACAATGGCCGGTGTACCGTCGGGCACGGCAGCGTCCAGATGGCGCGTGATCTCGGCTACGAGCATGTCCATGCTGAGCGCGTCGTCGCGCAGCCGGAAGGTGATCACCCGGAAGCGATGCGCGAGCAGTCGGGACTGTCGGTAGAACAGCAGACCGGTGCCGTCGAGACCGGGGATATATATCAGCGGTGGCCCTTCACCCTGAACGTGACAATGTTCAGGGTGGTGCGACGCGGGAACAACGTTTCCGTGGTCGCTGACCGCCGCTTTCCCGGTGTTCACATGAGGACTGCTCGATGACTGCGACATCGCGTCGTACGGCTCGGTTCCTGTGGGCCTCGGTGTCGGTGGTGGTCGTGGAAACGATCATCACCGGGCTCGCGCATGCGCCTGCTGTGTCGTTTATACATTGGCAGTCCACGTGGCCAATGTCCACGTGGATTCGCCTGACGCTGGCTTCGCTCGGCTTTGCGCCGGTGTATCTGTTGTGCGGCTGCTCGTTGATGCTCTACTCCGCGCTGGTCACGAAGGCTCTGGGATGGCGCACACCGGCGAACGTCAACGAGCCGCTGCGGGAATTCAGCTGGCCCGTGCTGAACCGGGGACGCTACCTCATGCCTATCCACGTGGTCCGAATCTTCGCCGGCCCCGCGTTCCGTGCGACCACGATCTGGAACTGGTATATGCGTCTCAACGGTGCGCGCATCGGACGCGGCGTCTGGGTGAATAGTCTCGCCCTGATGGACCACAACCTGCTCGACTTCGCCGGAACACGCTCATCGGCATAGGAAGTGAGATCGGTATCGGCGTCGAATTGGGTGACGGCGTGCAAGTGGGCGCGCTGTCCGTCGTACCCAAGTTCATGCAGCTCGAGACCGCCGGTGTCTACGTCGGCGTGCCGGCGATGCGGATGCGCTGATTTCAGCAGTCGGCAATTCAACGGGTGACAACAACAGCAAAAACAACAGCAACAATAACTGCTGGAACACGGATGACACCGAATTACGGAAAAGCACGGGATAAGATAAGAAGCGCTGCGTTCTTGGTCTTATCCCGTGTGGTTTCCGTTCATCAGTGTCATCCGTGTTCCGGCTGTTGCTGTTTGCCGTTGCCGTCGAAAGCGTGAGGCTATCGGGACTTGAAGGTGTAAGTAAAATTCCCGACAGCGCTCGATTCCCGCCCCTTCACTACCGGACCCATGGCCGCTTCCAGTCTGCTTGCCCTCATCGACGATATCTCGACGCTGCTCGACGACGTTGCGGTGCTTACCAAGGTGGCGGCCAGCAAGACGGCCGGCGTCATGGGCGATGACCTGGCGCTGAATGCAGAGCAGGTGTCGGGGGTGAATGTGCAACGTGAGCTGCCCGTGGTGTGGGCCGTGGCCAAGGGCTCGTTCATCAACAAGCTCATCCTGGTACCGGCGGCTCTGCTGATCAGCGCGTTCTTGCCCGTCGCCATCCTGCCGCTCATGATTCTCGGCGGTGTGTTCCTGTGTTTCGAAGGCGTCGAGAAGCTCGCGCACAAGTTTTTGCACCGGGACGACAAGCCCAAGGCCGACGAGCTGCTCAAGGCGGTGGCCGACCCGAGCGTCGATGTCGTGGCCTTCGAGAAGGACAAAGTGAAGGGTGCCGTGCGCACTGACTTCGTACTGTCGGCCGAGATCATCGTGATCACTCTCGGTACGATGGCCACCGCGCCGCTCGTGCAGCAGGTGGTTGCACTCAGTGCCATCGCGATCGGCGCCACGGTGCTCGTGTACGGACTCGTGGCCGGCATCGTGAAGCTCGACGACCTCGGACTCGCGCTGCACCGAAAGAAAGACGCGGCTGCCCGCAAACTCGGCGCGTTCATCCTGCGCGCGGCGCCGCTGCTCATGAAGAGCCTCTCCGTGATCGGCACAGCCGCCATGTTCACCGTTGGTGGCAGCATCATCGCGCATGGCGTGCCGTTCATCGAGCATTTCGTGGAAGGGGTCGGCCACTCGCTCACCGAACGCAGCGCCGTGCTCGCCTTCATTGCGACCACGCTGATCGACGCCTTGGTCGGTATCGTTTCGGGAGCCATCGCAGTCTTGCTGTTCACACTCGGGAAGAAGGTCGTGCGCAAGCCGGCCGCCGCTATGATGTTCGTATCGGCGCCGCTCTTCACGTCACTCGCGACGACCGTTGCGGCGCAGCAAGGGCCCCTGGGTGGATGGCCGCAGCACTCGCGCGCGCGCCCCGCACCGAAAGTCGTGAGCCCCGGAGCAGGCTCATTCACACTGCCGCCGTCCGATGCCATCGTGCTGTTCAACGGCACGTCGCTCGCTCGCTGGACGCAGAGCGATGGTACCCCGGCCAAGTGGCGTGTGGTCGACGGCGCGTTCGAAGTGGCGCCGAGCACCGGTGGAATCATGTCGCGCGACTCCGTGGGTGACGTGCAGTTGCATATCGAATGGATGTCGCCGATACCCGCGCGTGGCAGCGATCAGGATCGCGGAAACAGCGGTGTGTTCTTCGGTGGCGGACGCTACGAAGTGCAGGTGCTCGACTCGTATCGCAATCCCACCTACGCCGACGGACAAGCGGCGTCGCTGTATGGGCAGTATCCGCCGCTGGTGAACGCCAGTCGCGCGCCCGGTGAGTGGCAGAGCTACGACATTACGTATCGTCGTCCGCGCTTCTCCACCACGAAAAAAGTGATCACGCCGGCCGTGCTAACGGTGCTGCACAACGGCGTCCTCGTGCAGGATCATCGCCAGCTGGTCGGCCCCACCGCCAACGGTTCGCGGCCGCCGTACGAAGCGCACGAAGACCGTCTGCCGATCTCCCTGCAGGATCACGAACATCCGGTGCGTTTTCGCAACGTGTGGTATCGGCATCTCGAGCCTTTGTCTGGTGAGCCGGTGCAGTACCGCTCGCCGGAAGGTGAGGTGTACCGCGCCATGCCTCGCACGTCCGACGTCGCGACGGCGCACGAACAGCTCGAAGGTGATCGCACGCACGTGCCACGCTACATCACGCTCGGGGTGGCGCAGTCGAACGTGCGACAGTTCCGCGAAGCGATCGCGACATTCACCCGCGGACTGGCGGCGATTCCCGACAACGGCACGGCGCAGTCCAGACGCGATCGCGCCATGCTGCTACGCTGGCGCGGGCACCGGTATCTGTCGGTGCGCGAGTTCGCCAAGGCCGATGTCGATCTCACCGCCGGCTACGCGCTCGACAGCACCAGCTACGGCATTCTCTTTCATCTCGGTGTACTGCGCTATCTGCAAGGCAACTTCGCGCAGGCGGCTACACTGTTCGCGAAAGCGCAGCCGCGTGCACCAGATGGCGGTGAACTGACCGGCAGCACCGATTGGTTGTGGCTCTCGCTGTCACGCGCCGGCCGCACCGCCGAAGCTACGGCCATGCTGGCCCGGAAGCCCGACTCACTGGCCGCGCCGCCGGGCTACGCGTACGCGTCACGACTCAAGTTGTATCGTGGTATTGTCACGCCCGATCAACTCTTCACGCCGGCCGATACGGCCGACGTGCAGATCGCGACGCTCAGCTACGGGCTCGGCACGTGGTACCTCGTGAAGGGCGATACCGTGCGCGCGCGCGGCTCCTTCGAGCGGGCCATGCAGGGCGGTGGATGGCCGGGCTTCGCCTTCATGGCCTCGGAAGTGGAACTCCGCCGTCTTCGGAATCGTCTCAGGAAGAAGTAGACCCGCGTGCGGGCTTCGGGGTCGTGGGGGGCAGGGGATCATCGCGATCCACTGCCCCCCAGTCGCGTTTCGGTGCGCCGCGCTTCGGTCCATCATGCGGCTTTTCCTTGGTGACCGGCTTCGCCGGAAGTCGCTTGCGTCCTTGCCCACCCTTACCGCCTTTCATCGCTTACTGCATCGCGATGATGCGGTCTTTGAGCTTCTTCGACACGAGAGCGTCTGTCGGCTTGCCGTCGAGTCTGTGCGCGGCCAACAGTGTGGCCATAACGAGGGTGTGACACAGCGTGCGGAGCAGGCGCATGAGAGATTTCGGCCGGAAGGTGAGCGTGCGTACCAGGCGAATTCTAGCGATCGCCAGTTTGACCGTAAAAGGCGTCGCCCCAGCAGCTCACCGATCCGTCGGTTTTGATGGCGCAGCCGTGACTGCTGCCCAGCCCCGCGCTGTGGTGTCTGGCCGCCTCGCCGCCGCGGAACGATCCGCCGATGTTTTTCACCGGCTGGTTCACGCCGAGCGCCTGCGTCTGCCCGTTGCCCAATCCACCAAAGTAGTTACTCCCCCAGCAATAGAGCTCGTTACCCGGCGTGTGTGCGCAGTTGGCCACGGCGCCGGCGGTAATGCCGTCGTAGCTGCGTCCGCCCGCTACGGGCCCCGGGACGCCACGATGGGAGACCGACGTGCCGTTGCCAAGCTGTCCGGCATTCTCGTTCAGTCCCCAGCACAGGGCGGTACCGCTGGTGGTCACACCGCACGTGTGCTCGAAACCCGCCGCGATCTGCGCCCATCGCAGGTCGCCACTGATTTCTCGCGGGCGTTGCTCCGCGAGTCCGAGTGAGTTGTACGGGACATCGCCCACGCCCATCTGTCCCCAACGATTCGATCCCCAGCAGTACCCGATGCCGCTCAGCGCCACGGCGCAGGTGGTCGTGCTCGAAGCGGAGATCGACGCGAAGCGCAGCGTGCCGCTGACCACGATCGGTGTCGCGCTCGACGTCACGGAGCCGTTGCCGAGCTGACCGAACTGATTCCCGCCCCAGCAGAGTGCGGTGCCGCCTGCCGTGAGGGCGCAGCTGTGCGAACCGCCTACCGTGATCTGCGCGAACGTCGAATCGGTCTTCACGCGCACCGGGGTCGCGCTCGACACGATCGCGCTGTCACCGAGCTGCGACCCGACACCGGGATATCCACCACCCCAGCAGTAGGCACGTCCCACCGTGGTCAGCGCGCAGGTAGACGTCACGCCGGCCGCGATGTCGACCAGCATCAACGATCCCGCGACCCGCAGTGGCGTCCGGCTGCAGCTGACTTGCTCGCAGCGGGACGGTGTACTGGCGACGCCGACTTGCAGATACTCGTTGCTCCCCCAGCACCAGCCTTCGCCGCCCGCTGTCACTGCGCAGCTGTGAAAGAAGCCAGCTGACACCCGCGCGTACTGTCGCGAGCCACTCACCGTGACCGGCGTCGGCACAGCGCGCCCGGCGTACGGGTTGTTCACCGCTGCCGCGTCGCACGCTGAGAGAGCCAGCGACAGCGTGAGTAGTAGATCGGCGGTGATCCAGCCCCTGGGGCGGCAACGAGGTGTCATGCGTCCAACGTAACAGAGGCCGGCCTCGCGCTGATATACATCGCGCGGCGTAGAAGGTACGTAGACGATTCTCGCTTACCGCGCGCGTCGTGGCAACGCCTTCCGCAGCGCTTCACGGATCGCCAATTCCGCCAGCGGTGCCATAATGCGATAGCCCGCCAGGTTGGGATGCACCCCGTCGTCGCCGTATTCGCGCTTGAGCCCCATGCGCTTGTCGGCCATTGGGGTGTGATAATCCAGATACACCGCGTTGTGCGTGCGCGCGTACTGCTCGAGCCACGCATTCAGCGCGACGATTTTCGGTGCGGGTGTCAGACCGGGTTTCCACGGATAGTCGAACACTGGCAGCACCGACGACAGCACCACGCGAATGCCGTTCGCCTGCGCGATCTCCGCCATCGACGCAATGTTGTCCTCGATCATTTCGAGAGACGATGGCCCGGTGTTGCCGGCGATGTCATTCGTGCCGCCAAGGATCACGACCACCGCCGGTGCCAAGGCCACGACGTCCTGACGAAAGCGCACCAGCATCTGCGGTGTGGTCTGCCCGCTGATCCCGCGCCCGATATACGGCTTGCCCGGAAACATTACCGCAAAGTGTGGAGCCCACCCCTCGGTGATCGAGTTGCCCATGAACACCACGCGCAGTTCACCGGGCTGAGCCACGCCTACGCGCGCGTTGTCGGCGCGGTAGCGCGCGAGGTTGGCCCAATCGGGATTCGGCGCCTGTGCCTGCATACGAGACACGCCCAAGGTTACTGCGGCCAGCACGGTTACCCACAAAAAACTCCAACGGGACACGGATCCCTCGGCGAATGGTTGTGAAAGGATCTTGATCGTCGCTGTTCGCTTATCTGTGCGGTTCCGCAGCATCCGTCGATTCCGTGTTCCGGCGGTTAGCGATCGTGCCGCACCCCGCGTTGGGCGGCTCTACTTCAACAGCAACAGCTGGAACACGGAACGGGCGGATCACACAGAACGGCACGGATAAGCAAAAGGCGTGATGACTATGGTGCATTTCTTGCCCGACTGCGCGGTGTTGGTAGAATGTCCCTGAACTGGAGCTACCCGTCCATGCTTTCGCAGAAATCGCGTTCATTCCAACGAATCACTGTAGCCGCAACGCTCGTGCTTGCGCTCGCGGCGGCCTGCAATGCCCCCGACCGCTCACCGTCCGACTCCACGAAGGCCGTTGCCTCGCTCAGTGACAGCTCGGCCGTGGCCTGTGCCGACAGCAGCGCCGGTCTCACGCTACCCGCCGGGTTCTGCGCCTCGGTGTTCGCCGAAGGCGTCGCCCATGGGCGCCATGTTGCGGTGGCCGCCAACGGCGATGTCTACATCGCGATCGAGGACACGAATCCCACGCCCAAGGCGATGCCGGCCGGCACCAGGCCAACGCCGGCCACCTCGTTCGTCGCCCTGCGTGACACCAATCGCGACGGTCGTGCCGATCTCATGCGGCGCATCGGCACACTCGGCAACACCGGTATCGCCCTCGCCAACGGCTTCGTGTACGTGGACGAAGGCACCGCGATCGCGCGCTACGCCCGTGCCGACACCGCGCTGGTGCCAACCGGTCCGCGCGAAGTCGTGGTCGATGGGTTCCCGCTCACGCCGGGCCACCGTGCGCGCAGCTTCGCCATCGATACCACCGGGTCGCTGTTCGTGAACGTCGGGTCCGCCACCAACAGCTGTCAGGCGAAAGACCGCTCGCTGGGTTCGCCGGGTCTGGAGCCATGCACCGAGTTGCTCACTCGCGCCGGCATCTGGCGTTTCGACGCCAATCGATTGGGGCAGCATTTCAACGCCGAAGCGCGCTACGCGACCGGCATCCGGAACGGCATGGGTCTCGCCCTCGCGCAAGACGGCACGTTGTACGGCACGCAGCATGGTCGCGATCAGCTGCATGACAGCTGGCCCGAGGTGTTTCCGGATGTGGCGTATCAGGCCGAGAATCCGGGTGAAGAGCTGATTCAGATCAATCAGGGCGACGACTTCGGCTGGCCGCACTGCTACTACTCGATCGTGGAGCGCCACCTGGTCAGCGCGCCCGAGTACGGCGGCGACGGCAAGACGACTTCGCAATGCGCGAGCAGGAAAGAGCCGCGCGCAGTATTCCCCGCGCACTGGGCGCCGATGTCGCTGTTCATCTATCCGACCACCGGCAACTTTCCTCAGATGTACCGCGGTGGCGCGTTCATCGCGTTTCATGGCTCGTGGAATCGCGCGCCCGCGCCGCAGGCCGGCTATCGCGTGCTGTTCCAGCCGCTCTCGGGCGGTGAGTCCGTCACCTTCGCCGACGGCTTCGCCGGACTCCCCGCCGATCAGGTGCAGCCGGATCGCGCCAAGCATCGGCCGGTCGGTATTGCCGCCATGCCCGATGGATCACTGATCATCACCGACGACGCCGGCGGCCGAGTGTATCGCGTGCGGTACAAGGGACCAGCCAAGCCTTAGCGATTGGTTCATTGTCCGGGCCGCGCGCGGGCGCTTTCTTTTTGGGTATGGTGACCGCGCCACTCCCGCATTTCGACTCTGAACATTTCAGCCCGCTCCGCGCCTTCCTGCGATGGTCGTCGCGGCGCGCACTGCGGTGGGTCTATCGGGAAACGACGGTGGTGCGACTGGGCGTGGTCCCCGACACGGGGCCGGTGCTGTTCATCGGCAACCACCCCAACGATCTCCCCGATGTGCTGCTGGGCCTTCAAGCCTGCGATCGGCATGTGCGCTACCTCGCCACGATCGCCGCCGGGGTCGGCGGCGCGGCCGGTATGGGCTACGTAGCGATGGGGGTTATCCCCGTCACCCGGGTCCGTGATGCCCGAAAGATGCGGGCCATGGGTGTCGACATGGCCGCTGTGAACGCCGAAGCAGGTCGTCGAGTGGCTGAGGCATTCGCCTGTGGCGACGTGGTGGGGGTGTTTCCGCAAGGTGGTGTACACGACTCGCCGCAAATCGGAAGATTGCGGACAGGTGTTGCTATGATGGCTTTAAAAACTCTTGATAATGGCTCAGTATTTGACGTGACAGTCATGCCATTCGGCGTTCAGTACGAAGCCGCGCGCACCTTGCGTACCGATGCCATGGTCGTAGTAGGAAGGGGGTGGTCGCTGCGCGGTTGGCGCGCCGAACGGCTAGCCGCCGGACTCGAGGCGAGCGTTTCGGCTCTCACCGACCAGCTCCGCACGAGTTTGCTGGGCGTTACGCGGAATGCCCCCGACTGGGAGTCGGCTCAGGAGCGGGACGAAATCGTGGCCGCCGTGTCCGCCGTTCAGCCGCCGGCCACCAGCGCGTCGCAGGCGCCGTTGCTGGAGCGAGCGGCCCGCTTGGTGCCTATCGCCGAGTCGCTGGTGGCGGACCACCGCTCCGATGGCGCCACCCCGCACGCGGCGCGCGTACATACGTTCGTGTCCGAACTATCGCAGTTGGTGCTAGAAGCTGGTGGCGTTCGCACATCCGCCCGCGACCACGCTCGCGTACTCACCGGGGCCGGTCTCGCCGCCGAAGCGCGCGTAAAGCCAATCTGGGCTTTGCTGCTGATGACGCCGGCCGCCCTGATCGGCTGGCTCACCCATGCGCCCATCTTCTGGCTCGTGTGGCGCTTGGCGCATCGGTTTGCCAAAGCGCGCTCCGACGTGATCGCGAGGGCGTGCGTGCCTGGGTTGCAGGTGGTAGCGGTGTGGTACCTGCTGCTGGCCGTCGCGGCCGTGTTCACGCTGGTCGCCACCGAACACGCCACGTGGCTCACGCTCGTGGCGCTCGTGCTGTTGCTCACGCAGCTGCCGACAACCGCTGATGTCGCCGTGGCCTGGCGTGATGGTTGGCGTGGGCATGCCTTGGTATGGCGGGTGCGTCGCTGGCCGGCCTCTCGGCGGGCTGAGATCGTGCGCGTGGCCGCGGCGCTTCGCGAAGAGTGGAAGTCCGGTTACTCTCACCAATGACCGTATTTGCACATCTTCTGCAGGCGCAGGCATGACTCTTATTTCGATCGGTAACGCGCGGGTGGATTTTGGCGCGACCGAGATCTTTCGTGATATCTCGCTGACCGTCGGTTCAAGCGACCGCTGGGCCGTGGTCGGACGCAACGGCACCGGCAAAACCACGCTCATTCGCCTGATTACCGGTGACCTGCAGCCTACCAGCGGATCCGTGGCGCGTATGCCCGGGCTGCGCGTGGCGCTCATGGACCAGCATCGCCAGTTCCCCGACGGCATGACGCTCTGGGAGATCGTGGCCGACGCCTTCGGCGATCTGCGCGTGCTCGAGCACTCGCTGGCCACGCAGGCGGCGAACCTCGAGCACGATCACGGCGAAGAGGCGATGGAGAAGTACGGCCGCGACCTCGAACGTTTTGAACGCGAGGGCGGCTATCAGATGGCGGCCAAGGTCGATGCCGTTCTCATGGGCGTCGGTTTCGATCCCGAAGCGGCGAAAGCTACCAGCATCGGCACGCTCAGCGGCGGTGAACGTGGACGCGTGGCATTGGCTCGTCAGCTGGCCACGCCCGCAGAAATTCTGCTGCTCGACGAACCGACGAACCATCTCGATCTCGAAACGACCGCGTGGCTCGAGCAGTATCTGCGCGACACCGATCGCACCGTGATCTGCATCAGCCACGATCGCGCCTTCCTCGCGGTGATGGCCAATCACGTGTTGCACTTCGAGGGCGGTACCGCGTTCGCCTACGACGGCGGTTACGAATCGTTCCTCGTGCAACGTGAAGAGCGACGGCTCACGCAGCAGCGTCA
>NZ_JBDNFF010000007.1:0-6200 GCF_041689975.1 Gemmatimonas sp.
ACGGCCCGGCCTCGACTTTCTGCTGTCGCTGTCGATGTCGATGAAGGGGCTGCAGCAGTTCGTGAGCGGCTCGGCGGATGTCGGCTTCGAATTGCTCACGCAGGCCCGCAAAATCCAGACGCGAATCGGCGATTTCGAAGGCGGCGGACTCGCGCTCAGCTTCCTCGCGCAGATGACCGCAGCGAAAGGCGAGTTCGGCCGTGCGCTGGAATTGTACGGCCAATCCGTGTTGTCGTTCGAACGCGTCGGCGACCGACCGGAACTCGCGCGCGTGCATAGTGAGATCGGGTGGACGGCACTCTCCGCGTCGCGGATCCCCGTGGCGCGCGAGGCATTTCGTCGGTCGCTGCGCGTGTACGACGAAGTGGGCAGCCCACGTGGCATCGGACTCGCGCTTACCGGCCTGGCGGCAGCAGAAGCGGCGGAGGGTCGCGCCGAACGCGCCGTCACGATCGCCGCAGCGGCGGACGCGATGTCGGAACGTACCGGGGTGGTAGTGGTGCATCCGATGGGCCCGGAGATGGGCGGCCAAGTGGAAGCCGCGCGCGCGACCATCGGCAAGGAATTGCTGGAGGCGCTGGTAGCGGCGGGTCGCGAGATGTCTCCTGGTGCGGTGCTGACGATGATTGCGGGCTGAGCGTCGGCGAGACGTGCGGGCACGGCTGTTGCACTCACCGGCAGGGTTCGAGCGAGTGCATTCGAAACGTCAGTCAACCGGAGTCAAGTATGTCACGCATCACGCTCATGCTGCTGGCCAGCACACTTGGGATTGCGACCGCCTGTGGGAACACGGCCGACGGCGCGAAAGAAGATACGAAAAACGCGGCGGAAGCAACGAGCGAAGCCGCCTCCAGCATGGGGGCTTCGATGGACGCCGCGAGTGAGACCGCCGACGTAAAAACGGCGTTGATGGCCGACGCGACGGTGGACGCGAGCGACGTGAATGTGAATACGAACAAGGACACGAGGACCGTCACGCTGAACGGCAGCGTGAAGAGCGGAACGCAGAAGTCTCGCGCTGAAACGATCGCCAAGGACAAGGCGCCGAGTTACACCGTCGTAAACAATCTCGTTGTAAGGTAAAGCGCCGGCGCTTCGGCCCAGTTTGCTACCAAGACACCGAGGCAACCACCGGGACGTCGGTTGCGGGCATCGGCACTTCTGAGGCATTGAGCAATATCACCATCGCCTCCGGCAGCTCCCTGCCCTCGCGCACGTCCTCCGCGAGTTCGTCATTGAGGAACTTCGTAGCTGCGGCATTCGCGGCGTCGAGCGTGGCGCCCTGCACCAGCAGCGTCCCCTGAATCGGGAAATTGCCCCCTTCGCGCATGTACGCCACCAGAAAGGTCGGCGTCGTGACCTGTGGGGCAACGGGGGCAGCGACGACGGCCACCGCGTCGGGCGCCTCGCCGTCGCGTTGGAGACACGCCGCACGGATCGTACAGTCGGCGCCCGCGCTATAGCCGCATAGCGGCGGCGCCTCGATCACGGTGAGCCGATAGGGCATACCAAGAGGAAGATCCTTGCGCGCCTGGACATCGATGCCACTTACGCGCGCCCGAACCGTGCCCACCGACAGCTGGAACTGCACAGCATCCCCCGGCGCAAATACCGGGAACGGTCCATGCTCGCGGATGGGACGCACGGACTGAATCATCGAATTATTGAGAACGATCGGCGCCATACGAAGAATCCTGGGAAACGCGGGCGTAAAGTGGCAGTGCCGGTACATGGGTGACAGTCAACTCATGTAGGCTAGTATCGGCCGCCCACTCGGCGTTGCACAATGAATTTCTGAGATTGCAATAGCAATCTCGTTCATGCCGGTCCAAGCTTGCGCAGATCATTGGGTGTCGATGAGGCACGTGACCACAATCTCGCGCGCGCCGATGCCTGGGTAAGGATATTGTCGAGTGTGAAGGCACGGGGGTCGAGATCGTTCGTCAGTTCTTGCCACGAGAGTGGCGTCGACACGGACGCCGCGGGCTGAGCGCGCAGACTGAACACCGACGCGACACTCTTGCCCTGTACGTTCTGCAGATAGTCGACGTAGACCGTTCCGCGTGCGCGGGCTTTCACGGAACGAGTGATGGTGGCATGCTCCCTGTGCTGCTGCGCGACCCGTGTGGCAATCAGCTTCGCCACCAGCAGAGAGCTGTCGTAGCTCGTTTCCGCCGACAGCGGCACGTACACGTGCAGCCCGCTCGCGCCCGAGGTTTTCAGCGCTCCGGATACGCCCAGTTCGTCCATCACGTCTTTAATCCATCGCGCCACGTCGATCACGCGGCGGAAGGTCGCTCCTGCGCCGGGATCGAGGTCGATGATTGAGTAGTCCGCATACGCGATCGAGCCGACCCGGGAGTGCCACGGATTGACGTCGATGGCGCCGAGCTGCGCGCAATAGAGCAAGGTGGTCAGGTCTCCGCCCACGATGCGCCGATCGCTGGAGTCATCCGGTTGTGGAATCAGTTCCGTACGCACGGTTGACGGAACGCCTTTGGCCACGCGCTGCTGAAAGAAGGCGGGCTTGTCGATGCCGTTCGGGTAGCGCCGCAGCACCAACGGCCGATCCGCGATGAACGGCAACAGTAGCGGTGCGATAGCGGTGTAATACTGCACAATATCGCCTTTGGTTTTCTTCGCCTTGCGGGAAAAGACCTTGTCGAGATTGGTGAACTCGAGGGCCGTGCCGATTACCGGCGCCAACTCGACCTTTGTCGCTGGATCAGGCATCACCACCTCCCGCACGATGTCACGCGCGCGCTTATCGGTTCTGACGCCGCGGTATACCGGCTGTCGCAGATGACCATCGTTGGTCCATTCGTTGAAGCGTACTTCAACCACCAGAGAGGGACGCACCCAACGAGCGCTGGCATTCGTGGCTGGCGTCGTGAAAAAAGGACACGTTTTGCGACCCAACCCTCCGAGCCGATGGTGCAACCACGCCAGCTCGGCGCGTGTGAACCCCGTTCCCACATGCCCGGCGTACTGCAGATCGGCGTCGCGATAGTAGCCCAGCAGCAACGCACCGATGTATGGCCGGGAGTTCCGTGGCTCGGTCCAGCCCCCAACCACGAATTCCTGCTGTCGATCCAGCTTGAGCTTCAGCCAGTCGCGAGAACGCACACCGATGGCATACGGCGCATCCACCCGCTTGGCCATGATCCCTTCCCATCCCGCCAGCTGTGCGCGGCGCATCAACTCTTCGCCATCGTGAAGCACGGCTTCACCGAGTCGAATCGATCCGCCGCGCGCTCGGCCGACTAGCCCACGTGAGGGGAATGCCTTCTCGAGCGCCGAACGCCGCACGTGCCACGGCTGCGTTACCCAGGACTGCGTGCCGTCGACCAGAAGATCGAATAGCATCAGTGCCGCCGGCTGTGTCGCCATCCGGGCGGCGATCACCGACACGTCACGTTCGTGTACGCGAGCTTGCACAGATTGAAAGCGACCGATTACTGCGCCGTCGAGACCGACCAGCTCACCATCGAGCACGGTAACGCCGTGTCGTTGCTGTGCGAACGCCCGCAGAGCCTCGACTACTTCAGGGAATTGCGGCGCCTTGTCGATCCCATTTCGCGACAGTAGTTGCACCCGGTTCGCGGAAGCTATCGCGATCACGCGAACGCCGTCGTACTTGGGCTCGAAGGCCCATCCCGCGCTCGCTGGCAGCGCCGTACCAGCCGTCGCCAGCATCGGCGAGATCGACGGTTGCATGGTACTCACGCAGATTGTCGTACGCGCTTCGCAACAGTCTTCTTCGCCACCGCCTTCTTCGTTGCCGTCCCGGTGGAACGCGTACCGGCTGCAGGCTTTCGTGTGAGGCTCTTCTTCAACATGCTCATCAAATCGAGCACCTTCCCGTCCGCCTCGTCCGGCGGCGGGGCGTCGAACGTGATCTGCTTCCCCTTCGAGCGGGCTTTGATGATCCGCATGAGATTAGCCCGATACTCGTCAGTGTATTTGTCGGCATCGCAGTGTGCTTGCATGCTCTTCACCAGCTGTACCGCCATTTTCCGCTCCTGCGGACGCGCCGCGGTGGTTGCCGGAAACGTGTACTTCGAAATGTCCACGACTGCGGTCGCGAATCTCATCAGCTCCAGCACCAAGGCATTGCCCACAACGTGAATGCCTGCCAGATGCTGATGCTGACGCATGATGATCTTGCCGATACCCACCACATCGCTCTCCCGCATGGCCTCGCGCAACAGTGCATAGCCCAGATCGGCACTTTTGCCAGGCAGCAGGAAGTACGGCGTTTCAAAGAAGCGCCGGTCGATCTCTTTGGCATCCACAAAGTCGCAGATGTCTATGCGCTTCGACGACTCCAGTGCCGCCGTTTTGAAGTCCTCGTCAGTCAACACGATGTACTGACCCTTCACATACTCGAACCCTTTGACGATATCATCCCAGGGAACCGGCGTGCCGTCGCTCACGCGCACGCGTTCGTACTTGACCGGCGATCCGGACTCGGCGTCCAGCATGCGAAACGAGATGTTGTCCGCGCGCACAGCGGCGGCGAGCTCGACCGGGATGTTCACCAATCCGAAACTTATGCTCCCCTTCCAGATCGGTGCCATGTCCTGTCTCTCGGTATAAAGTGGTATTGGAGAGGAAGAAATCCTATCGAGACACGACTCCAAGCGACCGGAGCCGTCGCGTGTCCATGGAAGGCGTCTTGCTTCAGGCGTTTCAGCGTTCGAGAGAATTGCGGACAATGCCAACGCGAAGAGAACCCGACCGAGGTGCAACGGGCGTGCCGCGGCGTTTAGAGCTCAGCACGGCATCAGACGCAGCACGATTGTGACACGCGACATCGATTGCGCACCGCTCGCACGCTTCATGCACCGGTGTGTGGTCTCACCTAATGAAGGAGTAATCGTGGCCGAAATCAACATCACAAAGAAGGAAAGCTCCTGGGTTCCGTGGCTGTTTGGTGCCATCGTCCTGGCCGGGCTGATCTGGTTCGTCTCGATGCGGAACAGCCCGAATTCAGCGACAGCCGGGCGCACCGGGGCTTACGACACCAACAGCGCCGCCGGGACCCTCGCCTCACCGCGCGACAGCGCGTTGATACGCATGGACACGCTGCGCACTCCACCGCCGCGATAGCACGATCGTGCATCGCCATTCTTTGTCGAAACTATAGTCCGGAGTAATCACGATGGAATCCAACATGCACAACGATGAGACACGCCGACGCGAACTTGGCGCCAACGAAACGCAAAACACCGACGAAAACGAACGTCCTCGCCTTGTTCCGCTGAAGCAGGCGTCGGATCTCGACGTCGCCGAGGGTGACTCCGACATTCGCGGCTGGGATCTGCGAACGAAAGACGGACAGAAGATCGGAACGGTCGAGGATCTCATCGTCGATACGAGCCTCATGCGCGTGCGCTACATCGAAGGCGAGGTCAAGCTCGACGACGCCACACAGGAGACGAAGCGCCGCGTGCTGATCCCCATCGAGTCGGCCCGTCTCGATGAGGAGGAAGACGACGTCATCATCACGCTTTCCCTCGCTGACGCCCGTGCTCTTCCCACTTACGACGGCGAGGTGATGCCGGACTCTCACCTCGACGTGCCTTATGCATTCGACGATAGCAGCTTCTTCGGCGCTCGTCGGTTCGGTCGCGAAACATCGCCGTACATTGCGCCTCTGGCAGACCGGGGCGCGCGGCGGATGGATCTACCAGACGAACGGTTGCTGTAGATCATATTGACGCGCGTTCAACAAGTGACATCAACGAAACGATGCGGGGCCGGTGACCATCACCTGCCCCGCTTTTGTGTAGCCATTCGCCGCGGTATCGGACCCACCTCCTCGGCGTCCAGGAGCACGCCGTCGCGATCCTCATGGGTGGCCGTCACGTTGGAGAAGAGGTAGGCAGGCTGGCTGAACTGCAAAATCACGAGTCGTCCTCGTGACGGACCATGGGGTGCCGTTCGGAACTCGGCTTGGAGAGGCTTGGAGCAGACCCGATGGTGGCTACGTTTCGGCATGGTCCGCCTGCTCCGCGCAATCGCGCTCTTCGCGAGCTTCGCTGCTCTCCAGCTGTCTTTGGCGAGCGGTGGACCTGGTTGTCCGATGCAAGGCGTGTCACAGATGTCTCCCGCAGCAGTGATGGGGACCGACATGGCCGGCATGGACATGGTCGGCATGGACATGGCCGGCATGGACATGGCCGGCATGGACATGG
>NZ_JBDNFF010000008.1:0-42016 GCF_041689975.1 Gemmatimonas sp.
ACGGGAACGTTGTCGGCTCTCATCCTCAACACGTTGATCCACTGCTTCCATAACCATGTCGGCGCTTTTTCCGCTTCGAACACGTTCGTTTCCGTGTACATGACGGGTTTCCGATACCGGTTGTAATACTCCTTTGTGATCAGGTACCATCCCGTTACGTCATCCGCGACAATGGACGTCCCGTCGGGAAGCACAATGCTCTCGTTGCGGCCGTAATAGTCAATCCCCATTACCTGATATCCTGGTGGTTCGCCACGCATGAACCAGTGGTGTTCGTCCCGCGTGAGGCCATTGTCCATCATGTACATGCACATGTCCACGTCCATGTCGTGACCATACAGCAGGTCCAGCGCTACGAAACGCTGCTTGTTGCGCAGGATTATCTCTCGTGTGGGTTCAGAATGCGCATCATGCGCGTATTCAGCACTTTCACTCGTGACGATCACCGCATTCGGGCGAAGTTTGGCCAAGCGGTGCGTGGCCATGATGCTCGCTGCAACAAGATGCTTCATCGCCGTGACGAATGCGCGATCCGTCTTCAGCTGCTCATTCCACAGCCCGTCTTTCGCACTCATGCGTGCGGTGACGTAGATCTCGTTGATAGGCGTGTAGTAGCGCACCCACGGGTAGCGTGTCGCAACTGCCTCCGCATAGTCGGCGAAGTGGCCCGGCAACTCCGGATTCTGAAAGTTTCCGAGCCATTCCGGCACCCCGAAATGCATCAGATCGAGAATCGGGGTGATACCGAGGCGCTGCATCTCGCGCATCACGTTGTCGGCGAAATCCCAGTCGTACACGCCTGCGCTGGTGTTGATGGCGTAATAGGGAAGACCATAGCGCAGCACCTTCAACCCCAGATCATGCACGAGGCCGAGATCCGCCTTCCATCGATCGTAGTGACCGCACTCAGCGAGCTGATCGCGCCGCACGCGGCCGTGCTCGATGGTGGGATACGAACATTCGATTCCGGTGGCGAACATGAAGTTCCCGGGATCCGATGTGGGAAGGCCCTGACCATGCGACCCGGCAGCGCCACCAAACTCATCGCCGGTATTCTGCGCGCTGCCGTTGCGCCGGATCAGGTCGAGAAAACCCAAGGCACTCATCTATGCCTCCCGGCGCGCGGCCCGCGCGAGAAAGTGGTCAGCGGTGCGCAGTGCGATGGCCATGATTGTCAGGGCCGGATTCGCGCTGAGCGCGCTCGGGAACGTCGAATTGTCGGACACCCAGAGATTGGTGATGTCGAAGGCGCGACCGAATGGGTCGACCACGGCGTCAGAAGCGTCGGTACCCATGCGGCAAGTTCCCATGATGTGTGCATTGCGTGGATACGCCCAGACATCGTACGCGCCGGCCGCATGCCAGATGTCGCGCATGATGCGCTCGGCGTGCGTTGTCAGTGCGCGCTCATTCTCGCCGTTCGTGAAATGCACGCGTGGCTTGCGCAATCCACGAGCATCTGTCTCGTCTGACAACTCGAGAAAGTTGGTATCCGACGGCAGGCACTCGCCGAGAATGTTGATGCCGGCGGTGTGATTGTAGCCGCGCATGTGGGTGGTCAGTGCGTCGCCCCACAGGCCGCGTCCGCGTGTCACCTGCGAGGCGTACGTGACAGGCATGACACCGATACTCTGCAGTAGGTAACCGCCGACAAACGACGCACCAACCGGCCGATGCATGTCCTCGGAAATAAGTGCTCCCGGAATGCCCTTGTAGGGACGAACGTCCTCGTCAAAGCGGCCCCAGACCTGGAGCCCGGTGTGCGCCATGAAGTTTCGGCCGATCTGTCCGCTCGAGTTGGCGATGCTGTTCAGCAGCAGAAGGCGCGGTGTCTCGATAGCGCCGGCGCACAGAAACACGTTCGAGCATCGCTGTCGCGCTTCACCGCGCGCCGTCTGGTACACCACGCCGCAAAGTCGCCCTGAGCGATCGAATTCGAACCCGGTCACGAACGATTCAGTCCGCAGTTCGGCGCCAGCCGCCAGCGCAACGGGAATGAATGTGACATCCATGCTCGCCTTGGCGCCGGTGCTGCATCCTGCCTGGCAGAAGCCGCGGTTCGTGCACGCAGCGCGCCACCCAACGCCAGGTGAAAAATACGCTGCCGATAATGCAGCATTCGCGGCCGGCGACGTGCGGATGCCGAGTGCGTCGCACCCGCGTGTCATGAGCTGCGCGGGTCCGTTCAGCGGCAGTGGCGCGAGCGGATAATCCGTTTGACGCGGCGGACCCCACGGGTACGACGACGGACCGGAGACGCCGAGAAACGCTTCCAGCTCGTCGTAATACGGTTCAAGATCGGCATGCGTCAACGGCCAGTCGCGTCCGACACCAAACTCCGTATTGAGCAGGAAGTCGTCCGGCTGGGCGCGCGGCACGAAGGGCGTGTAATGCAGCGTCGACCCGCCAACGCCGATGCCGGAGTTGTTATTGCCAAAGGCGAGCGGATCCGCACCAGCGCTGAGCCGCTCGTCAGTCCAGAACAGCTTGCTCTGTGCTCGCTCGTCGGTCGCAAAGTCGACTGCCGGATTCCAATGTGCTCCTGCCTCGAGTCCCACCACGCGCAGGCCCGCGCGAGCGAGCCGTGCGATGATGGGTGCACCGCCGGCGCCGGTACCCACGACCACGGCATCGACAAGGTCCTCAGCCGCGTACTTCCGTCCGCCGTTCGCCGTTTCTTCACGCATGAGAGGTACGAAGGGGACGTGGTTCGCGATCTTCGAGCGCGTCGAGCGTCAAGGTGGTCCATTGCGGCAGATCGGCCATACCGGCATAGCCGATGTGCTCCTGCATCAGCGGGTGGCTATACGCACACTCTACGACTTCGACTAGCAATTCCTCAAAGAATCGAGCTGGAAATCCAGAAGGCCGAACGGATGGCGCATTACCGATGTGATTCGCCTCTTGAAGCATGTTATCCTGTAAATTGCCATCGAGAAGCGCGAACGGCGCGTCGTGTAGCGCGAGTGACAGCTCATCGATTCGCTTCAGGCCCATGCGATAGCAGTCACCGTCGGAGGGCATATCGTTGAAACGCCATCCGTTGCCCGTGCCGTCTGCCAGGCGCGCGTCGATCATGGCGGCGACCTCTGCACAAATCGACTCGGCTTCAGGCACAAATCTCACGCAGACGCAGCGCAGCGTCGCAAACATCGACGGCTCGAAGAAGCGTGGCTCCGTTGTGGTTGATGTCGCGATCCGCGCCAGTAGCGCCACGCGAGTGGCCGCACTGACGTGCGGGCCGTTAAGCAGGTCCCGCAGCGAACCGGCCGGGTAGCTGACATCTCGCACGGGCAGTGACAGCCGCTCGCGCTGCACGAAGGCGTCGTTCAGGAGTGCGCCATCGCAACGTGGGCAGCTTTTTTCTGTTGCGTCTCTTTCGCCTCTTCATTGCGTTCCGCGTAGGCACCAGCCTCCGGTTCCTTGTCCGGCTTCGCCTCCCACTTGTTGCACGCGCTGGAGCCGCTCACGATCAACGCCAGCGGCGCCAGCTTCGGATGCAGGCACAGCGCCACCCTGGGTGCCATGGCCTCATCGCGATACTCGGTCACTTCCCAGTAGGAGCATGTAAGACACGCGCCCACCGCGTCGTGCTCCGGCAACTCCACCGAGGTCTTGAGCTGCTGGTAGTGATTATAGCTTGGCATTGCCCGTGACTCCTATGTGGATGTATGTGGAGTGAAACGAATCCGTCTTCCGAGATCGTAGGTCAGTTGTACGCCAGCAGTTCAGGACCAACGCTGTGCAGAATTTCTGGCAGCGTACGCCATGACGCTCAGTCGCTGGCCGAGAGTCTGCCGCCGGTCACGTGGACAAGACTGCCGGTGATGAAACTTCCGTCGCTGGACGCGAGCAGCACGTACGCCGGTGCCAGCTCTTCTGGCTGTCCGGGACGCCCCAGTGCGACTTCATGTCCGAAGTGTTCAACGTCTTCGATAGGCATGGTGGCTGGAATGGCGGGCGTCCAGACGGGTCCGGGCACGACGCAATTGACTCGGATGTTGCGTTTTCCCAGATACAGAGCGAGGGATTTAGTGAAGGCGTGTATGGCGCCCTTCGTCGCAGTGTAATCGACGAGAACTGCATGGCCCGTGAGCCCAACGATACTGCCGGTGTTGATGATGGAGTCGCCATCGCTCATGTGCGCAAGAGCGGCCTGAGCCATGAAGAAGTACGCATAGATGTTGGTTCTGAACGTCCGATCCCAGTCCTCTTCAGTAATGTCCTCGAAGCGTGCGTTCGCCATCTGATAGGCAGCGTTATTCACGAGTACGTTGAGGCCCCCGAGCTCGGCGACAGTCTGCGCCACTGCTGACCTGCATTCGTCGGAATTCCGCACATCATTCTTCAGCAAAAGACAGCGTCGTCCTTTTGCCTGCACCATATCTTGCGTCATCTTCGCGTCACCATCGTTTACATCGTAGACGATGGCGACGTCGGCGCCCTCCATGGCAAAAGCAATCGCGACGGCCCTCCCGATTCCGGAATCGCCTCCGGTGATCAGCGCCACTTTGCCGAATAATTTGTCTGCCGCACGATAGTTCGACAGATCGGTGTCGGGCTGCTGATCCATGTCAGCCTGACTGGCCGGAAAGGGCAACTTCTGACCACGAATATCAGACGAACGAGGGCGCGTTTCGACAGCGTTCATATTCTGCTTTTTATCGGATTGCGGTGGATAGCCTTCGTGCCGTAGCTGCTTCGGAGCTCACACTCGGCTTCTACAAGAAGAATGGTCGGGCGTTGGTTTTCGCGTGGATAGCATCGGCCTGGTTATCGTGTGCAACGCTGCAATCTTGGGGTCATACGTTTCACTGGGAACGCGATTGCTGGCAGCACAAAAGCGCGGTCTGGTGCGCAGTAGCAAATTGTGCAAGAAGTGAGCCCTGCGACGCGCTGGACACCGCCTTGCGCCGTGTGATGGCGTCGCTGACGCTCGACTTGAACCGCAGCGTACACCAGCTCAACACACGGCCACTGAAAACGCCTGGCTCTGCCACACCGGCCGCGATGCGTTCTGGACGCGTTGCACCGACCGATAGATTCCGCCGCCGAAATTATTTTTCAGGGACACAATTAGGAACTGTTTTTCCTGCTTTCTTCTTGCTGCCAACTCGTTCGTATCCATCCCAACATGGATCAGCTGCTTTTTTTGATACTCCCTTTTTTGATGCTGCTTTTTTGGGGGAGGCCTTTTTTCTCGATGCTGCTTTTCGGGGGGCGGCCGTTTTAACTGGAGTCATGAGTGTCAGCCAGGATGGGACGGATTCAAGGTAGAGGTTGGCCCCTGACGCAAGCCGCATGCCCTCGACTCGTGCGGCTGGGGGCGCTTGATCCGACAGGGCGCGCGCGGAGCGAAGGTGGTGGGTGGCGCGGGCTGCCGTTCAAACTTTTGGATCGCTGTGTGGACCAGGCGATCGCTGCCGTTACCCAGTACATCGATTAACGCAACGTCAGCCCGACGCCGTTCGTGCCGACCGCCACAGGTCGAAAGTGCCAAAAACGCGATCAGCCCAACAGCTTTCGCGGAGAACTTCCTCTGCACCGGCCTGCTCATCCGCCTGTCGCGGGTTCGATTCCCTCCCTGGCCACTGCGTTATTTACAAGGACTTACGCGAACGGCGCCCCCGAAACACGGGGCGCCGCTAGTCGTTCTGTGCCACAGCAACGGCTCGGTCGTCACGCTCGAGCCGCTAACTCGTGCGCAGGCGCGTCAATCCGCGCGCCCATGCACTTGATAGGGGGGATGCGTGACTTCGATGGCGCTGAAGCTTTCGAGAATGTTGTACGTGTGCTCAGCACCGAGAGGCACGACCCACGAATCTCCCCGTTCGAGCAGCACCATTTGTCCTTCAATGTGCAATTCCGCCCGCCCGTTGAGCACGTAGCCCACGGTTTCGTAATCCCGGCGACTCGCCGGTTTGGCATCGGTCGGCTGCTCGTCGCGCCACATGCGCATGGACAACGACTTTCCCGAGGCAAGGTAGACCTCGCCGTCAGCCCCGACCGGCGAGGTCGATGAATCGATTTTAGTCACAGTGGTATCGGCGCTGCGAGCCATGAAGAGCCTCCTGAAATCGTTCTGGGTGAGTGCGCGGTGTGCGCGGTGAACCTCCGCATACCTCTTGCAAGTTCGGGGCGAGCCCCGGACTGATCGTCATGCGGCGAGGGTATGGCACACGGTCGTCGCGGAGCGCCTCGGCATCCGGTATCATCATCCGGACCCGTCGCGTGCCGGGTCGTGGGCGTTCAACCCGCCCACCACGCGACGACTCGCGCCGAGCCCGTAGGAGTTCGTCCCCACTGGGGCCTGCATCTGTGCCAGCGATGCCGCCGTGACCACGCCGCCGGTCATTCCGCGCCGCAACAGCATGTGCAGTGGTGCTTACCCCGCCGCCTCGACGATCAGGCCAGCCAGCAGGTAGTTGGAGTTGGAGTCGCTCCATGCTTGTCGGGCCGCGAAGAGCAGCGCGCCCAGCATGCGGAGGGTGCGCGAGGGGGACCGATCGACGCCGGATCGGCGAGCATGGAATCGCGATAGCCTGGACTGTCGGTGATATCGAAGACGCCGCTGGTGTAGTTGAGCAGCTGTCGAATCATGTTGGCTGGGTTCACCTGCAGGATCGGCGGCCACCACCGATCGACTCGATCGTCGAGGCCGAGCCGCGGAAGACGCGGATCGTCAGCATGGGCACGTGGGGCTTGGGACCTGACGCGCGCGAGAGACCACGATACCTCCGCTTCACGAAGCGGGCGCGCGGTGGGGCTCGCGTGTGTCCAGCTTGCCAAACCACGACTCCATTCCCGGAATACCCGGCGATACCGCTGCGTCACCGTCACCGCGTCACGGGTGCACTGCGGCCGCGGCAATGACACTGTCCAATCGAGTAAACGGATCATGGTGATGAAACCGGCGGTTCAGGTCCTTCGGTTTTCCTCGCGCGTCCACGAGCGCGCGGCCGTGGCGCGGGATACCGGCACGGTGCACCGTGCACTGCGCCAGCGCATTGACACCTTCGAGGATATGTGGCGCGAAGCGTGAGAGAAAGTCCAGAAACAGCAACATCAAGACATGCGATTTCAGGCGGTCCGAGCGAACAACGAAGGACGGGTGCCGGAAGTGCGTCGTTTCTTTGCGCTCGACTGCTATCGTCTGACGCCGCTGCTGGTTCCGACGCAGTATGACTCACCGGTGGCGCGCCGACCGGTGGCGGCCCAAGTGGATCGAGGTGCGGTGTGCCCGATGGGCTCCCTCCAGATGATGGGGTTCCCCCAGACGAGGGAGAAGCCATCGATATGGCGTTGACGAGCGACGCGGCACGCCAAGTTCGGCGTGCGCGCGACGAACTGATCCGCGACCTGGACGCAGCTGCGATGCGATATCCGGAGCACACGTGGATCGTCGGACAGCAGGTCCGATTCCTTATTGATCAGCAGCAGTTCCAGCGCGCCATCGACGTGGCTGCGGGTTGCGGTGGCAACGACCGGCTCTGCGCAGAACTCCTCGCGCTCGCGCAACACTACGCCGGCAACCTCGTGTCCGCCGATTCTGTATTGCGCATCGCCGACGCGCTCGTACAATCCCCACCAAACGGTGTGGCCGACTGCCTCGGCCAGGATGTCATGCTGCTGTTCGACGTCGGCAAAGCGGCGAAAGTACGCAACCTGTCATGCGTGGAACAGCAGCGGCTGTCGGGCAACTTGTGGTGGCTCAGTGATCCCCTGTGGGCCATCCGGGGCAATGAGCGCTACGTCGCGCACGGCGTCCGGCGAATACAGACTCGGCTGCGCACCGGCATGCCCGGGACGAACAGTACATCTGGACCCGGGACGGCGGCGGCGAGGCCGTGCGGGAAACCGTGATACGCTACGGCTGGCCGAGTTACACGTATTGGCCAGAACCATTGTTCAAGCGCTTTCTCGGGTTTGAGCTCGAGCGGCTCGAGCCGATCGCGGAACCGCGGTCTACGAGGTCTGATTGGCCGCTCTGGCTGGGGAAGTACATGCCCTCCGAGACCACCGCACTAGCGCCGCCCAAACCGTTAAAGGGTGTCCGGAAGTTTCCTGCGCTCGATCTGCAGCCACTCAAGCAGTTCTTTGCGCCGTTCACCACCAAGGAGTACACGCCTGACCGCGCCGCACTGGTGCCGGCGTTCAGCACCTTGCCCGATCCGTTCAGCCTCAACGCGTCGCACTACAACCTGTACAACCCGCCGGCGACGGACCCGGACGACTGGTGGCCCCAAGAGCACATGGCGCGCCGGCGCGTCTGCTGCCGCTCGATGCCGGGCAGGACATTTTCTGGCGCCGGGATACCGTCATTGCGTACCGCCTCGCGGTAGACGATCCGCTGCGCACGCAGCCGGTGGCTGATGCCAGTGCGTATCCGGCGGCGCTCGGTGGGGGCACGTCGGACTTCGATGTGCAGGCGTTCGCGCAATCCGAAGTGCGCGTGGGGCAAGCGTTGCGGTTGTCCGCCGAGCTGCCGTCGACGCCCCTCGTGCTCAGCGCCGAGTTGTTTCTTCGCACGCAACCCGCGCAGGCGTTGCGATATCGCTACGGCGTGCGACCGCCGCCGACACTGCGCGCGATGGGGCCGGCGGAGGTCGCCCTGTCCGGCCTGTTGTTGATGCGGGTGCCAAACCGCACTCTGCCGGCGCCGCACGATCCGGACACGGCGGCACGCTACATGGCCGGCTCGCTCACGTTCGATCGCGCCGCACCGGTGGCGGTGTACTGGGAAAGCTACGGATTGAACCCGGGCGACACGGTCGAAGTGCACGTCGGTGTTCGTCGCGACGACGCGCGCAGTGCCGGCCGCGTCGCGGCGCGACGGTTCTCTCGGCCTCAAAACCGATCATCGGCCGATCACTGACGCTCGACCTCGCGGCACTGCCGGCCGGGCAGTACATGATGAGCATCGAGATGCGCACCCGTGCGGGCGTGGCGGCGAAAAGTGAACGGCGATTCGTACTGAGCGAGTAGGAGTGGGGTGTAGTACGCCGTGACCGATCAGGCCTGCGGCAACTGGCTAGTCATCATCATTCGCTTCGGCAGGTGTGCTCTCGGTGTCGAGTGCGGGGCCGAAGAGTTCGTCGGCGGTCATGATCATCGACGGAGACGCCGCATCCGGCGTCCACGTGAAAAGCTCATACAGCGTTCTGGGGAACTCCGACGCGGCGGTCCACCGCTCGACTGTGCGTGTGGCATCGTCAACCAGCCAGACTTCGCCGACCCCGTGCGCGAGATAGACCGGGCGCTTGCCGTGGCGATCACGCTTGCGCGTAAACGGACTGAGCACTTCAATGGGAGCGGCGTCACCAGCAGCTCGCCGTGCAGAATTTCGTAGCGATTGCCGTCGTCCGGTAACTGTTCCACGTCGTCCACGGTCCAAATGGACCGTTCGGGGAGCGGAGGAGATCCGCCCTGCGAATAACCGTGCAAATGTGGTATAGCCATACGGTCGGCTCGGCGATGGGATGTGCGCAAGGGGCGAACATCCGCCGCGAGGTAAAGCCAGAGGGGAGAGCGGCATCAGCCACTCTCCCCTCTGGCCTTCTACACCGATCTCGGAGCATAGGCCCCGAGAGGCTACTCCTTACTGCGCGCCGCGTACGTTGGGGTTGGCGCCGCGCTCTTCGAGGCTGATCGGAATGCACGTGCTGCGACCCTGCAGCGTGGTGTTCCGTCGTTCGGCCAGCCAGCGACGGAGGTCGAACAAGCGACGACCTTCGAGCCAGAGCACCGCCCCGCGTTCGCGCATGAGGTGCACATATGCCGCGTCGACCGTGGTCGCCGTAAGCGGCGTGAGTGTAGCCGCCGTACGACCCTGATTGATGAATAGCATCGCATTCGCGAGGTCGCTGGCCCTTAGTGCCGCCTCGGCACGAATGAGCAGCATTTCCGTCCCCTTGGCGAGCGCCACGGGATCTCCCAGGGTGATGTACTTCCGCTGGCGGAAGAAGTTGGTGGCACCGTCTTGTCCCCTGGTGATCGTCGTGCCCGTGCGCACGGTGTCGTACGGCACGCGTGGATCGCGATCGGCGACCCACGCGGTGTTCCACACTGTCACTTCACGACGCGAGATGGTCTGAACGGCCAGATCCATATTCTCGCGCGTGGTGTTGAGGGAGAAGATGGCATTGTGGCGGAATGCCACCGGCACCAGCGCCGCATCGGCGGCGGCGTCCGTCCACTTGCCCTGATTGGCGTACACCTGCGCGCGACCGGCAAGCGCCGCGTTGATGAGCGCCGTGTTGTTCGATACGCGGGCAATGGTGAGAGCCCGCGTGAAGAGACTCTCGGCGCGCACGAAGTGCGTACTGCTCGGCAGCGCCGGCCCGCCGGCGAACACTGCGTTGCAGACGTTCTCGCCAAGGAACCGATTGGCGAAGCCGGCATACAGGTAAGCGCGCGGCGTATTGACGTTCGTCTCGAAGCCGGTGCCGAGCACCGTCTTCATACGTTCGAGGCCTGCTTCCGCGACATACCGCGCCGTGTGCATGCGCGCCCAATCGCCGTTCACGTCTTCCGGCGCGATGTCACCAGCCGCGAACTTGCGCTCGGCGGCGAAGTTGCCGGAGTGACGTAGCTCGAGTGCGGCCAGCGAACCACGAGTGAGGTAGTTGCCGATCGCGATCGAAAGATCGCCGCCCATACCGTTCACGAGCGCGGGCACAGCGCTGGCGGTGTTGAGGTTTTCGTCGAGCAGCGGGCCGGGGTTGGTGACCTTGAGGTCACAACCACCGAGCACGGCGGCGAGAGCGATGGTTGCCGCCGGAAGCGCACGGCGTGTCATCGTGGAGAAATCAGTCATAGTGGGCATCAGAAACTCGTCCTCACGCTGAACAAGAACGTGCGATACGTCGAGGTGTTGTAGTAGTCGCGGCGCGAGAACGTGCTGGTCCGTTGGTCGGCCGTTTCCGGATCAGAGCCGGTGTACTTGGTGTTCACGAAGAGATTCCGGCCCGCGAGCGAGACCGTCATGTTGCGCGCCCCGGGTGTGAAGCGCTTCGGCACGTCGTACGAGGCCGACAGACTGCGCAGCTTGAAGAAGTCCGCGCTCTCGACCCAGTAGCTATAGTCACGCTCGGTCGCCGTAATGGAGCAGCGCATGCGATCCTGCGCGTTGATGCCGGCGAGTGCCGAGGCATCACCCGCAGCGGCCGCACGGAGCGCCTTCTGCGCCGCGAAGCAAGGCTGCCAGATCCCAAGACTGGCGTTCTGGAAGCCGGTGCCATTCAGCAGGTTTCCGCCGCGCTGAAATTCACCGACGGCATCAATCGTGAAGTTCTTGAACAGCGTGAGCGTGAACGATGGATTGATGATCTGATCGGGGAACGTAGCGCCAAGAAACTTGTTGGTGTCGACGATGGCAGCTGCGAGGGCGTCGGGGTTCCGCACCTTCAGGCCGACGTAGGCGGGCAGCGGCAAGCCTTCCTGTACGTAACTCCGCGAAAGCGCGTCGAGCGTAAGAACGCGGCCACCGAGATCAACGGCCTTGCCCTTTACGTTCGTGTACTGCAAGCGTGTTTCAAGACGCGCCCAGCTCGTCGGTTCGAAGGTCGCGGTAAGCTGCGCTTCGATGCCCTTGTTCGAAATGGTGCCGACGTTCTCCGGTTGGTTGTTGGCGAAACCCTGTGACGGCGGATAGGCGACGTTGATGATGGCGTCGTTGGTGCGCGCGTTGAAGTACGTGACGACCGCGCCGAGACGACCGCCCCAGAAGCCGGCGTCGAAGCCCACCTCGCTCTCGCGGGTGCGCTCGGGACCGAGATTCGGATTGCCGAGCTGCCCGGGCGTGAAGCCGGAGAGTCCGCCTTCGGCGGCGATCGGATTCCAGGTGCGCGACGCGTCGAACGCGCCTGGCGCTTTGCCGGCTTCGCCGATAGCGCCGCGCAGCTTGAACGTTTCGATGAGATTCGACGGCCAGAACGATTCGTCGGAGATCACATACGACATGCTGAGCTTCGGATACGTCTGGAGACCGAAGCCGGTACCGAAGGCCGAGTTCCCGTCGACGCGGGCGCCGGCGGTCACGAACAAAAGGTCGCGCCAGCCGATCATCTGCTGGGCGAAGAAGCCGGCATTGATTACACGCTGCTGGTTCACATCGGTGATCTGACGAATCGACGCGGAGATCAGCGTGGGAACGCCGGGTCCCGCGAAGTTGTCACCTTGCAGATCAGTGGAGTTGAGACGGCTGTCGAACATCTGGCCACCGACCGACGACGTCCCGGTGAATTTCTTGCCGAACGTCTGCTTCCAGCTGCTCGCGAGGTCGACCGTAATGAGCTGACGGTTCCAGAGCGTCTGGAAGTACTGGCCGGTCGGTGTGCGCGGATAGCCGAACGGATTGATCGTACGCTGATCGTTGTTGTTGTAGTCAATGCCGACGGCCAAGCGGTTGCTGATCGTGGACGTCGGATTCCACGTGGCCGTACCACCGGTGATAAAGTGATCACCACCGATCGTGTTGGACTTCGAGAAGATCGATTCGTTCACGACGCAGGCGATCGTGGTCGTGCTGCAGCCGGTGCCCCTGAAGTTCGAGCCGGGGCCGCGGGACACGTTCAGCAGGAAGGCGTCGGCGCTGTTGCCTTCTGAAAGCATCGCCGTATTCCGGCGCTGCCATGACGTGTTGAGCGCGAGCGTGACGGTCTTCGACGGTGCGAAGCCGATGTTGGCGCGCAGGCCGCCGGTCTTGTTGCTGCCCACGCGGAACACACCGGACTCGTTTTCGAGATTGCCGGAGATCGCGTAGTTGATACCGCTGCCCGAGCCACGCACGCCCAGCGAATAGCGCCCGAGGTAGCCATTCTGCAGCCACGAGCCATTCTCGGGGCAGGTGGCGTCTTCGAAGGCCACGCCGTTGGCGTCCAGCATGTTGGGGCCGCGGCACTCGCGGAGGAACATGCGCGTCGGATCGGAGCGCGGGCCGAAGTCGCCCATGCTGTTGATGCCGCCACTTGCCTCGAGTGTCCACACGGCGGGACCTTCACGGCCACGTTTGGTGAAGATCTGCAGGACGCCACCCGACGCTTCCGTACCGTACAGCGTGGTTGCGGCCGGACCCTTCACGACTTCGATGCGATCGATATCGGAAGCGGGGATGTCATTGAGCGGCGACACGGACTGACGTGACGACACGCCGGTCGGCGAGTTGCCATTGAAGATCCGGATGCCATCGACGTAGATGAGCGGACGATTGCCTTGGGTGATCGAGTTCACGCCACGCAATCGGATGGTACCGCCGGCACCGGGACCGCCGCCGTTCGCCTGAATGGTGACACCCGTGGTGCGGCCCTGCAGGATCTGCTGCGTGTTTGCGACAGCGCCACGCTCGAAGTCGGCGCTGCCGACGGTGGTGATCGCATTGCCGACTTCCTTCTTGCGCTCTTCACCGGTGGCGGTAACGACGATACCAGCCAGTGATACGTTGCTTTTTACCAGCGTGAAATCGATGGTGACCGACGGGCCGGCGGCGAGGGTGATCGCGCGCGACTGCCGCTGATACCCGATGCGGCGTACCGTAACGGTGATGGCACCGGTGGGCACGTTGGCGAGCGTGAAGCGGCCATCGTCACCGGTGGAGCGGCCGAACTGTGTGCCCTCGATGGTGATCTGAGCAGCAGCAACCGGCTGACGGTTGTCCGCATCGATCACGCGGCCGACGATCGTACCAGTGGATTGAGCAGCGAGCGAAGTAGCACCAGCAATCGACAACGCGAGCCCGAACAGGGCTGCGCCGCCGTGCCGTCCTGCCAGCGCTGCGCGCTGAAGGATGGGAAGGAGCAAGAGAATCCTCACGAGATGAAAAGCGATGCGGACACGGGTGGAGGTGCCCGCCTTGAAAAACCGGTGGGGCTGCTGGACTCGACGTCTCGTCGCGTCAGCGGTATTTAAGATAAGGCAATTTGACTCACCTTCACAAAGGATTACCGCATGGCTACGCGTCGTGAGTTTCTGGGCTCGGCCACCGCACTCGTGGCCGGTGCGGTGGTGTCGGTACCGGCGAGGGCCGAGGGTTTGGCGACCGAGGGCTCCGTGACGCAGCCGCCGTCGTCACTGCCACCCGCGATCCGCGCGCTGCGCCCGCTGCGTGACGGCGTCGTGCCTATCTCGGTGGCGGAGCGACAGGGGCGTCTCGAGAAAGCGCGACAGTTCATGCGCGATCAGCGCATCGACGCGCTCATGCTGACCGGCGGCACAAGTATGGAGTACTTCACCGGTATCCGGTGGGGACTCAGCGAGCGACTGCTGGCCGCTGTAATTCCCGTACGCGGTGCGGCGTTTCTGATCACGCCGAAGTTCGAAGAAGAGCGGGCCATGGAGCAGGCGCATCTGGGTCCGCTCGGTCGCGAGGCCGAAGTGATGGCGTGGGAGGAGCACGAGAATCCATACGAACTGCTGCGCAAAGCGCTCGCGTCGCGCGGTCTCTCGACGGCGACGATCGCTGCCGAAGAAACGGTGCGCTTCGTGTTCGCCGATGGTGCCGCGCATGTGCCCGGTGTGACGGTCGTGAGTGGCACGCCCATCACCGCCGGCTGTCGCATGGTGAAGGACGCGCATGAACTCTCACTCATGCGGCATGCCAGCGCCGTCACACTGGCCGCGTACGAAGCGGCGTACAAGTCGTTGAAAGAAGGCATGACGCAGGACGACTTCGCACAGCTCGTGCAGCTCGCACACCAGCAGTTGGGCTACTCCGGGTCGGCGGGCGTGCAGGTCGGCAAATACTCGGCGCTGCCGCACGGCAGTACGACACCGCAAGTGGTACGCGAGGGGAGCATCCTGCTGATCGACGGTGGCTGCAAGGTGGAGGGGTATTCCTCCGACATATCGCGCACCTTCGTGCTGGGCAAGGCCACCCAGCGTATGAAAGACGTGTTCGAGATCGAGCATCGGGCGCAGAGCGCTGCGCTGGCGGCGGCGAAGCCAGGGGTGCACTGCGAGGCAGTGGACGCCGCCGCGCGGAAGGTGATCGTCGACGCTGGCTTCGGTCCGGATTACACCTTCTTCAGCCACCGCGTGGGACACGGCATGGGCATGGACGGGCACGAGTGGCCGTATCTCGTGCGCGGCAACACGCTGCCGCTGCGTCCCGGTATGGTGTTCTCCGACGAACCCGGCATTTACATCCCCGGCGAGTTCGGCATTCGACTGGAGGACGACATGGTGATCACCGAGAACGGTGCCGAACTGTTCACGCCGCAGTCACCGAGTCTGGAGCAGCCCTTCGGACGCTGATCAGCGGTGAACGATTCGCTGACGGTTAGCCGCCGACCAACACGGTTGGCGCGCCGACCACGATAGTGCCGCCGTGCGCGGTGCTGTCCCCGAGTCGTGCGGCCGGAAGACTTCCCATCAGCACCGTCGCCGATCCCTTGATGATGACATCCGGCGGACCGACACAGACGCACATGCTGGTGAGCGTCGCGCTCGGCATCATGGCGATTAACAGCGTGGGGCAGCCTGGCTTCACGATCGGCCCACCTACGTGCGGGATGGGCGGCACGCCAGGCGTCATCATCGGGCAGACGTGCATATCGGTTACGCGCGCGGCGGGCATTCCCATGGGTCACTACCTCGGTGAGGGCGGGTTGATGGCCTGTTCGTACTCGGCTATCTGCCGATGATGGGTGTCGTACGAGAGCTGGAGTGCGGCATCCCAGCCTCCCAGACGCTTCACGATCTCAAGCCCCTGCGCGGCGAACGACAGGAGGGTGGATGGAATGAGGTCGGCGTTGGAATTCGACACGGCGGATAGCAGGATGGCGCCGGAAACGATGGGCATGGCCACGCCGGGGGGTGGCGGCACGGGTGGTACCGACGACGGAGCGATCGTGGTTCCACTCAAAAAGACAGCGGTGGCCACTAAACCGACCGGCGTGTCGAGTCCTGACTTTTCGCCGGCGTCCCAGGCGGCACGACGGGCGGCGTCATCGGGGCGCACGATCCACTGTTCGACGGCGGTCAAGGTGGCGTGCTCTTTCGCTGAGGGCGCTTTACCACCTTCCATCTGCGTGGCGTACCGGGCCGAGACCCACGCCCACCAGATGCTCTCGCGCACCGGGAGCACGGCGACGATGAGTCGAATGGCGGAGACGACGTGTTCGGAGCCCATCCACGTGACGTAGAGCTGTTCGAGCGTGTGTCGGGGGTTGAGCAGCGCAAGCGCCGGCTCATCGGGGGCCGCGCGCTCGAGCAGCCAGCGCATAGGCGGTGTGAGTGACGCGAGCGGATCGGGAGCGATTGCTGGGGGCATGGTCACAGGGTCTCCGATCAGTTGATCATGGTGATGCCGCCCTTGATCATCGTCACGCCGCCACCTTCGACCTTCGCTATGGCGCCGCCTTTCACCTCGGTCATCACTTTGCCGTCGATCTTCACCATCAGCCCTTCGATCGTGACGCCGGTATTATCGATGATGACTTTGCTGGCGCCGACTTTCAACTCGATCGCTTGCATTGCCTCGATGGTGATTTTCCCCATGTCGGCCTTGACGGTGATGTTCCCCATCTTGGCGTTGATATCGATGTTGCCCATCTGCACCACGAGTTTCGAGTTGCCTTGATCGATGGTCGTGGTGTCGTTCTTTTTGACGGTCGTATTCTGCTTGCCGTCAATTGTGACAGTGTTGTTCTGCGTCACCTTGTGAATCTGGTTTGACTTCACGGTGATCGTGCGGTCCTTCGTGACGGTCACCGACTCGTTGCCGTTCACGGTGACCGTGTGCTCCTTCTCGACGTGCAGCGTCCGATTGTTATCGGCCACCGTAATGAACTGCTCGCCCTTCGAGATCGTGGTCTTCTCCCAGCCTTCCGTGACCGTTTTCTCTTCGTTGTTCTTGATGGTCGTCGTACGGTCATGCTGGACGTTTCGGCGTTCGTCGTTTTTCACGAGCGTCTCGAGATCCGTCTGCGCCTGTGTGTAGATGAGCTCCGCGCCTTTGGTATCATCGAAACGCAGCTCGTTGAAATCATCCGCCCCGCCTTTGAGCGTGGACTTGGTGCGGATGCCGCTCGAGTTTCTTTTGCCTGGTAGCGGCCACGGATGCTTGTTGGCGCTGTTGTAGAGACTGCCCGTAATGATCGGATTGTCGGGATTCCCGTCGAGGAATTCGATAATCACTTCGTGTCCGATGCGCGGCAGAAATACACTGCCGAATTGTTGACCCGCCGAGGACGTGGCCACGCGTACCCAGCAGGAGTGCTTGAGATCGAGCTTGTGTTCTTCCTCCCACTTGAACACCACCTGCACGCGGCCCCATTCGTCGGTGTAGATCTCGTCGCCATCAGGACCGACCACGACGGCGGTGTGCGACCCACCGATGCGCGGCCATGGCGACGTGCGCGCCGGACGAAACGGCGTGGCGGCCGGGATGGCCTCAAACTCATTCTCGTACACGTGCGGGGCCGAGTCATTGGCGAAGTAGTCGCCGTTGCTGCCGCGGTGCACGACCTTCGTGATGAAGAGCGACGCGTTCAGACTGGTGTTCGACAGGTTGACCACATCTGACTTGGCGCCGGGCTCGAGGCCAACATACGTGCTCGAACCGTGGTACACCTCGGCGGTCACCTCGGCGAGCTCCTGACGGAGCTTTGAATACACCTTGGCGTCGTACGGCACCTTGTTCGGCGCTAAGGCCGGATCGCGTTGCGCGGCGATCTGCTGGTCGAAGAGATAGGCGGAGACCGAGCTTGGCGCTGTGAAGGCGCCGGTCGACGTCGTGGAGCCATCCACGCTCTTCATCGCCAGAAACTCGCTGGCGGTACGCAGATGCGTTTTCGAGACGAACGGATTGGCGTCAACACCGAGGCCGATCAGGCGAGACGTGTCGTCTGACGCCTCGATGAACGCGAGTTTGCTGACGCCCCATGCCGGCTTGGCCGACGCGACGCTGTCACTCCAGATCAGCTGCGCATCGCCTCCGGTGTGATCGAACCGGAACCACACACCCTCCTGCTCCATCAGTCGCGCCGCGCAGTTCCACCGGCTCTCGCGATACCGGAACGTTGCCGGCCGTTCGTCGATCGTGCGTATTAATTTCCACGAAGTACTGACGCCGGTCATGAGCGCATTGACGATATCACGCGCCGATTTGTTCTGAAAAATTTCGAAGCCTTCGTCGAGGTCGAGCACCCACTGCGGTGGCCGGATCTCGAGTTCGTACGCGACCAAGCCAACTGGCGCCTTGCCACCGCGCCGGATGCGGCTGACCACACCATGAATGGTGCGGTCGGTGCCATCGGGCAGCCGCAACAACAGCGAGACCTTCTTGAGCAGCAGCTCCTTGGCCGAGATGTCGTTGCGTGTGCTCATCGCCGTGACCGTGTAGCGGAACAGCGTGGAAAGGGATTCCTCCCCGCGCCATTCGCGCAGCAACAGCACGTCGGTACCCAACGCTGTGTTCAATCGGTACGGTCGATTGGCTTGTGACCAGGCCATCAGTACATCCCCGGGTGTCCTCGATGTACCGCTGCGTCAGACCGCAGCGGCGTCGACCACGTTCTCGTACGTAAAGTCTCCGTCTTCGGCCACACCAACCCGCAGGGCGGTCGGACGAATGCCCTCGGCCATGGCCGCCAACAACATGCGCGAGATCTCAGGCAGCAGCGTGTTGCTCAGAATGTTGTCGACGTTCCGGGCGCCGCTTTCCACTTCGGTGCACCGCGCGGCCACCTGCGCGATCAACGTTTCGTCGTGGCGCAGTTCGAGACGGTGCGTCTCACGGAGGCGACGGCTGATCTTCCCCACTTTGAGACGAACGATCTGCTTCAGGTTCTCGTCACGCACGGGATAGAACGGCACGATCACCATGCGGCCAAGGAATGCCGGCTTGAAGACGGCGTTGAGCTCCGGCTTGAGCGCCTTCGCCATCGCATCCGGGAACGGCATCGTTTCTGGATCCGCCGTGAGCTTCATGATGGTCTCGGTGCCGGCATTGGTGGTCAAGATGATGATCGTGTTCTTGAAATTGATCTCACGGCCTTCGCCGTCATCCATGACGCCCTTGTCGAACACCTGAAAGAACAGCTCAAGCACGTCAGGGTGTGCCTTTTCGACCTCGTCGAGCAGGACGACGCTGTACGGACGACGACGCACGGCTTCGGTGAGGACACCGCCTTCACCGTATCCCACGTAGCCTGGGGGTGACCCCTTGAGCGTCGAGACCGTATGCGCTTCCTGGAACTCAGACATGTTGATCGTGATGATGTTGCGTTCGCCACCATACAGCAGGTCAGACAGTGCGAGCGCCGTCTCGGTCTTGCCGACACCGCTGGGTCCGACCAGCATGAATACGCCCTTCGGCTTGTTCGGATCCTCGATGCCGGCTTTCGACGTACGCACGCGCCGCGAGATGTCGATCAGCGCATGCTCCTGTCCAATCACCCGGGCGCCGAGATGCTTTTCGAGCTCGAGCATCGTGCCGAGTTCGTCGCTCATCATCTTGCCGACCGGAATGCCGGTCCAGCCGGAGATCACTTCGCCGACGATGGAGGCATCGACGAACACGCGCATGAGCGGCGTCTCGCCCTGGAGGGCTTCGAGCTCGGCGGTGAGGCCGTTCAATTCGGTGCGCAGCGTCTCGGCGGTGGCTTGGTCCGTGTTCTCGGCCTCGGCGATGAGCGCATCACGGACGCTGAGAATCTTCTCGACGAGCAACTTTTCCGAGGCCCAGCGCGTCTCGAGCGCGGCGAGCGATTCCTGCACCTGCGCGCGACGGGTGGCGAGTTCAGCGAGCCGCTCCCGATGATCGGCGCCGGCGACCTGCTCGCGGGTCAGCACGCGTTCCTGCAGCCCGATGTCGTCGAGCGTGCGATGGGCGTCTTCGATCGGTCCCGGCGTGGCGGTCTGTCCGAGGTTGAGTCGGGCGCACGCCGTGTCGAGCACGCTCACGGCTTTGTCGGGCAGCTGGCGATCGGGGAGGTAGCGGTGCGAGAGACGCACGGCGGCCTCCATGCCGCTGTCGAGGATGCGAACGGCGTGGTGCTTCTCGAGCGAAGGCACGACGGCGCGCATCATGATGCAGCACACGTCTTCGGTGGGCTCGTCGATCTTCACCAGCTGGAAGCGCCGCGAGAGTGCCGGATCCTTTTCGAAAAACTTCTTGTATTCGCTCCAGGTGGTGGCCGCGATCGTGCGGAGCTCACCGCGCGCGAGGGCGGGTTTGAGCAGGTTCGCCGCATCGTTCTGTCCGGCGGCGCCACCGGCTCCGATCATCGTATGCGCTTCGTCGATGAAGAGAATGATCGGTGTGGGAGAGTTCTTCACCTCTTCAATCAGTCCCTTCAGGCGATTCTCGAACTCGCCCTTCACACCAGCACCGGCCTGCAGCATCGCCAAATCGAGCGAGCGGAGCGACACGTTGCGAAGTGGAGGCGGCACATCCCCTTCGGCGATACGACGCGCGAAGCCTTCGACCACGGCGGTCTTCCCTACGCCGGCTTCACCGACGAGGATCGGATTGTTTTGCCGACGCCGCGTGAGAATGTCGACGACCTGACGCACCTCGAAATCGCGTCCGAGCACGGCGTCGATCTTGCCGGCCTTCGCGTTTGCTGTGAGGTCGACGGTGTACTGGTCAAGATTCGGCGTGCGTCCACCGGCTTTCGGGGCACCACCGCCGCTCGAGGCGCTGGCACTCGAGGCTGCGTTGTCGATCGCGCCCAACTCGGCTGCTGCTTCCGCCGACGGCGCGGTGATGGTGGCGAAGTCTTTCTTGAGCACATCGGCCGGGATCTTCTCGAACTCCTTGCTGATGTCCTGCGCCATGCGCGCGAGTTCACCGACACTGAGCAGGGCCAGCAGCGCATGCCCGGTACGCACGCGCGGCGCGCCGAACTCGACTGAGCCGAGCATCCAGCCTTCGCTGAGCATGTTCACGAGCGACGGGCTCAGCGTCGGAGTCCGCGCATTACCGGTCTTGATGCGGTCGAGTGCGCGCGCGAGGTCGTCGGCGAGACGCGAGCGATTGATTCCGAAGTGCTTGAGAACGGCCGCGAGGTCACCGTCGTTGGCGTCGAGCACTTTGACGAGGAAGTGTTCGATCTCGACGTCGTAGTTCGTGCGTGACAGGCAAAGCCCCGCGGCCGCTTCGACGGCGCTACGGGTGGGAGCATTCAGCTTGGCGATCAGGCCACGCAGGTTCACAGCCATGACGACTCCGTCAGCGGGAGAGGGAGGGAAGGAAAATTCGGCGGATACACGGGACACACACGGTTAACATAGGATCAGTCGCACATCGTCGGCATCGCGCACGGGGGGATTGGAGCGCAGCCACGTCCCGAATCCGAGCGTCGGCGCGCCGGGAACCCCCAGCGACGACGGCGGAATCTCGTCACGCGCCAACACCAGTTGCGCTTCGACGCCAACTTGGTCGTCAGCATAGAGTCGCGCGAGTTCACGGAGTCGGTCGTGCGCGCGACCACCAGGAAGAAACGTCTGGAACTGCGCGTACGAGAGCGGTCCGAGACGGAGACGCACCCGGGCGAGGGGGTCGTAGACGGCATCACCAAGCACGGCCGAACCGAGCATGCCATCGAGATCATCGTCACCGAGCGCTAGCTGTCCGCCGTGACGCAGCGCTTGCCACTCGCCCACGAACTGTTCGACGGTGGCGTCGACCTGGAAGTGATCGCCGATCATCTGCGCGAGGCCAACGGCTGGCCGCGTGCGAAGGGCGAGCAAGCCCGCATAGTATGCCAACGTGTCGATCGGCACACGACTGTTCTTTTGCACACCGGCGGTGCCGATCCCCGCGAGATCGAGCAGATGGGAGCGCAGCCGGTCTTCGGCACCATGCTCGGCCGCCGCATAGGGCCGGTATCGCTCCCAAGCCCGGTGAAACAACGACAGCGCCCGGTGATTGAAGAGATCGAGAAAGTCGCGGAAGGCGGTGTCGCGCGCGCGGGCGCGCGCGGCCGCGTGCTCGGTGTACATGTGCGGCAATACGCCTTGCGGACCGGTGAGTCCCATGAAGCGCACGGCCATGCGGGCCTGAGTGCGATTCGTGAACTCGCCGGTCATGCCCGTCATCGCATGCTCGTCGGACGCACTGGGGAGCTCGAGCTTTGCAATCTCCGACGGAGGGAACGCAAAGGACGGCGGCACCGAGAGACGGACGACTTCGCGGGCGGGGTCGTCCCAGCCGCCGACCGCGGCGCGGTCGGGATAGAGCCGCATGAGCAGACGCATCGCCTGCACGAAGTCGTAGCCGCTGCCCGACTCTTCGAGGCTGCGGGCCAACGTACGCCGATTGCGGGCGTCCTCGGCCGTGTTCATAGCAGCGTCCGTCCACCGGCGCGGGCCGGCCATTCCGTGACCGGTCGCCGACGTTGCCGCGACCGCACCGCTACCTGCGTAAAACTGTTCATCGACGCGTACAGGGCGAAGAACCGTTCAAGCACGGTGGCCATGAGAAACATGCCGCCGCCGGGGAACTGTTGTTCGTCGAACTCGAGCTCGATGCGGCGACCACGCGCGAAGGCGATGCCGTGCGGGGAGTCGACGCGCGCGAAGGATGGCTCGCTGCTGACTCTGACCAGTCCGTCGATCTGTCGTTCGGCACCGAGATCGTCGCTTATGTTGTGCAGCCGCAGCAGCTCCTGCAAAGCATCAGGCGTTCCATCGACGATCGACAGATGGTTCAGCGAGAGCGACGAGATCATGCGCCAAAGCATCGAGCTGCCGAGCGCGGGCTGCACCGACTTGGTGGGATTGACGATGCAGTAGATGCGATGAACGGGACCAGCGCCGATCAGCTCAAAATCGCCACGGTTGTCGCCGCCAAAGGGCAACAGGCTCGGCAAATCGCCGTTGAAGCAGCTCACGCGTAGCGATGCCACGTCGACATCGGGCGCGCGCACGGTGCCGCTCATGTCGCTGAACGCCAGATGGAGCTCGGTGCCGCCATCGGTGCGCCACGGGGCCGTCCGTCGTGTCACGTGCCAAAAGACATCGTCGCCGGCACCACTGATGTTGTGTTTATGCGAGTACAGCGGCGCGATTTCGCGCGCCTCGCGAGAAACGTGTTCCACGAGCTTCACTTCATCGACGGACCACACCTCGATTTCGAGTCGCTGCCGCACTTCCGCGACGACCAAGTGTTCGAAGCGTCGCTCCGAGAGCAGGATCGGTTCGGCGGATTGCTGGAATAGATTGACAGCGGGTGTGGCATTGGTGCGGAACGACTTTGCCGAGAGCTCGAGTTCGAGCTGCTGCCGACGATCCGCGCGCTCGAACGAGCTCACCAGAAAGCTCACATCGACCCGATCCACGGCGCCCAGCGCACGCACGGCGTCGCCGAAGCCCTCGAGGTCGACGAAGTGAAATTTCTGCGGAAACGCAAACAGCTCCATGAGCAGACTGTGTCCGCCGAAGGTGCGGTTCGGATACGGCAGCATACTCTCGTTCTCGCCGAAACCCAGCGCCTTCACTGCACCGGGTTTGATCACGATCGGTGGCTGGTGCGGCCGATCGGGATTGCGCACCACGACCTGCATGGTGTTGTTGAGCAGCAACTCGTACAGCGTATCGACGACACCGGTGCCACCAGCGAGGTGAAGTCGAAGCGCATCGATGGTGAGGTCGGCGAGCCTGACGCCCTCGAATGCCCGGATCTCGAGCCAAATGGCACCCACCGCATCGCGGGTACTCGCGCCTGCGCCCGCGCGGTCTGGCGTGGTCCACTCCGCATTCGTGATCGTGAGCGGCCACAGCGTGGTGTTGTACACCGTGCGGAACGTACAGCGCACGCGATTGACCTGCTGTGTCTGCAGCACACTGCCGCGCGGCACGAAATGACCATCCGGCAGACGACCTTGCGCCGGATCGAGCGGCATGTCAACGATACACATCGACGGTACGGGCCGGACGAATTGCGGGTGCAGCATCTCCAGCAGCGCTTCGGAGATTTCCGGAAAATCGTCGTCAAGGCGCCGATGCACGCGGGCGGCCAGAAAGGCGAAGCCCTCGAGCAGACGCTCGACGTGCGGATCTTCCGTTTTACTGGTTTCGAGCTGTAGGCGCGACGCGATCTTGGGATACCGCTGCGCAAACTCGGCTCCGAGCTTACGGAGATACGTCAGCTCGAACTCGTAGTAGTCCTTGAGTTCGCGTTGTTCGCGCTCCTTAGCCATCAGCCGTTCTCGTCCACGGCGTACGAGCCGCTGGCAATTTCCAAGACGGTATCGAAGACGATCTGTTCGGGACTCGGGTCCATGCGCAGCGTGGCCTCGATGGCGAAGCACACCTGTGGCGTCCGCACTTGATCGCTGTCGGTGAGACGCACGGTCACGTTCATGAGCCGGGGCTCGAACCGCTGCAGGGCATCCTTGATGTCATCGGTGAGGAGCTTGCGCCCCGCGACGGTGCCGACCGCCAATCCGGTGGTGTCTGGGATGCCGTATTCATGCACCGACCGGCGGAGTTCGGCGTGTGCCGGGCCGATCTCGACGATGCACCGTCGCGTGTTGAGTAACGATTCCACGTCACGCTGCACCGCCTGACGGAACCGACGTACCGATTCCTCGCGTGAGACGGCGACGTCGCCGCTGACTTGAGGCGCCTCGTCGGTGAGACGATCGAGCAACGAGGGTTGAACCGCGCGATCGAGTTCGGTGCGTGCCATGCCGAATGCGGTCCTCAACCCTGCTGCAGGGCGAGCGCCTGCAGCGGATCGAGACGGCAAATTCGCAGATACAGCTTGTATCGCCGGGCTGAATCGTCATCGGTTCGCGTGAGCACCGTGTGCATCAAGGCGAGCGGCTGCGCGACCAGCGCACCCGCCTCCCAGTCTTCAAGCTTCCGGTCGTCGATGATTTCGAGCAAACGCTCGAGAATCGGCTCCGCGACCTGATTGAGCCCGGCCTCGACCATGATGTAGGCGATCTGCGTCTGGCGGACGAAGCGCCCGCGTTCCGACTGATCGCGCGCGAGTTCCGTCATCAGGCGCTCGATGGCCTTGTTCGGTCGGCCGGCGCTCAGCTCGGCGCGAGCGATGTCGAACGGATCACGTCCGGTGGCGACGGGTGCGCGGCGCTGACGCGTAGCGCGCAATCCGCCTTGGCTCGCAGTAGCCTCGTCGTCGGCCAGCGCCTCGCCAAGCAGTTCCGCGCCGTCGCCGATGGCGCTGTCGGGGGCGGAGTCGTCAGCGCTCGCGACCTCGGCTTCCGCCGCCTCTGGGGGAGCGTCGAGTCCGTTGGCGGACAGCCAGGCCTTGGTTTCGTCGTTGGCAGACGGCGTGTCATCCATGAGCGTCATTCCCGGGAGCTGTGGCAGGGCGCGCAGCAACGCCTGCAGTTCGCTGCGAATGATGGCCGCCACTGGATCGAATCCGCTGCCCAGATTGGCGCAGGCAGTCAGCGAGTAGCGCTGCAGGTCGAGCCAGCCGCGACCTTGGGCCGTGCCCATGAGCCCTTCGCACTGTTCAAGGAGATCGGCCCACCGATTGTCGAGCAGCAACGACTTGAGCCGCGCGCGCATAGGTGTGGCCGGCGCTTCGAGCAACCGTGGATCGAGATCGGGCGCGCGCACGCGCAATTCACCCCAGCGGAAGGCCCGCAGCATGGCGTACGGCGCCGGGCTGGTGGCGTCCTGCCCACGTAGCCACTTGGCGACGACGATGACGCGCTGCGCAGCATCCTGCTTGTTGACGGGCTCGGGGGTCTGCGGTCCGTCGCTTGGTGTGTCGGCGACACCGGACGCTTCCGTCTCGAACACTTCTTCGATCGGATCGGGGTCGAGCTCGAGCTTTCGGGCGAGCGTACTGCCGGCGAAGCGTCGCAGTTCAACGAGTCCATTACGCAGACCGGTGTACGCGGGCGCCTCGCGGCCGAAGCGATCGTCGGACATCGCCTCGAGCGCGGCGAGGCCGGCCACGGCCGTATCGATATCGACGACCAGTACTTTGTAGAAGACCTTGCCGGTGTTCTCAATCGCGGCGTCGGCCGCTTCAGGCATCGTCTTGCCCAACGCCTCCGCTTCACTGCGGGCCGACTTGAGGCTCTTTTGGGTCTCGTAGTCGGCGGCACTGATCGCGACTTCCGTGGGAATGCCACGCGACGTGTTGTAATTGAGCAGCGAAAGGCCGCCCGATGCGATCGTGAGCTGCTGCAACGGGAGCGTCAGCTTGTTGCCGATCCACTCCAACGGGCCGCTGCGGAGTTCGAAGTCGCCGTCTTCTCCTTCCGGATAACAGGTATCCCAGTACTGCTCGAGGATACCACGCAGCAGTTCGATCCCGGTATGCAACCCGGACACGCCTTGGCGCTGCAAGAGCACCTCGGTCATCCACGCCGCGAGCTGCAGGTCCTTGGTGGACTTGTTCAGCAGTTGGGTGCCGATGGCGGCGGCGCGATTCCAGTCGGGCACCTTCCGGTCGGCCAACATGTTGCCGTCTTTGTCGGGGACCGCGAGCTCTTCCCGCCGCGCTTCCTTGAAGGTGTCGTACTGCGGATCGTAACGCATATCGCTGCCGGCGGGATTGTCTCCCGGAATCGGCGCGAGCAGCGTCGTGAGCAGCTCGGAGTTTACTGGCATGTCGAGAAAGAGAAACGGAAACGTCGACACCGTCACCGCACAACGCGGTGACGGTCTGGTACCGACGGGCGTCGGTTAGGACGCGATGACGAGTTCCCGCACATCCACGAGCGGCACGAGCCGATCGTCGACGCGCAGCAACTTCTGGCCAACGGGAGCGAAGTCACCGGACGGGAGATCCTCCCAGTCGGTGGCCCGTCCGAGCCGGATTTCGTCCTCGGCATGGCGCCACGCGCCGACCGAGAGGGTAGGCAGGAGGATTTCGCCGAGTTCCTTGTCGGCCACGGAGGGCCCGGTGCGCAGCTGTGCCGGCGCCCAGTGCAGGTCGCGCAGGCGCGCGGGCGCAGGCGTGGACCACGACGCGAGATGCGCGAACGGGATCCAGAGATAGCGTCCGCCGGCGATCACTTCGAGTCGGGCGCCCAGCCGGGGATCGGCGTCTTCGATCGAGGAAAACGGTTCGCCGTTGAGCATCCCACTGACCGGTGACGGGGCAGTGGTGGTCGGAAAGTCACCTGTGTCGAACATGTGTTCACGAACGCGCTCGGCCTCGATGGCCGAGCGATAAAGCATCGTGCCTGCTTCGGCCATGTGGCCGTTCTTGGCGAGCACGTCGAGCTGCTTCTGCGCCCGCGACCAGTCGCCTGCGAAGGTGAGCAGCTCGAACAGAAACGTGCGCCGTTGGGCGTCGGCCGGAAAATTCCGGAGCTCGACGCCCAACGCTTCGATTGCCGCGCCGAGCTGGCCGGCCGCGTAGAGCGCTTGCGAGGAGGCCATGGCGCGGACCTCGCCTTACGCCGACACCTTGGTGCTGTCCCACGAGGCCTGACCGGCCACCGCGAGCTTACCCTTGTCGTCCTGCGTCTTATACTCGATTTCGACCTTCGCGAACGCGAGCGTGAGCGACTCGGACGGCGTGTCGTCGCCACCGCTCGAACCCGACCATTGCACGGACTCGACCATCACGTCGGTGAACGTATAGGTCAGGAAGATATCCTGGCCGCCGGTGCCGGTGGCCTTGCGCATCGAGACCGTCGCCTTGTCGAAGTGCTGACCCGTGCAGCACGCCGCGAAGAGCGCGGCCGACGACTTCTCGGTCTTCTTACTGACCATGAAGCTGGACACCGCCACGCGGCCGGCGGAGAGGCCGTCACGGCCCGGTCCGACCGACGTCGGGTTGGAGGCACCCCAGCTGAACGCGTAGATCTCAATTTTCTTTTCGAAGCCGGCCGCCGTGCACTCACCGACGACACCGGTGATATCGAGATACGTATCGAATGCCATGTGCGTGATACTCCAGGGTAAATGAAGAATGAACGATCGGGAACGTACGACCTACGGTACCACCAGACGAGCGACGAGACTACTTCGCGGCGGCGGGGAGCTCGGCCACCAGTCTCATCGACACGGCCAGCTCGTCGAGCTGGTAGTGCGGACGCAGGAACGCGACGGCGCGATAGGCTCCCGGCTTGCCCGGGATTTCCACCACATCGACACGTGCTTCCGACAACGGCTTCTTCGCCTTGATGGAGGCCGTGGCGCCTTCGACGGCGACGTAGTTCTGGATCCAGCGATTCAGGAACGAATCGACTTCGGCGCGTGACGTGTACCCGCCGATCTTGTCGCGCATCATCACCTTGAGATAGTGCGCGAAGCGCGACGTGGCGAAGATGTACGGCAGCTGCGCGGACAACTTCGCGGCGGAGGTCGCGCCTGGCGAGTCGTACGTCTTGGGCTTCTGGGCCGACTGTACCGAGAAGAAGGCGGCGTTGGCGGTGCCCTTTTGGTGAACGAGCGGTGCGAAGCCGAGGTCGGCGAGTTCCTTTTCGCGACGATCGGTGATCTGCACTTCGGTTGGGCACTTCATGGCGAGTTCACCCGACTCCATCCGAAAGTTATGGATGGGGAGCCCTTCCACCAGTCCACCGCTTTCGACACCGCGGATCTGTGCACACCAGCCGTACATGGCGAACGCCTTGTTGACGTTTGCTGCCATAGCGTACGCGGCGTTGCCCCAGCAATAGTGCTCGTGATTTGAGCCGTCAACGCGCTCTTCGTAATTGAAGGCTTCCACCGGTACGGTGGCGGAGCCGTAGGGTTCGCGCATGAGCACGCGCGGCGCGGCGAGCGCGACATAACGGGCATCTTCGCTCGAGCGGAACGCCTTCCAGCGGGCGTACTCGGTACTGTCGAAGATCTTGGCGAGATCGCGCGGCGTGTCGAGGTCGGTCCAGCTCTGCAGGTTGAGCATGTCGTGTGACGCCGCCGTCATGAACGGTGCGTGCGCGGCGGCGGCCACGTTGGAGATCTTTTCGAGCAGCTCGATGTCCTGACCGCTCTTGTCGAACTGATAGTCGCCAACGAGCGCGCCGAAGGGCGTTCCACCGAACACGCCGTACTCTTCCTCGTACGCCTTCTTGAAAAGCGCACTCTGGTCGAACTCGGGTGCGCGCTGCAGATCGCGCAGCAGATCTTTCTTGGAGACGTTGAGCACCTTGATCTTGAGCATGGCGCTCGTCTCGCTTTGTTTCATCAAGAACTGCAGACCACGCCACGATCCCTCAAGCTTCTGGAAGTCGGGGTGGTGTATGATCTCGTTGACCTGGAGCGACAGCAGATGATCGATCTGCGCGATACGCGCGTTGATCATCGTTTCCGTGTCGCGATTGATCGTGATCGCGCCCTCAAGGACTTCGCTCACGAACCGCTTGACCAGATCCTTGCCGCGACTCTTCGTCTCAGCGTCCTTGCCCATCTTGCCCTGTTCGACGATCTGGTCGAGCAGGGAGAGTTCGGCGTCGGTCGTGACGGCTTGCGCGCCCGCCTTCTGTGCTTCGGCCATGTTAGCTCTCCAACCCGAGTTCGGCCTTCAGCCTGGCCATTTTGTCGGCGTCGCCCAGTGTGTCCTGCAGGACTTCGTCGAGCTTCTCGTTCGTCTGCAGATTGGCGCGCAGGTTCGCGAGTTCGGTCCGCAGCTCGAGCAGCTCGCGGAGCGGCTTGACCTGCTTGGCGACGGCGTCAGGCGAGAAGTCGTCCATGCTGCGGAAGTTCAGTTCGATACCAAGCTTTGGAGCATCCGCGTCTTCGCTCAGCTTGTTTTCCACGGAGAACTGCAGACGCGGCTTCATGCTGGCGAGCGTATCGTCAAAGTTGTCAGGCGTGATCTCGACGAACTTCCGATCCTTCAACCGCGCGAGGGGTTCCGCGGGGTTACCGCTGAAGTCACCAAGCACGCCCATGAGGAACGGGAGCTCCTTCATTTCAATCGCGCCACCGGTTTCGACCTCGTACGAGATTTGGATGCGAGGCGGACGGACTCGTTCGAGTTTTTTCTGCGTACTTTCGGCCATACAACACTCCGGCGCGATTGGACTTGAGGGGAGAGTTCGTGATTGTCCAACGGGAGAGCAAGTGTCCTACTGAAGGGCCCGCTTGTCAAGTCTTCACCACGTCAACCTGACGCCCCGGTCCTCCCGCGTTACGATCCGTCAGGAAAGGGCGGAGGAGTTGCCGACGACTCTGACGAGACGGGGGGTGTTGGGATACGTTGGGGGATGCGCCACTCACCGCCGGTACTTTGGACCAAGGGCGTCCTGCTTACGCCGCAGCATCTGCAGGCGCAGGATCGACATCACGAGGAAACGCTCGCCTTTCAGGTTGACGCGCTCGCCTTCAGCCCGTGGGGGCTGTCGCACTTGTCCCTGGATCTGGCCGCGCTTGCCGGAGGTACGCTCGTCACTACGACGATTGCCGGTCGCTTCGCGGACGGCTTGCTGTTCGACGCGCCGATTGCCGGTGCGACGCCACCACCCAAAGCGCTGAACGGCGCGTTTGGTCCCGATCAGGACACGCTGCTCGCGTACGTCGCGGTGCCGGAGTATCGACCGGGCGCGCGCAACGTGGCTCGGCGCGGTGAGTCTGCGTCAGCACGATGGCAGGCCGACGAACAGCTGCTGCGTGATGAAACGACTGGGCTGACCGAGCGGCCGATTCAAGTGTCACCGCCGTCGTTACGGTTGCTGCTGGAAGGGGAAAGCCTGGAAGGCTATACGGCGATGCCCATCGCCCGGCTGCGTCGTGCAGCCTCCGGTGACGTGACGCTGGATTCCCAGTTTGTTCCCCCCTTGCTCGACCTCTCGGCGAGTGAGGTCATGATGGGGATGATGCGTCGGCTCACCGAGCGTCTATCGGCGCGCAGTGCGTCGCTTTCGGGTAGCCGACGTCAGCGCAATCAGGGATTGGCCGATTTTACGGTCGCCGACGTGGGCAGTTTTTGGCTGCTGTATACGGTCAACACGCACCTGCCGGCGATCCGGCATTTGCATGAGGTGAGACGGGGGCATCCTGCCGCCCTGTGGGAAGCGATGCTAGCGCTGGTCGGCGCCTTGTCCGCTTTTTCGACCAGCGGCGACGCGCGGTCGTTGCCGACCTACGATCACCTGCGCTTGGGCGAAGGCTTTTTCGAGCTCGAGCGTCGGCTGTATGAGCTACTGGATGGTGCGGTGGTCGATACGGCCGTCGCGTCGCCGCTCAAGCCGGTGCGTGCCACGCTGCACGCGGTGGCCATCGAGCAAGTGCAGTGGCTGGAGGCGCCGCAGTGGTTTCTTGCGGTCAGTGCCCCGCTGCGCCAGCAGGAGCTGATTCCGAAGGTGCTGCAGGGGTGTAAGGTGGGCGCCGCCGACGTGGTCGACACCTTGATCCGTCAGGCGCTCCCGGGCATCGAGCTCGCGCACATTTCGTCGCCCCCCTCGGCGGTGCCGGTAAAGCTGGACTTTCAGTACTTCGCGATCCGGAAGGCGGGGAGCGCGTGGGACGCGATCGCGCGCGCGCGCAACCTGGCCGTGTACGTCCCGGCCGAACTGGTCGACGCGCGCTTCGAACTGGTGATCGTCCTCCGATAGCGCGGAGGATAGGTCATTTCAACGCGGGCGCGCTGACGGACGGCACTTTGGGCACCGCGGGCTTGGACGGCATGCTGGGCTGAGGCTTCCGCAGTACGAAGACGATGACAATGACGGCAAGTAGAATGACCGTATTAATGACGACGATCAGCCCCATCGGAATGGTGCGTTTGGCCGGTGTGGCGATCGTGACCGGCTTGGCGGCGGCCGGCGTGGAAGCCAACGGGACGACGGGGGCGGCGGCCTGACTGATCAGGCGTGTAAAATCACTCGGTCCGGTGGCCTTGGGCGCGGCCCCGCCCATCGGCGAGAGCGGCGTTGCGCCTCCCTGACCAAATATCGGCGGTGGCAGCACGCCGGGCGGAAGTCCGGCGACACCGCCGATCGGTAACGAACCCATGGGTGAGGCACCAAGGGGTGACGTGCTCATGGGCGAAGCGCCGATCCCGCCGCTGAGAGGGGGAACAGAGGGCGTGAACGGGAGCGGCGCCATGGGCGCGCTGGATGCAGGCACCGAGGAACCGAACAGCGGCGAGTGATCGAACACCGGGGACCCGTGGCTAGGTGACGGAGCGGTGGCGGCGACCGGCGCCGGCGGCATACACGCCGCCATGAAGCTGGGCGGCGTGAGAATGCCCAGCATAGACGCTGGTGGCTGCACACGGGGTGGTGGCGCGCTTCCGAGGGGTGACACGGGTGCTACGGGGGACAGGGGTATCGTGTCCGGAAGCGGTGCGACGGTGGCCGGCGCCGAGAACATTAATGTGAAGTCACCCGGCCCCGTTGTGGGTGGCGGGGGCGTTGGCGCGGGCGGCAATGGGGGAACGGAGGCCGGTAGCACGACTTGTTCGGTGGGCGGTTTTTGGACCGGAATGCCACCTTGTGTCGTGTTTAATGACGGATATTGCTCTAGTGATGGCGTCTCTTTCGCCAATATAGGTGGGACGCCGCGCATGGATTCCGACACGGGAGCCGCGAGTATGCTTGGCGCGCCAAACATTTGGGTAAACGCACCGGGGGCGGCTGGCACCGGGGCAGCGGGTGCGATTGGCGGAGGCACCGCCGATGTGACGGCGGCGGGCGCCGTGGGAATACCGGGCGCGTCAAACATCTGCGTGAACGCACCCGGTGCGGGGGCCGCCACCGGCGGCACGGTCGGCGCCGGTGGTGCCGGTTCGGCTATCGGCGGCACCTCGCTTGGTGGTACGCGGGCGGCCAGCCAGTCGAGGAACGACGTCAGTCCGGGCAGGAACTCGGTCACGACCGCGAAGCCTGACGGCAGTGTGGCCGTTTCGAGTACGCGGTTCTTGTCCGCGCCCGGCAGGCGGGTCAGCATCGCCCGTAAGCGATCGACCTGTTCCGGGCCGGCGGCGTCGGCGAGGTGCACCATGACGACACGGCCGGTCACCAGCTCTTGGGCGTTGTGGCTGCGAATACCGTCGTCTACCGCCACGCACTTCAGGAGGCGATAGCGGGCATTGAAATCTTCGCTCATGGTCGGGAAGTACCGGAAGAGTGCACGGGTGCGCCGGAACGACGCGACAACCGCACCGCTGGTGTATTCTTAAATTGTTCACGCGCTCTCGGCCACGCGCAATGCACAACGCGTAATGCAGCTGTTTCGCACACGCTGCCCCGTGCCGTGCGTGGCCGTTCCTGTCGGCGAGTGTTTGCAGGTTCACGACGCACCCCCCCCGCCTGTGCATGCCCTGCCGATCGTACGCCCGTCCGGCCTGACACGATGCACCTGATGCCATGCAACTGACCTCACCGCCGTCGCGCCGTGTTGTCTGGGAAGACGGCATGCATCTCGCGCCGCAGCATTTTCAGGCGCAGCGTCGCTATCAGGAAGACCAATCGACCCGTACACTCGACCTGCTCTTCCCGTTCGCCTATGGCTTGTCGGCGGTCGCGTTGGATAGCGATGCACTCCAGAACGGCACCCTGGCGCTAATCCATGCCCGTGGGGTGCTTCCCGACGGTACGGTGTTCCATACGCCAGACGCCGATCCGTCGCCGTCGCCCAGTGCGATCGCCGAACGTTTCTCGCCGACGCGTGATGCGCAGGTCGTGTTCCTCGCGCTGCCGCACTGGCGCCCCGACGCCGCGAACGTGGATCACCTCGACGGCGATGCCGAGGCGCACCGACCCTTTGATGCGAACGCCACCCCGCGGCGTTTTCAGGCCGTCGACAAGCTGGTGATCGACGAATCGACGGGGGCGGATCCGATGCGTGTGCGTTTCGCCGCCAGGAATTTGCGATTGTTGCTGGATGACGAACTTACCGACGCCTTCGTGTCTATGCCGATCGGTCGGATCCGTCGCGATGGACGCGGACAGTTTCAGGTGGACGGCGACTTCATCCCACCGGTGCTGCAACTTTCGGCCTGCGATGCGCTGCTGGAACTCACCCGTCGCACGGTGAGCCTGCTCGAGGCGAAGGGCAGCGCCTTGTCGGCGACCATCTCGAGTGCGCCGTCGGGTGCAGCGGGCGGGGCGGCGGGGTATGCAGGCAACGAACTCGCCACGCGCTGGCTGTTGCACGCGGTGCGATCGGCCGATGCCCCATTGCGGCACCTGCTGCTCACGCGACGGGCGCATCCGGAGCGATTGTTTCTCGAACTGTCACGACTGGCCGGCGCGCTGTCGACCTTCGCGATGGGCGGACATCCCCGCGAGCTACCGACCTACGATCACGATCATCTCACCGACGTGTTCGCGGCGCTTGAACTCCAGCTGCGCGCGCATCTCGACGTGGTGATCTCGGCCCGCGCAATTGTGGTGCCCCTGGTCGCGGCCTCAGAGGTGCTGCAGGTGGCCGTGCTGTCCGATCCGCGCTGCTTCGAGCCTGGTACGCGTTGGTTTCTGGGCGTCCGCGCTGATGTGGGACGCGCCGAACTGGTGGACCGCGTCCCGCGGCTCATGAAAACGTGCGCCAGCAAGTTCGTCCTTGAGCTGGTCCGTCGCGCCCTCAACGGACTTCCCACCGAGCATGTCCCGAGCCCTCCGGCTGGGCTCGCGCCGAAGCCCGATCTGACGTATTTCGAGCTCACGCTGAGCGGTCCATGCGCCCTCTCGCTGACCGACAGCCGCGAGATTGGCGTGTACGTGCCGGATGCGTTGCCGAGCGTCTATCTGGAAGTGGCGATCCTGTTGCCGTCGTCGTCGTAACCCAATCGTGTTGAGGAACATCCGTGTCTGCTTCGACTATGATGGCGCCCGGTCGTCTGGCGAGTGCGCTGCAGGAATCGATCACCGCCGTGGTTCGCCTGCGGGCGGATCGTCAGCCGGTCACCGATGCGACGGCGTTTCGCGCCCAAATCATTCAATTGTTGACGCGCGCCGAGCAGGAGGCGCTGCAGGCGGGGTTCACGGCCGCCGACGCACGATTGGCGATCTTCGCCGTCGTGGCATTCCTCGATGAATCCGTGCTCAATACGCGTACCGCGGCGCTGGCTGATTGGGCACGCCGTCCATTGCAGGACGAACTCTTCGGCGGCCACATGGGCGGCGAATGGTTTTTTCAGCATCTCGATCAACTGTTGGCGCGACCAGACTCCCCGGAGCTCGGTGATCTGCTGGAAGTGCACCAGCTCTGTCTGCTGCTGGGCTTCCTCGGCAAGTACGGCGCGGGCGACAATGGACAGTTGCACGCAACGACGTCGCGAGTGGCTGAGCGGCTGGGCCGACTGCGTGGGGCGCCGGGTGAACTGGCCCCACATTGGCATCCGCCGGCCGACCACGTCGAGGCGAAGGATCCCTGGCTCCGTCGGCTCACCCTCGCCGCCATCGCAAGCGCAGTGCTACTCGCCGTGTTGTGGGCCACGTATGCGTTGACGCTGCGCAGCGCCGCCAGCGACCTTCGCACGTTAGCGCCGGTGGCGTCGATCTCCGCGACCACCACTCGATAACCCCGGATCTTCTTATGGCGTCTCGCAAGCCGTTCGTCCGGTGGGTTCTCGCCGCCGCCGTGCTATTGATGTTCATTCTCGCGATCGTGCTCATCGAGCGCTCCGCCGCGCTTGATGCGTTGTCCACGTGGGGCCTTCGCGCTGGGCTGCTGGTGTTGGGGCTGATCCTCGCCGGTGCGATCCTCTGGTATTTGCGTCCGCCGAATGCGGAGCCGGTGCTCGATACTGGTGACGATGTGCTGCTCGCGATCGCTGCGGCGCGGGCCCGGTTACCGCGCGGGGCGTTCTTCAATCGTGCGATGGTGCTCGTGCTCGGTCCTGAGGGCGGCGCAAAGACCACGATGATCGCCCGCTCTGGTGGCGATCCCGAGTTGTTGGCGGGGGATGCACCGGCCGCGACAACCGACGCCCCGACGCCTACAAAGACCGCCAATGTCTGGGCACTCAGTCAGGCGGTCATCACTGAACTTGGTGGTGCGCTGCTCACCGATGCCCGGCGCTGGTCGAAAGTGGTGCGCGCGTTGCGGGCGCCCCGTGTGGCGGCGGCGGTGGGGCAGGGTGACGCGGCAGCACGGGCGATCGTGCTGTGCGTGCCGTGTGATCTGTTTTACGCCGGTGGCAACGGGCAGCAGCTCGAGCTGCTGGCGCAGTCGCTCCGGCAGCGGCTGGCCCAAGCGTCGCGCGAACTGGGGCTGGCCGTGCCGGTGTATGTCATGTTCACCAAGATGGATCGCCTACCGCACTTCCAGCCGTGGATCAGCGTGTTCACGAAAGACGAACTGCGTGCACCCCTTGGCGCCACGCTGCCCTTCGACCCGGCGTCGAACAGCGGCAGTTACGCGGAGCGGCTCACGCCGCGACTCGATGTTGCATTCCGCGAGATCATTGAGGGGATCGCTTTGCGCCGTTCTGAACTGCTGGGACGTGAAAGCGCGATCGATCGTCGCTATTCGTCGTACGAGTTGCCACGCGAGCTGCGCAAGCTGCAGCCGTCGGTGACGTCGTTGCTGTTGGAAGTGTGTCGTCCCACGCAGATCGGCTCGAGTCCGCAGCTGCGCGGCTTCTACTTTATGGGTGCGCGTCCGGTCGTGGTGACCGATGTCGCGCCGGCGTCGCCGCGTGCGCTCGTCGCCGCCGTGCCGTTGGCAACCGATGCCACGGGCATCTTCCGTCAGCCGGCGGTTGCCGCCGCCTCTCCGCTGGTCGCCGCAATACCGACTGCGCGCAAAGTGCCCGAGTGGGTGTTCCTCGATCGGTTCCTGCGTGACGTGGTGCTGGCCGACCCGAGCGCGGCGTCGGTGGCACGCGGTGGCGTGGGTGTGCAGCGTACGCGTCGTGCGATGTTGGGCGCGGTCACGGCGGCCGCGCTGCTGTTGCTCACGGGTGTGACGGTATCGTGGCTCGGCAATCGGGCCATCAGTAATAGGGTGGCCGAGGCCGCCCGGGCGGTGTCAGCGCTGCCAGTGGTTCAGTCGGCGCCCGGCACGATCGCCCTGCCGTCACCGGACGCGCTGCGCCGGCTCGATGCGCTGCGTGCGCAGCTCGATACATTGCGTGGACTCATCCAGGACGGTCCGCCGTGGCGTTTGCGATTTGGCTTGTGGAGTGGTCCGACGGTGTACGACGCGGCTCGTCCGGTGTGGTACGATGGGTTCCGCAAGCAACTCTTCGCTGACGGCCAGGGCGCGCTGATCGATTCGCTGAAGGCGCTGCCGGATGCCCCCTCGCCGGGGGATGACTACGGTACGACGTACGCACGACTGAAGGGCTATCTCATCACTACGTCGTCGCCCGACAAGAGCACATCGGCGTTTCTCGCGCCGGTGCTGCTCACGAGCTGGCAGCGCGGCATTACGACCGATGCCGATGTCACGGGGCTCGCCCGTCGTCAGTTCGAGTTCTATGCGAGCGAACTGCCCACGTACAATCCGTGGCCGAACGCTGCCAACGCGTCGCTGGTGACACAGGCGCGCGAGTTCCTCTCGCGCTTTACGGGTGGTGACCAGATTTATGCGAACATGCTGTCGGAAGCAAACAAGTCAGTGCCACCGGTGAAGGTGCCGCAGTCACCCGGCACCGTCGTGGCTCCGCCGGAAGTCGCCGGCGCGTTCAGTGCGAACGGCGCGAAGTTCATGGTCGACGCCTTCCGGAATTCCGACCGCTACTTTCAGGGTGAAACGTGGGTGGTCGGTGATTCGACCGCCGCGAAGTCGGTCGATCGCGACGCGATTATCGCTGCCATTCGCACGCGCTATCATGATGACTACCTGCGCTCGTGGCGTCAGGTCGTGCAGGGTACGAACGTGGCGCGTGCGTCGAACGTGAAGGACGCTGCCGCCAAGCTCGATGTGATCGCCGGGATGCAATCGCCGCTGCTGCAGTTATTGCGCACGGTGGCGGTGCACACGGATACCGATTCGAGTACGCGGGCCGCGTTTCAGCCGGTGCACGCGGTGACGCCGCCGGCGATCGTCGACAAGTACGTGTCGGAAAAGAACCAGCCGTACATGGATGGTCTGCTTGGATTGCAGGGCATGCTGACCCAGATCGGCAATCTGCCATCCGCCACCGATACGACCTCGACGCTGGTGCTCGTGCAGGCGGCACAGCTGGCCGGCGGTGATGTCACGAAAGCGCGCGTGGCAGCCAAGCGCGTGTCGCAGGGTTTCGCTGTGAGTGCCGAGGCGTCGTCTATGGCGAGTGCGGTGGAGCAGCTGCTGCTGGCGCCAATCGTGGGCGCCGAAGCGGTGCTCCGGACGGTGGCATCGGCCCGTCCGCCGGCGAAGCGCATGGTAGCGGTGGCGCCGCCGCCCCCGGTCGGTGGTGGTGGCGGTGGTGGTGGTGGTGGCGTGGCCGCAGCGGAGATCGCGGCGCTCAACGAGCGCGGTGTTGCACTGTGCTCGAAAGTCGATGCATCGCTCACGTCAAAATTTCCGTTTAACGCCGACGCGACAGCCGATGCCACGATCGCCGATGTGAAGGCGATCCTGACGCCCGATACCGGTGAGTTGTGGACGTTCTACGCCGATCGGCTGGCCAAGTACCTCACGAAGTCGGGCCTGAAGTACGTGGCGAAGCTGGTGGATGGTGTGGAGCTCTCAGAGAGCTTCGTCGGCTTCTTCAACAAGGCGGCGGAAGTGTCCGACGCGCTGTTCGCCGAGGATCCTGCCAATCCACATGTCACGTGGAACGTGAGCGGTATGATCACGGAGACGACACCGCTGGTCATCCTCAAGAACAACGGCCTCGAAGCGCGACTCGACAAGCAATCGTTTAAGAACGTGGTGGAGTGGCCGGCCACGTCGGGACGTCAGGCTGAATTGCTGGCGCGGTTCAAGAAGAACAAGGAGCTCCGTGTGAAGCTCACTACCGGCGAGTGGGCGATCTTCCGGTTGGTCGCCAGCGGCGATGCCTTCCAAGGATCGCTGGTGACGTGGAATGCGGCCGGTCTCAAAGACGCGGAGCCGGTACGGCTGCGCTTCGATGCGCAGCAGCGTGAGGCCGCATCGGTGCTGACGCGTGGATGGATGGGACGCATGAGCTGCGTCGCGCGGGTGACGAAGTAATCGACACCCGCGGGGTCGGCACTACTGCCCGCAGCTGAGTTGGGTGGTGTAGTCGCTGACCACGCGCGCTTGAGACATGGATTGGGCGAGGCCGCGGGCGTTGCGCAGCGCGGTGCAGGCGGCCTTCACTTCGTCCATGAGCAAGTGTGCTTCGGCAATGCGGATGTAGGCCCACGCGCTGTCTCCCGCCCCGGTCATCCGAGTGAGCAGTCCACGAATGGCAGGAATGGCCACTCGTGCGACCGCTTCATCGGCGGTGAGTGGGTCGAGCGCCTTCGTGATGCTGTCCAGCGAAAAACGCGCCGATGCGCCTGACGGCGACGCGGTGGGAGCGGTCGGCCTGGGTGCCGCGGCCGCGTTGGCTGGGGCATCGGACGGCGTGGTCGGCGCCGGAGTCCGACCACCCGACGGCACCGGATCGGGCGTTGAGGTGCTCGTTGAGCCGATCGCCTTTTGCGCGTTGGCTGCTGCCGACTGTGAACCGTCGATCAACGATCCGCCCGCATTCTTCGCAGCGTCCACGAGGTTCGTGACGTCCTGCACCCGTGGCGGCCGCTGCTTGTTGTAGAACCAGATCCCGCCACCGACGACCAGAATCAAGCCGAGGCTGGGCAGGCGAACACGTGGCCAGGGGAAGCTTCGACGGCGCGCCATCGGCTCGTCAAGATCTTCGTTCAGCGGGACCTGCTGGTTGGACTCGGAAACGGGTTTGACGGGCCTTGCGGGCGGAGTGACGACTCCCCCCCGCGCCTCGACCTCGTTCTTGATGTCTCCCCGAGACACGGTCGCGATCTGGCGCGCTGCGGCCGGTGCTTCGGCCTCGACGTTCGCTGCCACGGCCGGCGCCGCACCCGGCGCCGCACCCGGGACCGGTCCGGCGATGACAAACTCCAGCGCCTTAGCGAAGGCGCCAGCCGACGAGGTACGCTTGGTGGGCTCTCGCTCCAGCGCCTGATCGAGCACTTCTTGCAAGCCACCCGGCCACTGCAGGTCGTTGCGAACCAAGGCCAGCGGGCGCGGCGCGCTCATGAGGCGCGCGGTCATGCCACGATCGGGCGTGTTTCGGTCGAATGGGAGATCGAGCGTGAGGCAGGTATACGCGACCAGCGCGAGCGCGTACACGTCGCTGCGATGATCGAGCTCCGTGCCAAGCAGCTGCTCGGGGCTCATGAACTCGGGCGTACCGACCACGAAGCCGGTGCGGGTGAGGCCCGCTTCTTTGTCGTTCCCGCCCACCGCTTTTGCGATGCCGAAGTCCACCACTTTGCACCGATCCACGCCATTTTCGTCGACGGTGACCAGAATGTTGTCGGGCTTGAGGTCGCGGTGTACGATGCTTATGCGATGCGCGGCATCGAGTCCGTCGGCAACCTGCCGGATCAACACGGCTGTTCGCTGCAGGGTGAGTGGCCCCTCCTTTTCCAGCACTTCCTTGAGTGTCCGGCCGGAGACGTACTCCATGGCCAAATACACCGTGCCGTCGCTCGTTTCGCCGAAGTCGAAGACGCGGGCCACGTTCGCATGCTCGATGCGGCTGGCGTTGGCGGCCTCGCGATTGAAGCGGGCAACCGACGCAGCATCTTTGAGCAGTTCCGCGCGTAGCACCTTAATCGCGGCTTGCAGCGGCAGGCGCACGTGCCGGGCTAGGTATACCTTGCCCATGCCGCCTTCGCCCAGCAGGTCGGTAACCAGATACCGGTCGGCGACCACACTGCCGATCAGGTCACCATCGGAGTCGGCCGCGCGAAGCGTACTGCCGTCAGACGGGCAGAACACGTTCGGATCGGGGTAGCTTGTGCCACACACGGGACAGACTTTCGGCATACAAACCTGAACGAAATGGACGTCCGACAGTAAGTTCTGGGAATCTCACCCTTCGGAGAATACCCGCATGATCGCAGCCTCGCTCGTTCGCCGCACTCGCAGGGCCTTGGCCGTTACGACACTCGCTCTGCCTCTGGCGTTCGCTTCGGCCGGTGCCCAAGGCACCCCGTCAACCCGTCCGACCGTCGCCGTTCTGTACTTCACGAACGGCGCGATCAGCAACAATGTGGAATATGCGCCGCTCAGCAAGGGACTCGCGGAAATGATGATTACGGAATTGTCGGCCAACACGAATATCCGCGTGGTTGAGCGCGACCGGTTGCAGGCGTTGCTGGCCGAGCAGGATCTGGGCGCTACAGGCCGCGTGGAGAAAGAAACGGCGGCCAAGATCGGCCGGACGCTGGGCGCGCTGCACATGCTGATGGGCAGCTTTGTGATCGACTCGAAGCAGCGCATCCGCATGGACGTCCGCGCGATCAATACCGAAACGTCGGAGCTCGAGTACGCTACGTCGGTGACGGGCAAGGCGGACAACATGCTCGAGCTGCTCGGCGCACTCGGTGCCAAGCTGAATGCTGGACTCAAGCTTCCGGCGGTGCCGGCCGGCGTTCAGGAAGGGGCGGCGGTGGGTGCGAGGGGCCCCAACCAGCTTCGTTCGATGATGCTGATCAGTCGTGCCATCGAAGCGCAGGACCAAAAGAATTTGACGCAGGCGATCGCGCTGTACAAGGAAGCGGTCCAGGCGAATCCGAACAACGCGCGGGCGAAGACGCTGCTGGCCTCGGCCGAGCGCAGCGTGAAGTAACGAGGCCATGATTAAGAAACGCGGGGCGCGATCACTCGATCGCGCCCCGCGTTCATTGTGTGCCCAGCATGGGCGATGGTCGGGCGGTGCGAGTCCTCGCGGAACTTGGTCGTAGGAACCGAAGCGAACCGCAAGGCGCCAACCGTGAGGGGAGCGCTAAAAGAGGCGGGGTAGCGAACCCGTTGAGCCAGCGAACAGAAACCGGATATGCGGCAATGCCGCGCAGGGCGAGCGGGCCAATGACCGCGAAGCTCTCACGACCAACGCTCGATGCTGTAGATCCGGCGGTTGTGCGGTGAAGGCCATCGTTCTCACTAGGTCTTTGACCGTATGAATACTTGCTTAATTAATCTGGCAATCGACCGGGGCATCTCTGTATTGGGGAATGCCACGACCTCCTCTGCCGTTTCGACTGAAGCCGTCCGATGTTGCGACGTTGGACACCTTGATGCACGGCGGTGTCCA
>NZ_JBDNFF010000009.1:0-12492 GCF_041689975.1 Gemmatimonas sp.
CTCTGCGTGATCAGTTCAGCAGACTGTCTATCGACGAGTGATCCGTTCAACGGCAGATCACTGGCGGCGATGCTCGGGGAGATCGAGCACTGATCACGCAGAATAACGGAGAACGCAGAGGCGCAGAGGTCACTGACCGGGAGGTCGCTACACGTTGGCCAGCTTGAGGTATTTGGCTCTTCGAGGTGTCGTGTGGGTGAATCTCGGCCGACACGACGCGGATAGGAGCCGCGCGAAACGCGGCATGTCAGCGACAAGGTTCGGTGAGGCAACGCAGCCGGCCGTTGGGGCGAGAGTCACCGACACGACACCCCGAAGAGCTGAAAAACGTCAAGGCTACTGCGGCACGTTCACGGAGCCGCCGGTCAGCGCCAACCAGCACGTAAGCACCACATCGGTGGGGAGCGCGATCGATTCGCGCAGCATGTACTCGATTGCCACCGCTCGATTGGCCGAGATGGGACTTGTGCGCGTGGGCGACGGTAGCGGACGGAGACCGTGCAACCGCGCGAGCACGTCGAGTCGAAGCATGTGAAACGGGTCGCTCACCAGTAGTACACTGGGGCGACTCGAAATCGTGTCGCGCACCGCGGCCGGAAGCGAGTCGCGCCACGCCTTGAGCAGCTGAGCCGCGCCTTCCATCGACGCCAGTGACGTGCGCCCTGCCGGCTCCAATAGAATCGCCTGCGTCGGCACGCCGCGACGCACCAGGTACCGTCGCCCCGCCGCCGCTTCGCTGATCAGATCGCCTGGGCGACGACCGCCGGTCAGCACGACGCGAGCTGCCCGATCGCTCTTCCACAGCGCCAGCGCATGATCGAGACGGGCGCGAAGCACCGGTGACGGGCGTCCACCATACTGCGCGGCGCCCAAGACCACGATAGCATCGGCACGTCCCTCGGCCGCCCGTCGCGACCAGCCGAATATGACTGCTACGCAAAGCACCCACCCCGTCAGCACCGCGCCGCCGAGCTGAAAAATGCGTGAAGGTCGATATCGCCGACGGGCTACGCGTTCCATCCTGCCAAACTACTGCATGCGCACCCTCGGCGACGGCACAACGGTCTGGGGCCTCCGGTGTGACTACAACGTCACGACCGTGCCGGGCGCCGGAACATCCACCGTGAAGTGATCGGCTCGAAGCTGCATGGCGAAGGCGGTCTGCGCGGGCTGTTCACCATGCACCAGATACACGTGTGGCTGATTCCGGCCTTCGGCCTCGCCGCCATCGCGCACGGCTTTCAGCCAAGCGTGGAGTTCGGTACGGTCTGCATGCGCGCTGTATCCGTTCAACACTTCCACCTGCGCCGCGAGTTCGACCTCCTCGCCGAAAACCTTGATCACCCGTCGTTGCTCCAGAATGCGACGGCCCAGCGTGTGTTCCGCCATGAAGCCCACGATCAGAATCGTGTTGCGCGCGTCGCTGGCCCCGTTGCGCAGATGGTGCAGGATACGCCCCGATTCCACCATCCCCGACGCCGCGATGATGACCATCGGACCGTGCATGTCGTTCAGCGCCTTCGATTCATTGACATCGCGCGTGAACTTCACGAGTGGGAAGTCGAAAAGATCGTTCGTGTGACGAATCAGGTCTTCGCTGTGGTCGAACACTTCCGGGTGCATCGCGAACACCGACGTCGCCGCCGTCGCCAGCGGCGAGTCGATGAAGATCGGCACCGACGGAATCTTGCCGGCACGATGCAGCGCGTGCAGGTCGAACACCAGCTCCTGTGTACGTCTCACCGCGAAAGCGGGAATCAGCACCCGACCGCCACGAGCGGCCGTTTCGCGCACCACGCGGCCCAGTTCCTCACGCGCGCCCTCCACCGATTCATGATCGCGATTGCCGTAGGTACTCTCACACAGAATCACGTGGGCACCACCGGTGGGTGGCTCGGGATCGCGGATGATCGGCAAATCGTGGCGACCGACATCGCCGGAGAACACCACGCGGCGGAATTCGTCGCCCTCGCGCAGCTCCAGCACGACCGACGCGCTGCCCAGAATATGTCCGGCTTCCGTGAACATCGCGCGCACACCGTCGGTCACCTCGAACCACTTGTGGTACGGCATGCCGATCATCTGCTCGAGCGTGCGTGTGGCATCCTCCACGCGATAGAGGGGTTCGTCATACGGCCGGTCATGCCGCTGGAGAAAGTCGGCGTCCTTTTCCTGAATATGCGCCGAGTCGGCGAGCATGAGGGCGCAGAGATCGCGCGTGGCGCTGGTCGCCCAGATACTTCCCTTGTAGCCCTGCGCCACCAAGTACGGCAGGCGCCCCGCGTGGTCGATGTGGGCGTGCGAGAGCACCACGGCATCGATTTCGCTCACCGGCACTGGGAGCTTCGCGTTCTTCGCACGGCTTTCGCTGCGCTTACCCTGAAACAGCCCGCAATCGAGCAGTATCGTGCGCTGGCCAACACGGAGGATATGGCAGGAGCCGGTGACTTCCTGGGCGGCGCCGGAGAACTCGATCTGCATGCGCTCGTATTCCTCAGTTTAGAACGTCACCCGCTCCTAGTCGGTATTCCCCGGAGATGGCTTGACCGGCGGCACTTATCCCACCTCGTCAGCATCATCGAGCCGGCAGATCGGCGATCGAGCGTTCCCATGGCCGCTTCCCGCAGCGTGTTCAGTAACCCGGTAAGACATGAGCTCACACAACTTCATGATCTGCCGGTCAGCCAGAACATAATGCACGAACAGCCCGCACTTGCGGCGCTTCACAAACCCGTGCGCGTATAAGACCTGAAGGTGCTTGGACACGTTCGCCTGACCGAGTCCGGTACCCGTTACGAGCTGGTTCACGGTCTGCTCACCATCTTGAAGCGACCTGAGCAATGATAGGCGAGCGGGTTCTGAAAGCGCCTTGAAGCGCTCCGCGACCAATGGTACGACACCATCTGTCAAAGTGAATCGACCCATCTCGACCTCGCATAGTCCGGCATTCCCCCGTCGATTCAACGAAGGAGGTCGCGCGACAGGCGTGACACTCAAGCTTATGCGGAGAATCGTCGGATGAAAAGGGACAAGATTAGGCCGGCTTTTGTCTTGGTCTCAATCAATGAGACTTCAGTTCCTCCCGGCGCGGGGAAGAACTGCGCACCTACCATTCGCGGTACATCGGCCATTCGCTGATGGACCCGATGTGCGCGCGGCTCACAAGATCCTTCAAATAGTGGAGTAGTGCCGCGCTGATAACTTTGATGCGTATGTGCATGCCCTCTCCGGCCGAGATGGGTGATATAGAAAAGCTCTGAGCTCTCAGCTCTCAGCTCTCAACTCCAAGCTCTGCATTTCCGCCGGCTGCCGCAGGTCACGGCGCGCCAGCAACTTCTGCAGCGACTGGCGATGCAGACCGAGCGCTCGCGCAGTGCGGGCGATATTTCCGCCGTTGCGCGCCAGCGCCGCTCCCAGGAATGCGCGGTCGAACTCCCGCAGGGCGCGCTCGCGCGCTTCCACGAACGGCAAGTCGGCCGACTGCTCCATGATCGACATCGCACGCATCGGACGCTGCGCCGTGAGACTAGCTGGTAAGTCGCACGGGCAGATTTCCACGCCGTCTGCCATCACCAACGCGCCCTCGATCACGTTGCGCAGTTCGCGCACATTGCCCGGCCAGTCGTAGTTCAGCAGAATCTCGCTCGCGTCGTCGCTGATCCGGCGCGCCGGCAAGCCATGGCGCTCGGCGAACACGTGCAGAAAGTGACTGGAGAGCAACGGCACATCGAACTTGCGGTCGCGCAGTGGTGGCAGGGTCAGGGATATCACCTTCAGGCGGTACAGCAGATCTTCACGGAATCGTCCATCGGCCACCATCGCGTCGAGCGGGCGGTTCGTGGCCGCGATCACGCGCACGTCCACGCGCGTGGTCTTCGTGCCACCGACCCGCATCACTTCACCGCTCTCGAGTGCGCGCAAGACTTTCGCTTGCGCCAACGGGCCAAGGTCGCCGATCTCGTCCAGGAAGAGCGTGCCACCGTGCGCCGCTTCGAACAGACCGCCGCGATCCTTCACGGCGCCCGTGAATGCGCCTCGCGTATGTCCGAAAAGTTCACTCTCCACCAACTCCGATGGCAACGCCGAGCAGTTGAGCGCAATGAACGGTTTGTGACGCCGCGCACTTTCGTCATGCAGCGCACGCGCGACCAGCTCTTTGCCAGTGCCGCTCTCGCCGCCCACCAAAACCGTCACGTCCGTGCGACCCACTCGCGCGATCATCCGGAACACGTCCCGCATGACCGGCGTGGTACCGTACATGCCGCGGAATTCATTTACCTCGGCGTCCGCCGGTGTCGTCTCTACGCGCAGCATCGTCATCGCGTTGGCGCGATGCAGGAAGTCGATCACGTCGTCGCGCTGGACCGGCGTGTTTATGTAATCGGCTGCACCGCGCTCAAAGGCCTTGATCGCGGCGTTGGTGGCGCCGGGTGCTGTCGCCATCGCGGTCAGCAACGTGGGGTGCACGTCGTGCAGTTCATCGAGCAGACGGAAACCGTCGTCGCCCGGAAGCTGCTGATCAGCGATCACGACGTTGATCTCGGCCCGAGTAATAATCTCACAGACACCCGCCGCCTGAGCGGCGTGCAAGAGCTCGCGTCCGTCAGCCTCCACGATGACGCGCAGGGCGTCCACAAGCGACATACGCTCACTCACGACCAGAATGCGCATCGGGGTAGTCGGCTGGGTGGAACTCCCTCGAGCTGCAATGCGGAGATGGCGCGCGCGCGCAGCTGGAGAGCGCGGCGCAGCCAAGGCGCTGCGGGCCTGCGTTGAAGGATCGACGTTGTACAGCGCGACGTTGCTCATCTGCGGATTCTCCATTGAGCCACTTCCCGAAGGTATGCGGTCCAGAGTGGGCGTATCGAGCACAGCGATAAAACGCCGCGCTCACGTGTTGCGCATCACATATCTGGAAAACACAAAGGCGCGATGCCTGCTCTCAATGAGAGCGAGACTTCGCGCCTTCAACTCCGGGATCGGTATCCCGTCGCCAAGGTTGGATCGATCGAGCGATCCATATGTCGTCCTGAAGTGCTGCTGCCCGAGAGATGGCCGCGGCGGACAAACCGCCACTGCGTCAGGTCCCGTGATTAGAGTATCATGCGTACCAGCCAATCACGCAAGAGCCAACTGTCACAGAATGTGTCACAGGTCGCCCTCGACTGTGAAGAACTCGCGCAATCTCCACATCGGAGCTGGCAAAGCGTGTCATACCAGTTTGACCAGAAGTTCCAGTCGATGACGTAAGTCGCCAAGCGTCTTGGACTTGAAGGCTCCCTTGGTCTCCTCGAGTATAGCGATCGTCTCCTCCACAGCCGCCTGGAGCTGTGCGCCACGCGGACAGTTCATGAGCTGACAGGGGTGCGGTTGCAGCGTGTGTTGTCCTGCCAGGGCGCGTCCCAGCTGTTCGAGATCGGTCAGTGATCCCATCACATTCCGCAGCGTCAGCGCCAGAAACGTATCGACACCCTGCCCTTCGGTGGCCGGCGCCACTGGCTGCGCCTCCACCTGCGAGCGGTACTCGCGCAGCCGTGCCTCCGCGCTCTGCATCGCCTGATACGAGCGAAAGCGCGCGACCGCACTCGTGACGCGTTTCAATAGCTCCGGGAAGTGCACCGGCTTCACCAGGTACGCGGCGACCGGGAGTTCGATGGACGCGACAGCCGACCGAACCGACGGAAATCCCGTGATAATGATGATCGGCAGTCCCCCGCTCAGGTGCGCGACCTGCTGCACCAGATCCAGATCCGCGTTCCCGGGCATCTCGAGGTCGGTAATCACCAGGTCGTACGTCGCCGCCGAAATCGCGGCCAGCGCCGAAGCTGCGTCGTCTACCGTATCAACCGTAAACCCTTCTTGTCGCAGCAACTCGGCCGTCGAGTTGAGAAACGTGGGCTCGTCATCGGCAATCAAAATTCGTCCGCGACTCATCGCAGCACTCCGGTATCCAAAGGGGTCATCGGCAGTCGGACTTCGAATTCAGTCCCGCCTTGTGGCCGATCATGTACGAAAATGGTGCCGCCCACGGCTTGAACGGACTGCCTGACCAGCGAGAGACCGATACCCATACCGCCCGTCTTCACGGTGCGATCCTTGGTGCTGAAAAACGGGTCGAAGATACGTTCCCTGAGCGCATCGGGAACACCAGGCCCCTCGTCAGTCACACGTAACACGCACTCGTCCTGCTCCACCATGGCCGTCACCGTGATCGTGCCGGTCGCCGGTGACGCGTCGAACGCGTTCTGTACGAGATTGTACATCGTTTGTCGAAGGAGCGCATCGGGTACCGGCACAAGCGATGGCGCACGCGAAAGATCGGTGATGATTTTCACCTGACGGACGCGATTCACCTGTTCGAGAAAACTCACGGCATCGGTCACCGCCAAAATTACCGACGATTGGGCGATCATCGACTGGTCGGGACGGTACGTCTCGTAAAGCTGCCGCGTGACCGCCGCGATACGCGCAATCTCCCGCTCGATCGCGCCCACGAACCGATAGTGCGGATGATCCGTCGGAATCGCTCCGCGAATCAGCAGAAACGCGTTCTGGATGCCGGCGAGCGGATTGTTGATCTCATGCGCCACCCGCGCCGCGAGCTGTCCCATGATGGTCAGCGCACCGATCTCACGCAGGGATTCCTCGGCCCGTTTACGCACGGTGAGATCGCGCCCTTCCACCAGAACCTGCACCACCCGATCCTCGTGGTCCAGAATCGGCTTGAGCGAAAAGTCGATCGTGACCAACCGATCACCCGGGTGGCCGATCTCGACTTCGAATCGATTCGTATCGCCGGTACGTGCCTTCACGAAGCGATCCTGCACACGCTCGCCAGTGACCGTGTCGTCAGCCCACCATGGTGCCAGCCAGAAGCGCATACCCGACAACGCGGCGGCCGTGGTCCCCGCCAGCTCACCGGCCGCACGATTTGCTTCCAGAATACTACCGTCGTAGTCGAGTAACAGCTGCACTTGATTCGCCGTATCGAACATCGCCCGGAACCGCCGCTCGCTTTCCTCGCGCGACGCGTCCGCCAGTGCGCGCTCCGTCACGTCGGCGGAAATGCCCAACAGACGGGCAGCACTCCCATCAGCGATGCGCTCCACGACACGGCCGCGATCGACGAGCGCATGCCATGAACCATTTCCCGCACGCAGCCGATATTCGCACTCGAACGCCTCGGTGCGACCGTGCACGTGCGCGTCGAGCGCGTGCGCATACCCACCACCGTCATCGGGATGAATGAGCGCCGACCAGGAGGTGAATCCACCTTCGAGCACCAACGGATCGATCCCGAGGTACCGCAACAACGCGGGACTGCGATGCATGGTACCGCGGAGGACATCGAGTTCCCACACACCATCCGTGGCCCGCTCGATGGCCCGCTGCATACGCAGCTTCCCTTCATTGCTGGCCTGCACCAACATCTCGCGTTGTTGCCACATGGTGACCGACAGCAGCACCGCCACCCCCAAGCCAAGGAGCAACACGATTTCGGGCAGTGTGGAACGCGACGGACCGGTGGCCTGTGATACCGACACGGTGAGCTGACGTGCACCGAGCTGCAGGGGCGCGGTGTACTCGGGCAGTTCCAACGCCACGCGGCCAGTGATGATCGAGTCTCCGCGCGACACTGCGACCACGAATCCACCACGCGCATCGCTCGTGAACGCGCCGATCAACTCCGCCTCGTCCACGAAGCCGACCAATACCGTGTGGCCGTGCAATGCCACAGACACCGGCGAAACGATCGGATACACCAGCGCACTCCCCCACGGAGCATCGCGCAGCGCGATGACATGTCGCACGGTCGCCGGCAGCGATGTAGTCGGAGGTACCGACGCCAGATCCGCGTGATACCGGCGCGACACGAAGTCAACGAGCTCACGGAGCACGGTCGGCGAAAGTGCCCCCGTAGGCGCGGTGCGCAACACGGTGCCGGTGGAATCGAGCCAGACCATGCTGACCAGTCCGTCCGTCTCATCGATGAGCCGCGGGAACGTGGTGGTCCAAGTCTCGTCACCGACACGACCAGCGCCCGAAAGAAACAACGCCGACCGGCCGAGCGCGCGATCGACCGCGAGAAACTGCCGCTGCACTGCCCGACCCAGCGCGGCGGCGGCAAGAGCAGCCTGGGCGCGGGATTGCGACTGTTCGCGCGCCACCAACGCCTGCCAGAGTACCAGCACCAGCAGCATCGTACTCGCACCGGCCAGTACCGGGGCCCATCGAGGAGGCGCCTTGGTGCGCGCTTCGTCCGTCATGGTGCGTTGCAGTAGTGCCGTACCAGCAGCAGCAACGCCAGCAGACTATGCAAGGGCGCACGGGCGGCCGCGGCGGCAGCACTGGATCCCAGCACCCCGGCGAGTTGCGCCAACAGCAGTACACCACTGCTGGCCACCAGCAGCGCCGACAACGCACCGGTCACGGTGCGACGACGCTCTGATTGTGACCTCGACGTCAGCAGGTACAGCGCCGTGCTGTACAACAGAAACAATAGCGACACCGACGTCGAGACGGCGCGCAATGGTGACGCGTCACCAACCCGTGTGCGGGCGAGCGCATCCAGCGGCAACGGTGCATGCCGCCAAGCCACCACCAACGCAATCAACGCAGCGAATCCGCACAGCACAGCCAAGGGACGCCCCAGTGGACGTCGTCCAGCCAGTTTCGCGAGCAGACCAACGGCGCCAGTGAGAATCATCACGGTGCCACCGAGTCGCGCAGGCGCAAACGTCTCGAACGGTTGCCCAAGCCACGGGATGCCGAAGAGCCAGCCCAACAGGCTCGGCACGGTCAGCACGATCGCGGCCACGGCAAGCCCGCGCGTAAATCGCGAATCTGACGTGTGCAGACTGTGTTCCCAACGTTCGGCTTGCATTATACGCGGATTCTCGATGGGCTCGGTGCCCTTCGCTAGATGCAGCCAAACGGCTGCACACGCAGCGATACGTGCGTTTTAGGTTTCGCCGAGTTGAAGCCAACGTCGCACCGTCGGTGCCACGAACGTCTGCAGTCGGGTGAGCATCGACGAAGCATCCTCGCTCACCACCAACCACTCGCGCGGATTTCCACGGAGAAATCCCTCGGTCTCGACATGATCGAGCAGCGCCACCAGTGGAGTCCAATAGCCCAAGACATCCAGGAGCCCGATCGGCTTCCGGTGCACACCAAGCTGCGCCCACGTCCACGTCTCAAAAAACTCCTCGAGTGTACCCAGGCCACCCGGCAACGTGATGAAGGCGTCAGCGAGTTCGGCAATCATCGCTTTGCGCTCATGCATCGATCCCACCACCCGCAGGGAAGTGAGACCATGATGCGCGACCTCGCGCTGCACCAGACCGTGCGGAATCACACCGATCACTTCGCCGCCCGCCGCCAATGCCGCATCGGCCAGCGCACCCATCAACCCGACCCGACCGCCGCCATACACCACGGTGAGTCCGCGCTGGGCCATCAACGTGCCGAGTGCCCGCGCGCACTCCAGATATTCCGGGCGCGCTCCGTCGTTGGAGGCGCAGTAGACCGCCACCCGCTGCATCGGTGCTGAGACCGGGGCGGATGCGAACACAGAATCGGAGTCGCTGGATGCAGGGCCCATGTGCACAAGCTAACGCCCAAGCGTGCCCATGCGAGCGGTCGCGCCCCACAACGTCACTGCCGCCAGTGAGGGCCCGAGGCAGGCGATCAGTACAACAGCCCAACCCAGTGCACTGTCGGTGTTGCTGCGGTTCCACCATGCGGCCTGCGCGATCGTGACCACCGCGTCGGCCGACACCGCGATCGCCAACGCCCGACTCAGACGCCACGCTGCACGGCGAGTCGCTGCACGTTGAGCCACCGTGCCGGCCGCACTTTCTTGCGCGCGCAGCGCGCGAAGGGCGACCAACAGCAGCACATCGAACATTACCCACGCGCCTTGCACTGCTCTCGACGGAAACCACGGAGATGTCGGCGCCAGCACCAGCAAGATGGTCCATGGAATAAGCATCCACTCGAGCACATGCACCAGCACCGCCGGTCCTCGCCGCAGCGTCCGCAATCCGAATCGCCACAACGACCCACCAGCAAACGCACGCAAGCTATCAAGCATCGCCCGCCCGCTTGATTGCCCGAGGGGATATGCGAGATAGATCGGCTCCCACTGTTGCGGGCGCAGTTTCCGTTTGAACGCCGCAAGTCCGCCGAAGTTGAACAGCGGGCGCAACCAGCTTCGTGTGGAACGCAGCCATCCGCTCACCGGTCCAGCGAGCGGCGCCAGCCCGAGTGTGACCCACGGCACGCCGTCGGCGGCCAGCTCCCGCATGGCGTGGTCGATCAGCAATTCCGCGGTGCCGTTCGGTGCGTCAGGATCGCGCAGCAAGTGCTCGAACAGCCACCCGTCACGCGTCGGCACCGGCACCATGGAGAGCAGCGCCACCGGCGTACCACCGCGCATTGCGACCATTGATTGCCGCCGTGCCAACCAGGCGAACGGATCGACTTCCACCAGAAATCCCATCCGGGCCATCGGCCGCGAGGCGAACCATCGGTCGATCAATGCCTCCAACGACGCGCGACGATCCGGCTCGAGCATCGCGGCGGCATCGAGTGTCTGCACTGTCACGCCCTTCGCCCGCGCGCGGCGCAACTGTTCGCGCAACGATCGGTGTTGAGACACATGCTCGTCCCACGACGGCGGATTCCACACCGGCTGCTCACCCACCATCACGCGCCGGAATCGCGGCGACGACGCAAGAATGCCCTCGGTTGCGAAGAAGCTCACGCGGCACCGCTGCGACGCCGCGAACTCCACAAAAGCGTCAGCCACCGCGATCGCGTCGTCGGGAGCCGCCACCGGCTCGCCGGCCGAGACCATCGCGCCCGGCGTCCGGCGGTACGCCACCAGTCCGCGATCGCCGTGCTCGTCGGCCAGGAACCAGTGCTCCAAACCCGCGCCGAGTGCGCGGAACGCCGTCGCCGTACGCCCGTAGCGCTGGATCAGCGCGAGCGCACGAGAATCGTCACGCGCAGGCGTGGAGGCGGAAGCGGAGGAAACGGGCACGGAGTCATTCGGATACTACCGGGAGGCTGCCGGGAACGGCTAGCTTCGAACCATGCTCCCTTCGCCGCGTACGTTCCCCACGCTCAGCATCGTGGACCACCCGTTGGTCCGGCACAAGATCACACTTCTGCGCGACCGCGCGACGCCCACCAAACAGTTCAAGGAGTTGGTGGACGAGATCGCCATGCTGATGGCGTACGAGGCCACGCGCGATCTGGCGTTGGAGCCGGTGCCGGTGGACACACCGCTCGAAACGACACAAGGGTGGTCGGTGCGCGGCAAGAAGCTCACACTCGTCCCGATTCTGCGCGCCGGTCTCGGGATGGTGGAAGGCATTCTGCGCCTGATGCCGTCGGCGCGCGTGGGCCACATTGGACTCTATCGCGATCACGATACGCTCGAGCCGGTAGACTACTACTTCAAGGTGCCGGGCGACGTGAGCGAGCGCGATTTCCTGCTGCTCGACCCGATGCTGGCCACCGGCGGCAGCGCCGCCGCCGCGGTTTCATCGTTAAAGCGCGCCGGCGCCACACGCATCCGTTTTCTCTGTCTCGTCGCCGCACCCGAAGGGGTGGAACGACTCGCGCGCGAACATCCCGACGTGCCGATCCTGACCGCCGCACTCGACCGCGAGCTCAACGAGCACGGCTACATTCTGCCCGGACTCGGTGATGCCGGCGACAGATTGTTTGGCACGCGATGAGGACCAAGTAAGGGGTACGGAGTCGGAAGTAAGGAGTACCCCATACTCCATACTCCATACTCCTCACCCCCTACTTCGCAGTCATCAAGAGAACCACTCCCGCGGCTCGGTCCTCTGCTGATCGGCTGCTTCGAGCACCCAGGACTGCGCCATGGGTTCGGTGACTTCGCCCGCCACCCGCTCGAACCATTGATGCGCCTGCGCGTCGTCACCGACACGCCGCCACAGTTCGCCGATGAGATACGTGATTACGGCCCGCTCTTCCATCGGCACACCGTCGAACGCCTCGAGTGCGTCCGCGAAGCGCCACGCGGCGTGTCGCCGGAAGTAGCGCGCAGCTTCCGTGTCACTCTCGTCCACGCAACACCACGCCGCCCGAAGATAAAGATCCGCGAGTGACCGCGGATCGCTCTCCTGCCACTCCGCCACCTTGGCGGCGTGTTCGTACTTGAGAGAGCCCGACGCAAGCTCCGAGGTGAGCGCCGGTGCCAGCTCGCTCCAGACCAACGCGCGAAGCTTGTCGTCAGGTGGTGCGTCTTCGTCGAAATCCCGCTGCACGCCGGCGTAGCCACAGTGTGTGCAGAGATGGACGAAGTACGGCAGCGGCTGCATGCCGGCCGCGCGCTCGTGGAAATCGGTGCGCTTACCACCAAAGGCGTTGGTGGCAACCACGGTCTGCGAGCGAAACAGCATTTCGCAGACGGGGCAAGTCAGTTCGATGAGATGTAGCGTAGTCATGGCA
>NZ_JBDNFF010000010.1:0-29471 GCF_041689975.1 Gemmatimonas sp.
GCGTCTGTGCGGTTACGACGACGCGACCGTCAGCCCGCTGTCCGCCGCCATGACGGCCCCATATACCGTCGCCCCAGGCATCAGCCGCACGATCGGTGCGGTGACTGTGGTCATCTTCCCGGCCGCGCCTACGATCGCCGACTCGATCACGATCGCTTCTTCGGAGATGATCGGTCCGCTCACGCGCGACCCCGCCTCGATCGCGATGCGCCCACGCGCGGCACACGAACCGACTACCACCGTTCCCGCTTGAATCCGGATCTCGCGATGCGCTTTCATCGATCCCGTCACGCGGGCACCCTCGCGCACGACAATCGAACCGGTGGCGATGACCGACCCCACCAGTGCCGCGCCGGCCGGGATGATCAGGTCACCTGTCACGCGCCAGTAGCTCGGCCCCATCGACACCGACTGCTCCGGCACGAAACGCATGTACGCGCCCGTGGGCATCACCGGTGTCTCGAACGGCTCCTCACCACTCACGCGAACCACCCCTGCTTCCAGCCGGTCGAACGATACGTTCGTGGCCAGCATGATCGAGCGATCGGCCGTTGCGCGGCCAAGCAGGCACGTGCCCTCTTCCGCCTCGAGAATGCCGCGGGCGTGCACCCAACGCAGGATCGTGGAGTTGCGGCCGAGCAGTACATCGCGTTGGCCGAGCAGGGCGCGATACGTCACGCCCGCGCTCCCGCGCATGGTGAGCCGCGCCAGGCATTCGCTCTCGAGCACCGTGTTCTCCGGAAGAGGCTCGCCGTCCATGAGCACGACGACCTCGGTGATCGGCTTGCGCGACTCGGCTATGGGTTTGCCCTTCGAGTGGCAGCGCACCAGCGTACCGTCGGAGAGACGCGGCGGCACCATCGTACCCAGCAACCCTTCCTGTGTCGCGCGCTGTGTGAACGAATCGGCGAAGAAGGTGAGCCGGCCGGCGTCGTTCCCCACTGCGTTCAGCGGCGCGGCGTCACGCGGCCGGATCAGCTCCATCATTGCAGGAATGAGTGGCACAAACAGCCAGAGGAGCAACGCACCCAGCAACAGCGCGAAGTTGACGATAGGAGACAGGGACGTGAGATCCATCATGGCGTCCGCGTGGGGCGTGTCGCACGATGCCGCTCGGTTTTCTGCCATTGCACGGGTTGACCACGTAACCACGATGCCCGTGACATCGTCGCGCGTCCGACCGACAACGTGCTCACGAGAAAGCCAAGGAAGAGGAACGGGAGCATGCGAATCCGTTCGCGCGATCCGTCGAGCCGGCTGGCGGCCGCCACTTGGAAGAACGCCGCGAAGTTGCCGACGGTGTTGAACGACGAGATCGCGAGAATCGTGACGCGTCCCCAGCTTGGCGGATAGCCGGCATAGAAGAGCGTCACCGTGCATATCCAGCCCAGCAACAGCACGAGGGGCACGACGAATACGCCCAGCAACAGCACCCCGTCGAGCACCTGAAGGAAGGGCAGGTCGCGACGATTGCGAATCAGCGCGCCGACATAACGACGTAGCGCCTGATTGTGCCCCTTGGCCCAGCGCTTAATTTGCCGGATGCGCGACTCCCAGGTCTCCGGTACTTCTTCGTAGCACTCCGAGCGATTCTGGTACACCACGTCCCACCCGTTGATCACGAGTCGAAAGGTCAGGTCCGTGTCTTCGGCCAGTGAATCGACGTTCCATCCGCCCACCTGCGCGAGCGCCGCGCGACGCACACCACCTACGGTGCCGCCGTACTGTGGCACGAGCCGCAGGTTCATGCGCGCCTGCTGATCTACCTGATACCCACCGGCGCGCTCGAGATCGAGCAGTCGCGTGAGCAGGGACAGTCCCACGTTGAGCGGCACGACGCGTCCCATCACGGCACCGACTTCGGGGTCGAAGAACGGCGCCACCAGCTGCTTGAGTAATCGCACGCCGGGGATGTAGTCGGCGTCGAACACCAGTGCGATCTCGCCTCCGTGCTCGGCCATCGCATCAGCCAGTGCTGCCGCCTTGCCGGGTATGCCGTCGTCACGCAGGAACGGCAACACAAGTCCCGGATAGTTTTCCGCGTACTCGACCAGAATCACACGCGTGTCATCCACCGAGCGATCGTCGATCGGCACGATAGTGAGCCGGTCTTCGGGATAATCACAGGCGAGCAGTGCGTCGAGCGAATCGCGCACGACGCGCGATTCATTGTGCGCGGGAACGAACACCACCAGCGGCGGCCAGTTGGCCTGGATGACATCGACGAACGGCTGCCGATGGCGTCCAAAGAGCCGGTTGAGCGTGAAGAAGTAGTGGCGCAGCGTGTAGATCGCGAGCACGACGATGCAGAACCAGAGACCGATGTTCGCCGCCATGATGATACTCATGCGTCGGCTCCCGGGCGCGCGAGCGGATTCGTGATCGGCCCACCCATCGGCGGCGTACTGCGGCGCACCGCCGAGGGTGTGGGGCGCGGCCGCGTGACGGATCGCAAGGCCCCCTGCGGCAACACGGGCGGGCGACGATCGACGGAATCCAGCACGCCGCCGGAGCGCCAGCTCATACCCCATCCGTACAGCGAGATATACACGAACACGTCGAGGAGCACGCCGAACACGAGAAACAGCATCGGCATCGCGAGCAGCGATCCGCGATGGATGATCCAGGCATGCACGGCGGCCTGCAGTGGCAGCATGATCGCCAGGTGGCCCAACAGCAGCGACACCATGTAGACCTTCTGCCAGAGCAGAAAGTCGAAGATGTGAAACGTGAACGCCACGAGGAATGGCGCGAGTAGCAGAATCACCACACCGCACACCAGCAGCCCGGAGATGTAATCAGGGAGCGTGTACGAGAACGGCGGCGGGGCCAGCCAGAACCAGACCTGCGCGCTGAGCTGAATGACCGCCAACGCGCGCAGGAGATAGCCGAATGGCAACAGGCGTCCGCGCAGTGTGACACCGAGCAGAGCGAGCACGCCGATGAAGAGCCATCCCGTTTGCATGTCGCGCGCGGTTGGCCATCCCGCTTCGCTGGTATAGAACGGCACCGCGACCGCCAAGGGGCCAAGCTCCACAATGCGCGTCGACACGCCCCCCGGCAGGCCGAGTGGCGCGCGCGCGAACTCGAAGAAGGCGCGCCATCCATCCATCAACGGATCGAGCAGCACGAACATGGTCACGGCGAAGATCGCGGGAAGGACCACGAGATCGACGAGGAGCGTCCAGGAAATCTCCAGGCCGATCATCGCGCGATGCGGGGCGATACGGCCGCCGCGGAATCCCTTGTCGCGCAGTTGATCGATGCGCCGTGACGGCCTACCAGTAACGCGCGACACCGATGGTCACTCCGCTGCGCACGTAGAACGGATTGCGGTAGACGTCACCCTGCATGGTGAGCGCCCACGGACCCGAGACTTTCTCGCGCCAAGACAGTGAATACTCCTGCGACGCGAAACGCTGGAGTGTGGTGGTGCTGCTGACGATCTGCCACCCTTCGGTGCCGCCGATGGCGCGTACCGAGAAGCTGCGACGGGGCGACGGTGTGAGCACGGCCACACCGAACAGGCGGTGCGAGCGGATACTACCGGGGCGGCTGATGTTGTAGCGTACGCCCGTTTCGAGCAGCAGCGCACGCGGGGCGTACCACGCCAGCGAGGACGTCCCCGCGACGTCGTACAGCTCCGTTACCGACTTCACATACGACGCGCCCGCGGTGGCCTGCCACTGCTTCCGATCGCCGAACCGTACGCCAAGTGCTCCATCCACGCGCCCCTGCGGGAGAATCGATGCCCCACTTCCCACCGTGGCGCCAAGTGTGTGAAAGAAACGCGTAGACCAGTCGTGCCGGTGTGTCAGGCCGCCCTGAACGCCGCGCTCGCCGAAGGCCTCGAGCGCCAGTACTTCGGCGTAGTACGTATCGCGTGCTCCGGGCTTCACGCCGCGCAGGTACACCCCCGACCAGTCGCCGAAGTCATTGGAGACGCCCTGCCGGAACGTGTTGGCCTCGATCCACGCGCCGGGAAGACCGCCAGCGAGCGGCGCCTGCGCTTGCGTGGGCCGCGCGAGAGCACTCACGGAGACCAACAGCAGCGCGATCATACGGCGGCATCGTCGCGGCACGGAATTACAGGGCAAGCGCGAGGCGCTCCAACGTGGCGTTCACCTGGTCGTGGTCGAGACGACGCGGACCGCGCCGCTCGGCGGGGTGTCGCAGCAGCGTATCGATCACTTCGGCGATACGGAGTGACGCTTTGCCGTCACCGAACGGGTTGTGTCCCGACGAGCGCAATCGGTACAGTGCGTGGTCGGAGAGCAGAGCGGCCGTACGCGCGAGAATGGTGGTCGCGTCGGTGCCGACAAGTTCGCCGAAACCCGATTGCACGACTTCGGGGCGCTCGGTACAATCGCGGAGAATGAGAATCGGCTTGCCGAACGACGGCACCTCTTCCTGGATGCCACCGGAATCGGAGAGCACGAAGTACGAGCGGCGAATCACTTCGAGCAGATCGGGATACGGGAGCGGCTCGAGCAGGTGGATGCGCGCGTTGCCGGACAGTCTCCGATGTACCACATCGCGCACGCGCGGGTTGAGGTGCACGGGGAAGATGATGTCCACGTCGTCGTGCATGTGCACGATGGCCTCGAGCGCATCACAGATCGCTTCGAGATGATCGCCCAGCGATTCACGGCGATGCACCGTGGTGAGCAGCACCCGGCGCTCGCCCCACGGTACCGCGTTGAGGGCGGCGGTTTCGAACGTGTCCCGCGGTGGCACCATATGAATAGCGTCCACCACGGTGTTGCCGGTGACGAAGATGTCCCCTTCGGGAATCCCTTCGGACACGAGGTTGTTGCGCGCCTCGTCGGTCGGCGCGAAGTGGATGTTCGCGGTGCAGGTGGCGATGCGTCGGTTCACTTCTTCGGGGAAGGGGCTCGACAGGTCGAACGACCTCAGCCCGGCTTCGATGTGGCCGATCGGAATGCCTTGATAGAAGGCCGCCAGTGCGGCGGCCGTCACGGTGGAGGTGTCGCCTTGGACGAGCACAAAGGCCGGTTTTGTGTCGAGGAAGCAGTCGGTGAGCGCGGACAACGCACGCGCCGTGAATACGCCGAGGTTCTGTCCGTTCTGCATCAGCCCGAGGTCGACATCCGGTACAATCCCGAATACGTCGAGGGCCTGCTTGAGCATCTCGCGGTGCTGGGTGGTCGCGACGACCAGCGGTTCCAGGTGCTGGTGCTGCCGGAGCGCCGCGTAGACGGGCGCCATTTTGATGGCCTCCGGTCGGGTGCCGATCACGAGGCAGACACGATGCACTTGAGCGTACTGTGACATGCACGGCGGGGAAAGCGCGCAAGCGCGGTGGCGTTATTTCGACCCCGCGGCAGAACACCAGGGGCCCATTGAACGGACGAGCGCACGGTGGCGAGGTCACGCAGCCGGTCCGCGCGTCACAGAACACTTCGCCAAATGATTGCTACCAAACGACAAAGCGGGCGACCTGTTACAGCTCGGGCCGCCCGCTTGAAATTAATGTATTCGATGCCGCCGCGCCGTCAGTCCTTGGAACTCCTCCGGTTCCGTGAGCGGGACGCCACCCCAAGGGCGAGCAGCCCGGCGCCCATCAGCAGGTAGGTGGACGGCTCGGGGACCGTAGTCACATCAAAATTCGCGTTGATGACCTGCGTACCGCTGAAGGACATGCGGACGTTGTCCACCGCCCCGTCCCATGGTAGCGGCCACTGACTGCCCACGCCCACCGCGATGCCGATCACGTTGACGTCGGCACCGAAGAGGCACCCGTTTTCGCTGAACAGGCTGTTGGCGTTGGCGGCCGTGACGCCGCCCTGCCAGAAGCTTAGTTGCGCGTTGCAGCTCCCGGAGGCGCTGTAGCCCGGGTTCTGGCCGATATTGCCGATGTACCAATAGGCATCGTTCTGCATGTTGGTCTGCGCCACCCACGTGTTTACGGGCGTGTCGCCGTTGGGTGCGCCATGGGCCGCAAGCGCGTTCTGGTTATAGTAGCCTTCCCAGATGATCTCGCTGAAGATCGTCTGGCCGCCCCGGGTCTCGGCGAGTTGCAGCCGTACGACCGGTGTCTTGAAGCGCCAGTCGGCCGGGGTACCATCGGCGGCGCCCCAGCCGTCGATACCGGTACGGAACCAGTCGAACGAGAGTGACGACAGCTGGCGGAGGTTGCCGAAGCTCTGGCCTTGTGCAGCGTTCTGGTAATAGAAGGCCCAGTCCTGATATCCGGTGCTCGTGCTGCCGATCCCCGTGACACCGAGGCGCAGCGATCCGTTGCCCACGTTGCCGAAGCCACCGCTGCATGCGCCGGAGGCAGCAGTGCCGCACGGGAGGTCGGTCGTGACAGCCGCCGTCCCACTTCCTTGGATGGAGGGGGTCCAGTTGTTGCCGCCACCCTGAACCACGGTGCCACCATTCGAGACGACCTGCCCCTGCGCGGCGAGCGCAGCGGGGAACAGGATCGTCGCGAGCAGGATGTTGAAAGCTTTCATGTCGAACCTCGGGTGCTGCCTAGGGAAGAAGCGTACGGTAGCCATCACGGCGTCCTTTGCTGCATCCTCCGTACCAGAAACGAGCTCGGCCATACAAATGCCAGATACCGGCAGCGCGCGGAATGCGACAAGAGTTGTGTAACTCACTCGCGCACAACGTCTTACGTCGCGTTCCCTCTCACGGATCTGTTGTTCAAACAGATGTCCGACCGTATGGTTGAGTTTGGCACGGACGTCTGTAATGCTGCGGTGGCGACACGGTTAGGCTGGCTATTGTAGGACGATTGCGACAGATCGTTGGTGACGAATGACCGAATCGGAGAAACGGGTTTCCTTCCAAACGGGATGCCTCGTGTCCGGCACTGCCTGCGCGCCGCAGAATGGCAGTCGTGCGTGGCTTGACATCGCCTCATGGCTTCACCATGTTATGGGTCTCCCACGAAATGCCTGTATCGGTAGGCGTGAGAGAATCCGTCGGCGATCTGCGGCCGACACCTATGGGCCATCCCTCGGGATGGGGGCGGGATCAGTCTCTTCCCGCACGCTGTACCGGCTCTGGCGTCTGTGACGCTCTAGCGCCCCCGAAAAGCAACGCAGCCAATTCAACGTCGGTCAGGTAACAGGCAACTGTTGTCCCCGGCGCGCTTGGGTCCCCATTCGCGCACCAGCGGCGAATGCACCCGGCGGCAGCGGATGGATACCGGTCTCGCGCAAAGGCGAGGCGACAGGTCCAGCCGTTTTTTTGCTGGTCCACTTCTCGTCAAAGATTGGCGCCGCGTAAGCGAGTCGCCGCCGAAAACTATGCCGCGTACGACCCCGCTCGAGCACTATCGCAACATCGGCATCATGGCCCACATCGATGCCGGTAAGACCACGACCACTGAGCGCATTCTCTATTACACGGGGAAGTCGCACAAGATTGGAGAAGTCCATGACGGCGCAGCCACCATGGACTGGATGGAGCAGGAACAGGAGCGCGGCATCACGATCACGTCGGCCGCGACGACCTGCTTCTGGCAGCGCCACGGACAGAGTGACGCGAAGGGTGATGGCCCCGAATATCGCATCAACATCATCGATACCCCGGGTCACGTGGACTTCACCGTCGAAGTGCAGCGCTCGCTGCGCGTGCTCGATGGCGCGGTCACGCTCCTCGACTCTGTCGCCGGCGTCGAGCCGCAGACCGAAACGGTATGGCGTCAAGCTGATGGTTATGCCGTGCCGCGCATGATCTTCGCGAACAAGATGGATCGGGTCGGTGCGAACTTCGAGCGATGCGTCGCGATGATTCACGACCGGTTGTCGAAGAGCGCCCAGCCGCTCCAGCTGCCCGTGGGCTCGGGTGAGTTGTTTACCGGTCACCTCGACGTCATCGAACGCAAGCAGTACATCTTCGACGACTCGACGCTGGGCAAGACGTTCACGGTCACGGACATCCCGGCCGAGTTCCATGACGCCGTGGAAGCCGCGCGTCACAAGCTGATCGACACGGTCGTTGAATACGACGCCGAGTTGATGGAGAAGTACCTGGCCGGTGAAGAACTCACGGTGGACGAGATCCGCAGCGCTATCCGTACGGCGACGTGCGCGGGCAAGTTCATTCCGATTCTTTGCGGCGCCTCGTTCAAGAACAAGGGTGTGCAGGCGCTGCTCGATGCCGTCATCGATTTCCTGCCCGCGCCGCTCGACGTGCCCGCCATCAAGGGTCATCTCCCGCACAATGACGAAACGTTCGTCGAGTGCCCGGTGACCGACGATGCGCCGTTTGCCGGTCTGGCGTTCAAGATCGCCACCGATCCGTTCGTCGGAAAGCTGACGTTCTTCCGCTGCTACTCGGGCGTGCTGACGTCGGGCTCGTATGTCTACAACAGCACGAAGGACAAGCGTGAGCGTGTCGGTCGTCTGTTGCAGATGCACGCCAACAAGCGTGAAGAAATTCAGGAAGTCCGTTGCGGTGACATCGCCGCCGCGATCGGCTTGAGAGATACGCGCACCGGTGATACGATGTGCACCGAAGACGCGCCGATCATCCTCGAAGCGATGAAGTTCCCGGCCCCCGTTATCGACGTCGCCATCGAGCCGAAGACGAAGGCGGATCAGGACAAGCTGGCGATCGCCCTGCAGAAGCTGGCCGAAGAAGATCCGACGTTCCGCGTGCGCTCCGACCCGGAAACGGGCCAGACGATCATCGCCGGCATGGGTGAGCTACACCTCGAGATCATCGTCGATCGGATGCGGCGCGAGTTCAAAGTCGACGCGAACGTGGGTCGCCCGCAGGTGGCCTATCGCGAGACGATCAAGAAGCGCGTGGAAAAGATCGAAGGCAAGTTCATCCGCCAGTCGGGCGGTAAGGGTCAGTACGGCCATGTGGTCATCAACATGGAGCCGAGCGAGCCGGGTCAGGGCTTCGTGTTCGAAGACAAGGTCGTGGGTGGTGTGATTCCTCGCGAATTCATCGGCCCGACCGAAGCGGGTATCAAAGAAGCGCTGGAGACGGGTGTGCTCGCGGGTTACCCCGTGGTGGACATCAAGGTGCAGCTGGTGTACGGCTCGTACCACGATGTCGACTCGTCCGAAATGGCGTTCAAGATCGCTGGCTCGATGGCCTTCAAGGAAGCGGCGCGTCTTGCGAATCCGTGTCTCCTGGAGCCGGTGATGAAGGTCGAGGTTGTGTGCCCGGAAGCGTACATGGGCGACGTCCTCGGTGACCTGTCCTCGCGTCGCGGCAAGATCGGCGGCATGACACAGCGCGGCGAGGCGCAGGTAATCTCGGCAAGTGTTCCTCTCTCCGAGATGTTCGGTTACTCGACCAAACTGCGCAGCATGTCGCAGGGGCGAGCGGTCTACTCGATGGAGTTCGCGCTCTACGAGGAAGTGCCGAAGTCGAAGGCCGAAGAGATCATCAGCAAGGTGAAGGCGTAAGCCTCACCCACTCATTCACTACCCAATTACAAGAACCAGACCATGGGCAAGGCAAAGTTCGAGCGGAACAAGCCGCACGTGAACGTGGGAACGATCGGCCACGTCGACCACGGCAAGACGACGACGACGGCTGCTCTCACGAAGATCTCGGCGCAGAGCTTCGGCACGAAATACATCCCCTACGACGAAGTCGCCAAGGCGTCCGAGTCGCAGGGCCGTCGTGACTCCACCAAGATCATGACGATCGCGACGTCGCACGTCGAGTACGAGACGGCCAACCGTCACTACGCGCACGTCGACTGCCCGGGCCACGCCGACTACGTGAAGAACATGATCACGGGTGCTGCGCAGATGGACGGCGCGATCCTGGTCGTGTCCGCGGTCGACGGTCCGATGCCGCAAACGCGCGAGCACATCCTCCTGGCCCGCCAGGTGAACGTGCCCTCCGTCCTCGTCTTCCTGAACAAGTGCGACCTCGTCGATGACGAAGAGCTTCTCGACCTAGTCGAGCTCGAAGTCCGCGAGCTGCTGTCGAAGTACAACTATCCTGGTGACGATGCCCCGGTGATCCGTGGCTCGGCGATCAACGCCATCAACGGCGACCCGAAGTGGGTGGCCGAATTCATGAAGCTGTTCGAAGCGCTCGACTCGTACATTCCGCAGCCGATTCGCGAAGTCGACAAGCCGTTCCTCCTCCCGGTCGAAGACGTGTTCTCGATCACAGGTCGTGGTACGGTGGCGACGGGTCGTATCGAGCGCGGCATTGTGAAGGTCGGCGAGGAAGTGCAGGTCGTCGGCTACAACAGCGAGCGCAAGACGATCGTCACGGGCGTCGAAATGTTCCGCAAGCTGCTGGATGAAGGTCAGGCCGGTGACAACGTCGGTCTGCTCCTCCGCGGTATCGACAAGAAGGAAATCGAGCGCGGCATGGTGTTGGCCAAGCCGAATTCGATCAAGCCGCATACGAAGTTCCTGGCCGAGGTGTACGTCCTCACGAAGGAAGAGGGTGGCCGCCACACGCCGTTCTTCAAGGGCTACCGTCCGCAGTTCTACTTCCGCACGACGGACGTGACGGGCACCATCGAGCTTCCCGAAGGGATGGAGATGGTGATGCCGGGCGACAACATCCAGATGACGATCGAGCTGATTATCCCGATCGCGATGGAAGAGTCGATTCGCTTTGCCATCCGTGAGGGTGGTCGCACGGTCGGCGCCGGCGTCGTCACCAAGATCCTCGCCTAATCAGAAGCACCAGGTGGGCAGTGGCCGCTTCGCATGAATCGGTCGCTGCGTCCCGGGTGGTTCTCTACCAGGAATTCAGATGGCTGGCCGCATTCGTATTCGCCTCAAAGCTTTTGACCACGCCGTGATAGACCAGGCGTCGGCCGATATCGTCCGCACCGCTGAAAAGACGGGCGCGTCGGTGTCGGGCCCGATACCTCTTCCCACGAAAACGCAGCGTTGGACGGTTCTTCGCTCGCCGCACGTGGACAAGAAATCGCGCGAGCAGTTCGAACTGAAGACGCACAAGCGCGTGATCGACATTCTCGATTCGCGTCCCGGTACCGTGGACGCGCTGACGAAGCTCGATCTGCCCGCTGGCGTCGACGTCGAAATCAAGGTCGAGTAGTTCCCCGCAGGTGCAGGGTGCAGGTGCAGGGTGAGTACAGAGGGCATCGCATAGGGCGTTGTCCTCCTCAGTCCAACGGTGTGGATCGCAGGATCCCCCGCGACTCGTACGGAGCAGATTTTTCATGATCGGCATTATCGGCAAAAAGCTGGGGATGACCCAGCTGTTCAACGAGCAGGGGCAACAAGTGCCCTGCACCGTGGTGGAGGCCACGCCCAATCCCGTCGTGAAGGTGATGACGCAGGAGAAGGCGGGTTTTGCTGCGGTGGAGCTCGGCTACGGCGCGCAGCGCGTCGCACGCGAGAACAAGAAGGGTGAGCGCACACCGCGTGGACGTCGCGCGACGCAGGCGGAAATTGGACATGCGAAGAAGGCTGGGCTCGATGCCCCGCCGTCCGTGCTCCGCAGCTTCCGCCTCGACGACGCCCCGGGCAAGAGCCCTGAGGTCCCGACGTACACGGTGGGCGATATCATCACGGTCGGCATCTTTGCGCCTGGCGAGAAGGTGAAGGTCGAAGGCACCTCGAAGGGTCGTGGTTTCCAGGGCGTGGTGAAGCGCCATGGCTTCCATGGTGGACCGAACACGCACGGTAACACCAAGCACCGCAAGCCCGGCTCCATCGGCGCGGGTACGGACCCCTCGCGCGTCATCAAGGGCAAGAAGATGCCGGGCCAGTACGGCAATGTCCGTCACACGGTCATCGGCATTCGCATCGAGAAGATCGATGCTGAGCGCAACCTCATTTATCTGCGCGGCAGCGTGGCGGGGCCGACGAACGGCATCGTCTTCGTGCGGAAGCAGAGCTGATCATGACCACGGAAACTCAGACCTTTCAGGCGCCTGTGTACACGGCGCAGGGCAAGCAGGGCGGCACGCGTCAGCTTCCCGAAGGCATGTTCGACGGCACGGTGAATGTGCCGGTCATGCACCAGGCGGTGAAGGCGTTTCTCGCCAACCGTCGCCAGGGCACGGCCAAGACGAAGACGCGCGGTGAAGTGACCGGCGGTAACCAGAAGCCGTGGAAACAGAAGGGTACTGGTCGCGCCCGTCAGGGCTCGATCCGCGCACCGAACTGGCCGGGCGGTGGTACCGTGTTCGGTCCGCGGCCGCGGAGCTACACGCAGATCGTGCCGAAGCAGGTCCGTGCGCTGGCGCGCAAGAGCGCACTGAACGCCCGTGCCCGTGAGAACGCGGTTTTGCTGGTGGACGAGCTGAACTACAGCGCGCCCAGAACGAAGTCGATTCTCAGCCTGTTCGAATCGTTCGGCGTGACGGGGAAGAAGGTGCTGCTCCTCACCGACGGCGTGAAGCCGAACGTGTATCTGAGCGCCCGCAACCTCGCGCACGCGCACGTGATGCCGTTCAGCGATGTGAGCACGTATCACATCCTGTGGTCGGATGTCGTCGTGATCGAGTCGTCGGCACTTACCCAGTCTTCGGCGGAGGCGTAACCGATGGCGACGATTCACCGCACCATCATGCGTCCGATCATCACTGAGCGCAGTTCTGCTGCGTATCAGGATCGCGGCGAGTACACGTTCGAAGTGGCGCCCGACGCCAACAAGTATTCCATCAAGGCGGCCGTCGAGCAGCTGTTCGGCGTGAAGGTGACTGGCGTCTGGACGTCGAATGCGCGTGGCAAGTCGCGTCGCGTCGGCCAGTCGATCGGCCGCCGTCCACATACCAAGAAGGCAATTGTGACGCTGCGTGACGGCGACACGATTGCGATCTTCGAGGGCTGATTCGCATGGGTATTCGTCAGTTCAAGCCGGTCAGCAAAGGCTCGCGCTTCCGCTCGGTTTCGGATTTTGCCGAGATCACGCGTTCGACGCCTGAGAAGTCGCTGGTCGAGCCTCTCCCGAGGTCGGGTGGTCGCGACAATCACGGCCACATCTCCATGCGTCGTATCGGCGGTGGACACAAGCGGATGTACCGCGTCATCGATTTCAAGCGCAACAAGCACGGTATGCCGGCGGTTGTGAAGGAAATCGAGTACGATCCGAATCGGTCGGCGCGCATCGCGCTGGTCGAGTACACGGATGGCGAGAAGCGCTACATTCTGCATCCGAAGGGGCTCAAGCAGGGTGACACGATCGTGTCGGGCCCGGGGAGTGATTTCCGCGTCGGCAACGCGATGCCCTTGAAGGAAGTGCCGCTCGGTACGCAGGTGCACAACATCGAGCTGAAGATCGCCAAGGGCGGCCAGATGGCGCGCTCGGCGGGCACCTTTGCGCAAGTCGTGGCCAAGGAAGGCGAGTATGTGACGCTCCGTCTGGCCAGCACGGAAATGCGCTTGGTGCACGGCAACTGCACGGCGACGATCGGCGAAGTCGGCAACGCGTCGCACGAGCTGCAGTCGCACGGCAAGGCGGGTAAGAGCCGCTGGCTCGGCAAGCGTCCGAAGGTGCGTGGTGAAGTGATGAACCCGGTGGATCACCCGCACGGTGGACGGACGCGCGGCGGCCGGAACGTGGTCAGCCCGTGGGGCAAGCCCGAGGGCGTCAAGACGCGCAATAAGAAGAAGGCTTCCACGCGTCTCATCGTGCGCGGCCGCAAGCGCGGCCGGGCGACGCAGTAACCGCCAGGCGAATCGAGAACCTATATGTCCAGAAGCATCAAGAAGGGTCCGTTCGTCGCTGAGCGCCTCGAAGCCAAGGTGATCGCCATGAACGGCCGCAACGAGAAGAAGGTCGTCAAGACGTGGTCGCGGGCGAGCACGGTGCTGCCGGAGTTCGTCGGCCACACGTTCGCGGTGCACAACGGGAACAAGTTCATCCCGGTGTACGTGACGGAAAACATGGTCGGTCACAAGCTCGGTGAATTCTCGCCGACGCGTCTGTTCCGCGGTCACGCGGGACAGAAGATCGACGCGAAGAAGCCCGCTGGCAAAGGAGGCAAGTAATCCATGGCCAAGGCTTTGAAGACCGGTACTGAAGCCCGCGCGATTCAGCGCACGGCGCGTCAGTCGCCGTACAAGATGCGGCTGGTCATCGACCAGATCCGCGGTCAGCGCGTGAACGACGCGTTGGCGCTTCTCAAGTTCTCGAAGAAGGGTGCGGCCAAGCAGATCGAGAAGACGCTGGCCAGCGCCGTCGCGAACGCAGAGCAGGCGGCCCGTGCCGCCAACACGTCGCTGGACGTCGACGCGCTGGTGATCACGAAGGCTATCGTGAACGAGGGTCCGAAGCTGAAGCGTTGGATGCCGGCGGCCATGGGTCGTGCGACGCCGATGATCAAGCGGACGAGCCACATCGAGATCATCGTGGCGGAGGCGGTGCGCTAATGGGACAGAAGACTAATCCGATCGGGTTCCGCCTTGGTGTCACGAAGAACTGGCGTTCGACCTGGTACGCGAACAAAGAGATGCCGGCACTGCTGAAGGAAGACGCGCTGCTGCGGAAGTATCTGAAGGCTCGTCTCGAGAATGCGGCCATTTCGGACGTGACGATCGAGCGCAAGCCGGGCAAGGTGGTGGTGACGATTCACACCGGCCGTCCGGGCGTGGTGATCGGCAAGAAGGGCGCGGAAGTCGACAAGCTGCGTGACGAGCTGGGACAGCTCACGGGCAAGGAAGTCGGCATCAACGTCGAAGAGATCAAGCGTCCTGAGGTCGAGGCGCAACTGGTGGCCGACAACATCGCGGCCCAGCTCTCGCAGCGTATCTCGTTTCGTCGCGCCATGAAACGCGCGGTGCAGAGCGCGATGCGGATGGGCGCGCTGGGCATCAAGGTGAAGGCCGGTGGCCGTCTTGGCGGTGCCGAAATCGCGCGAACGGAAGGGTACATGGAAGGCCGGGTGCCCCTTCACACACTGCGCGCCGACATCAATTACGCCACGAGCACGGCGAAGACCACGTATGGCACCATTGGTGTCAAGGTGTGGATCTTCAAGGGTGAGATCGTGGAAGATCGTCGCGGCAAGACCTACTCGACCGGCAACTGAGGAGCTAAGAGATGCTGAGTCCGAAGCGGGTCAAGTTCCGCAAGATGTTCAAGGGCCGCATGACCGGGCTCGCGCACCGTGGGTCGGAGGTGTCGTTCGGCACCTTCGGGTTGCAGGCGCTGGAGCCGGCTTGGGTCACGAGCCGTCAGATCGAAGCGTGCCGCGTCGCGATGACGCGTCACATCAAGCGTGGCGGTAAGGTGTGGATCCGGATTTTCCCGGACAAGCCGATCACGAAGAAGCCGGCCGAAACGCGCATGGGTAAGGGCAAGGGATCGCCCGAAATGTGGGTGGCGGTGGTGAAGCCGGGCCGAGTGATGTTCGAGATCGAAGGTGTGACGCGGGAACTCGCCGAGACGGCGATGGGCCTGGCCGCCGCGAAGCTCGGCGTGAAGACCAAGTTCGTTGCCCGTGAGGAGGCGGTGACCGAATGAAGAGTGAAGAGATCCGCGCGCTCGCGGAAAACGACCTGGTGGCCCGTATCGCTGAACTCGAGGAGGAGCGTTTCCGCCTCAAGTTCCGGAGCGGCACCGAAGCGCTGGAAGAGCCGCTGCGGTTGCGCAGCATCCGCAGGGACATTGCGCGCCTCAAGACGGTGCAGCGCGAGCGTCAGCTCGCGACGCGTGGCCGCTAACCGGAATCCGATCGATGGCTGAGATGAATAACGCGAGCGCCACGCAGAATGGCGCCTCCGACCGGACCGCGCGCAAGCTGCGCACGGGGTTGGTCGTGAGCGATAAGATGGACAAGACGGTGGTGGTGCGCATCGACCGACGCATGCCTCACCCCCAGTATGGCAAGATGGTGACGCGGACCCGCAAGCTGAAAGCACACGACGAGGAGAACTCGGCGAAGCTCGGCGATCTGGTCCGTATCATGGAGACCCGGCCCTTGTCGAAGGACAAGCGGTGGCGCGTGGTCGAGATCGTCGAACGCGCGCGCTAAGGGGAATTAAACCATGATTCAGCAGGAATCGGTCGTGAAGGTCGCGGACAACAGTGGCGCCAAGCGTGCCCTGGTGATCCGTGTGTTGGGCGGCACGCGCCGTCGCTATGCAGGCCTGGGTGACCGGGTCATCGTGGCGGTGAAGGACGCGCTGCCGAACGGCACCGTAAAGAAGTCGGACGTGGCCAAGGCCGTGGTGGTTCGCACGGTCAAGGAAACGCGTCGCAAGGACGGCAGCTATATCCGTTTCGATGAGAATGCGGTCGTCATCATCAACGACAACGGCGAGCCCAAGGCCACCCGTATCTTCGGTCCCGTGGCGCGCGAGCTCCGTGAGAAGCGGTACATGAAGATTGTGTCGCTGGCGCCTGAGGTGATCTGAGATGCGTAAGAACGTGTACTACAAGACGGACCGTGGACAGCGCCTCGGCGCTGGCCGCCACGCGCTGAAGGCATCGCGCGAGGTCATCCACGTCAAGAAGGGTGATACCGTCCGCGTGATGCGCGGCGACGACAAGGGGAAAGAAGGGAAGGTCCTTCTGGTGTACCCCAAGACGGGCCGCATCAAAGTGGAAGGCATCAACATCGTGAAGAAGCACCGCAAGGCGCGTACGGCGGAAGAGACGAGCGGCATCATCGAGATGGCCGCGCCCTTCCACGCGTCGAACGTGATGTTGCTCGATTCGAAGACCGGCAAGCCGACGCGTACGAAGAAGCGCATCGACACGGACGGAACGAAGGAGCGCGTCGGCGTCAAGAGCGGTGAAGTAATCCCCCGCGCGCGCTGACCGGAGCATAGCAAATGGCGACCAAGGAAAAGGCCGGCGGAAAGGCCGGCGCGAAGGCAGGTGGCAAGGGTGCCGCGAAGGGCGGAGCCGGAGCCAAGGGTGGCGGCGCGGCCGCGAAGGGGAAGGGCGGCAAGGCGGGCAAGGCTGGACAGCCGCGCCAGGCCGTCGACTTCACCAAGCGCGACCACGCGGGTGCGGGGCTGCCGGTGGCGGCGCCGCGTCTGCAGGCGCATTACGTGAACGCCGTGCGCGCGGCTTTGGCCACGCAGTTCGGTTTCACGAACGGACACCAGATTCCGACGCTGTCGAAGATCGTGGTGAATTGTGGTGTCGGCGAAGCGGTGAAGCAGCCGAAGCTGCTCGACGTGGTGGTCGAGGAGCTGGCGCTGATCACGGGCCAGAAGCCGGTGCGGCGCAAGGCGAAGAAGTCGATCTCGAACTTCGGCCTGCGTGAAGGCCAGGAAATCGGTGCGTCGGTGACGCTCCGTGGCGCTAAGATGTGGGAGTTCCTCGACCGGTTCGTGTCGGTGGCCTGCCCGCGTATCCGCGACTTCCGCGGCCTCGGCACGAAGTCGTTCGACGGTCGTGGCAATTACACGATCGGCATCAAGGAGCAGATGATCTTCCCGGAGATCAACTACGACATGGTGGAGCAGATCCACGGCATGGACATCACATTCGTGACGACGGCGGAGAAGGATGCGCACGCAATGGCGCTCCTGCATCAGCTGGGCATGCCGTTCCGCGGCGACGACAAGCCGGTCATTCCCAAGGTGGCGCAGCCGGCGGCCTCCGCGGCCGCCGCCTAACCCGGAGACAACGACATGGCAAAAACGAGCAAGCTGGCCCGCAACGCGCAGCGCAAGGTCTTGGTGGCCCGATACGCCACCAAGCGCGCTGTCCTCAAGGCCATCATCCAGAATCCGAAGAGCACGGGCGAAGAGAAGCTCGAGGCCGTGAATGCGCTGCACAAGTTGCCGCGTGATTCATCGGCGACCCGCGTGCGTAACCGCTGCAACATGAGCGGCCGTCCGCGCGGGTTTCTCCGCCAATTCGGCCTCAGTCGCATCGCCCTCCGTGATATGGCCCTGAACGGCTTTATTCCCGGCGTGCGCAAGGCGAGTTGGTAGCAGGATCCGTTATTATTTCTTTTCACTTCCTACAGGTCCCCGGCGCGGCCGGCGGATACCCTAGGAGAACTCAGAGAGTATGAGCCTCAACGACCCTATTGCCGACATGCTGACGCGCATTCGCAACGCGTGTGCGTCCAAGCACCGCCGCGTCGACATGCCGTTGTCGAAGATGAAGATCGAGATCGCGCGGATCTTGAAGGAGAGCAACTTCATCCAGGATTACCGCACCGTCGAGAACGAAGACGGGAAGCCCCTGCTTCGGGTGATCCTCAAGTATGCGCACGGCGGACAGTCGGTCATCCGACAGACGAAGCGCGTGTCCACGCCCGGCCTTCGCAAATACGTTGGTGCGCAGGAGATCCCGCGGGTCCGGAACGGACTTGGCATTTCGATTCTCAGCACGTCGAAGGGCATCATGTCCGACCGTGAAGCGCGCTCCTCGAATACCGGGGGCGAGCTACTCGCCCTCATCTGGTAAGGAGACGCAACGATGTCACGTATCGGCAAGCGCCCCATCCCGGTTCCGGCCGGGGTCACGGTGGCGATCGACGGCAGCAAAGTGAGTGTGAAGGGTCCGAAGGGTGAGCTCACGCGTGTGCTCCCCGCGGACATGATCATCTCGCACGAAGGCAGCGAACTGCTCGTGAAGCGTCCGTCCGATGAAGAGCGCCACAAGGCGCTGCATGGACTGACGCGCACGCTGGTCGCGAACATGGTGGAAGGGGTCACGACGGGCTTCAGGAAAGTCCTCGAGATCACGGGTGTCGGCTACAAGGCCGAGATGAAGCCGTACGGCGCGTTGTTGTCGCTCGGCTTCTCGCACCAGATCGAATACAAGGCGCCGGACGGGGTGAAGATCAGCGCGACGAACCCGACGACGGTTGTGATCGAGGGCGCCAGCAAGGAACTCGTGGGCCAGAGTGCCGCCGAAATTCGCAGCTTCCGCAAACCCGAGCCGTACAAGGGCAAGGGCGTGAAGTATCAGGGTGAAGTTGTCCGGCGTAAGGCCGGTAAGGCGGGAGGCAAGTAATGGCCAAGATCGCGATCCCGCGTACGAACGCAGAGCGGCGTAAGCGTCGTCACCTGCGCGTGCGCAAGGCAGTGAGCGGGTCGGCGGAGCGTCCGCGTCTCGTGGTGTTCCGTTCGCTGAAGCACATCTATGCCCAGATCGTGGACGACGTCACGCAGCGCACGCTGATGACCGTTGGCGACGAAGGGATGAACGGCACGAAGTCGGAGCGTGCACTCGCCGTCGGCAAGCAGGTTGCTGAGAAGGCGAAGGCGGCCGGCATCGCGAAGGTCGTCTTCGACCGTGCCGGTTACCAGTATCACGGCCGCGTCAAGGCCGTGGCAGATGGCGCCCGAGAGGGCGGCCTGGAGTTCTGATCATGGCTAACGCAGCAGGAACCGGTGGCGCGCCTGGTGGCAGCGCCCGCAGTGGTGGTGGACCTGGCGGTCGTGGCCGTGGTGGCCCGGGCGGCGGTCGTGGTGGTCCGGGCGCCGGTCGTGGTGGTCCGGGTGCCGGTCGTGGTGGCCCTGGTGGCGGCGCGCCCGGTGGACGTGGCCGTGGCCCCGGTGGCGAAGGTGGACCGGGCGCGGGCCGTGACGGTCGTGGCCGCGATGGTGGCCGTGGTCCGTCGCAGGATCGCGAGCAGAGCGATCTGGTGGAAAACGTGATCGCGATCAATCGCGTCGCGAAGGTCGTGAAGGGTGGTCGTCGGTTCTCGTTCAACGCACTGGTCGCGGTGGGCGACGGACAGGGCAAGGTCGGTTTTGCCACCGGCAAGGCGAACGAAGTATCGGAAGCGGTGCGCAAGGCCGTCGAAGCCGCCCGTCGCAAGATGGTGCAGATTCCGCTGACCGGGTCGACGATCCCGCACGAAGTGGTCGGCAAGCATGGCGCCGGTAAGGTGCTCATGAAGCCGGCGGCGCCGGGTGCTGGTGTGATTGCTGGTGGTGCCGTGCGCGCGGTGCTCGAGTGCGCGGGCATCCACGACATTCTGACCAAGTCGCTGGGTTCCACCAATCCGCACAACATGGTGCTGGCGGCGCTCGACGGCCTGACGCACCTGATCACGGTCGAACAGGCTGCCAAGGAACGTGGTGTGGACGTGTCGCAGATCGGCTACCGGTCGCGCGCGAAGTCGCGCACCGAAGGTCATGATGTTCGCAAGGCGGCCGTGATCGGCGCCTCGCCCGAAGCCGCAGAGGTGGCATAATGCCGCGTACATTCGTATGGCATCCGTCGAAGGGTCCGGCGAAGACGCCGAAGCTCGAAGCGCCGGGTACCGGTAAGCTTCACATCAAGCAGGTGCGCAGCGCGATCGGCCATTCGTGGCGGATGCGTCGCACGCTCGAGGCACTCGGCCTTCGTCATCATCAGGCCAGCGTCGTGCAGCAGGATTCCGCCTCGCTGCGCGGCCAGCTCAAGCAGGTTCGTCACCTGGTTTTGGTGACTCCGGTGGAGGAGTAAGTCATGGCTCACAATTCAGGCGCCGAAGGCGTCGAGAAGATCGGCCTGCACAACCTGCAGCCGGCGCCGGGTTCGCACCGCGGCCGTCGTCGTGTGGGTCGCGGTCCGGGCTCCGGCCTCGGCAAGACGTCCGGCAAGGGTCACAAGGGTTCTTTGGCGCGGTCCGGTCATGGTGGTCCGGGTGGCGGCAAGCCGCACTTCGAAGGCGGCCAGATGCCGCTTACGCGTCGTATCCCGAAGCGTGGCTTCACGAATCCGTTCCGTGAAGAGGCGCAGGTCGTGCGCCTCGATTCGCTGACCGGCGTCGCCGGGGACGAAGTGACGGTGGAGACGCTCGTCGCGGCTGGGCTCATTCGTTCGGGCCACGGCCCGGCGAAGCTGCTCAACAACGGTGAAGTGGCTCGTGCGTTCACGGTGCGCGGCGTGAAGATCAGCGCCGGTGCCAAGATGAAGATCGAAGCGGCCGGTGGCCGCATCGACGGCTGACGGAGACAATCCAGCGCATGGCGCAGCAATCCAATCCGGCGGCGCAAGCCGTCTCGAATATCTACCGCACGCCTGAGCTCTGGTCGAAGATCACCTTCACGTTCCTGTGTATGGTGATTTATCGGATCGGTACGCACATCACGGCACCCGGTATCGACGTCCAAGCGCTGACAGATTACTTCACCCGCCAGCAGGGCGGTGGCCTTCTCGGCCTCTACGACATGTTCGTGGGTGGTGGTCTTTCCCGCGCGACCGTCTTCGCGCTCGGCATCATGCCCTACATCTCGGCGAGTATCTTCGTCCAGATCGCCGGGGCTGTGTTGCCGAACGTGGACAAGATGCAGAAGGACGAGGAAGGCCGGAAGAAGTTGACGCAGTACACGCGGTACCTCACGGTCGTCCTGGCACTCGTTCAGGCGTACGGGTTTGCGCTGTTCACTTCGTCGCTTCCGGCCGCAGTGTCGCGTCCGGGGCCGTGGTTCACGGTGCAGATGATGCTCTTCCTGACCACGGGCGCGATTTTCGTGATGTGGCTGGGCGAGCAGATCACCGAGCGTGGTCTCGGCAATGGTGCCTCGCTGATCATTTTCTTCTCGATCGTCGAACGCATGTGGCCGTCGATCTTCCAGTCGTTCAACTTCGTGACGACGGGTGCCTTGCCGGTGCTCTCGCTGGTGGTGCTGGCGATTGTGATGGTCGGTGTCGTGGCCGGTGTCGTGGCGATCACGGTGGCGGCGCGTCGCGTCCTCATCCAGATCCCACAGCGTACGATGGCCCGCGGACGTCAGCGGGAAGCCGCTCGGAATTTCATCCCGCTTCGTATCAACACCGCAGGCGTGATGCCGATCATCTTCGCGCAGTCGGTGATCGTGATTCCTGGGGCGATCGCGCAGTTCAGTGGCAACGCCAAGGCACAGGAGATCGCGGAGTTGTTCAATCCGGCGGGCCCGAATCCGTGGTTGTACTTCGTGCTGTCTGCGGTGCTCATTCTGCTGTTCACGTACTTCTACACGTCCATCATTTTCAATCCGGTGGATCTGGCGGAAAACCTGAAGAAGCAGGGCGGCTTCGTGCCGGGCATCAAGCCCGGCGCCAAGACGGCGGAGTACATCGAGCAGGTGGTGGAGCGTATCACGCTCCCCGGCGCGATTTTCCTCACCGTCATTGCGCTGATGCCGATCGTGATCGCGCGCTTGATCAACGTACCGTTCGCCTTTGGCGGGACGTCACTGCTGATCGTGGTCGGTGTGGCACTGGATACGATGGCGCAGATGCAGCAGCACCTGCTGCTCCGCAAGTATGACGGCTTCATGAAGAAGGGGCGTGTGCGCTTCCGCGGCCGTCAGGCGACTCAGGGCTTCTAAGAAACATCATGATCATTGTCCTGCTTGGACCGCCGGGCGCGGGCAAGGGGACTCAAGGCGAGCGGCTTGCCGCTCGCCTTGACGTTCCCAAGATCGCCACCGGTGACGTGCTCCGCGCCGCGGTTCGTGACGGCACTCCGCTCGGTCTCGAAGCGAAGGCCGCCATGGATCGCGGCGATCTGGTTCCTGATGAGGTCATCATGGGGATCATGAAGGAGGCACTGGCGGCTCCCTCAGCAGCCAAGGGAGCGATCCTCGACGGCGTGGTGCGCACCACGCCGCAGGCAGACGGCGTTGCCACCATGCTTTCGGATCTCGGCCGGAAGGTCGATGCGGTGTTGCTGTTCGATATCGCCGAGGACGAGCTGGTGCGCCGCCTCAGTGGTCGTACCACCTGCGATGTCTGCCAGCGTCCGTTCTTCGGACGCCAGCCCGGCGAAAGCTGCGAGTCCGACGGAAAGGTGGGGACGCTCGTGCGCCGCAAGGACGACGAGCCGGATGCCGTGCGTAAGCGTCTGCAGGTGTATCGCGACCAGACGTCGCCGGTGATCAACTGGTACGAGGAGCACGGCCCCCGGGTGGTGCGCATCGATGCCATCGGTTCACTCGAAGAGGTCGAGGCGCGCGCCTTGCACGTGCTCGGGTATTGATGGCGATCGGAGGATCTGCTCCAGCCACCTTGCTCAAGTCACCGCGCGAGATCGACATCATGGCGCGCGGTGGCGCGCTGCTCTACGCCACCCTGCAGCACATGAAAGCCCACGTTCGCCCGGGCATCAGCACGGGTGAGCTTGATGCGTTGTGCGAGGCGTTCATTCGCTCGCACGCGGGTGCTGAGCCGGCCTTCAAAGGACTCTACGGATTCCCGGGAAGTGCCTGTATTTCCATCAACGAAGAGATCGTGCACGGCATCCCCTCGCGGAAGCGCGTGCTGAACGATGGCGACATCGTGAAACTCGACTTCGGCGTAAAGCTCGAGGGCATGTATACCGACTCCGCCATTACGGTGCCGGTCGGTGAAGTCGACGAGCAGACGCGGCGCCTGCTGGACGTCACCAAGCGCGCGCTCGACGCGGGTATCGCGGCGGCCACAGCGGATAACCACGTGGGCGACATCGGTGCTGCCGTGCAGGCGGTCGTCGAGGCGGCCGGTTTTTCCGTGGTGCGCGAGCTGGTGGGGCATGGCGTCGGCTTTTCGCCGCACGAGGAGCTGCAGATCCCAAATTACGGCAAGCCGAAGCGCGGGAAGAAGCTCAGCGTGGGCCTCACGATTGCCATTGAGCCGATGGTGAACGTGGGAACGGCCAAGACCAAGACGCTCAGTGACAAGTGGACCGTAGTGACGGCCGACGCCAAACGTTCGGCGCACTTCGAACACACGGTGGCGATCACTGCGCACGGGCCACGCATCCTGACGCAGCCGCACGGCTAATCTCGGCGCGTGGGAGCATCAGGCATTACTGCACTATCGCGCGCTCGGCGGCGGCTTCGGCGATACGTGCATGCACCGATGCCGCATCGAGTAAGGCGCGGGCCTCCTGCGCGAGTTGCGCGCCGGTTTGCGTGCCCTGTTCATCCAACGCTGCCACGTTGATGCGCACGTTGAGCACGGCACCCTTGCAGGCCGCTTCAGCGATGAGTGCCGCCACGCACGCGTCGGTCACGGCGTTGCTGTTCCCCTGCACGGCCACCGTCGCCGCGATGGCCGCAACCTGCACGGCCAGCTGCGCGGTTTCGAGGGGCACGCGCGAGGCAAATATCAGAGCGTCACGAAGGGCATCGGTGCGCGCAGTGGCGTGCTCCGGGTCCTTCGACATCGCGTAGGCCGCGCGCACGCGCTCGTAGGAATCGGCGTCGCGCTGCACGAGCTCGGAGAGTTGGCGGCGTAGCGCATGTGCTTCGACGCTGAGCTGCTTCATCTGCGCTTCGACGGCGGCGTACTTCTTCTTGCCGATGGTGAGTCCGGTCACCATCTGCGCGAGCGCCGCGCCAAGCGCGCCGACGTGCGCGGCTACGCTGCCGCCACCCGGAGTGGGCGACGCCTCGGCGATCCTTGCCATGAAGCTTTCGACCGCTTCACCGCTGGCGATGACCTCGCGCACCTTCGTCTCCAGCAGCATGGCCTTGGAGAACCCGCGCAGTTGCACGTGACGGGCGCCGGCTTCGAGCAGGACGCGCTCAGGGACCAGTCCGACGATCTCGCTCCAGGTGGGCGCGACGCCGTGTGCCGCCGCTTCCGACTTGACGATCTCATAGACGCGATGCAGCGGGGTCTTCTCGGTGTCCACGAGATTCATGGAGACCTGCGCCTGACCGTCGACTTCCATACCGAGACCCTTGACGTAGCGAAGTCCACCGGACGACCCGCGAATGGCCTTTGCGACTTCCTTGGCGACGGGGAGGTTCTTCGCGTCGCCGAGATAGACGTTGTAGGCCACGAGGAACGGACGGGCACCGATCGCCGTGGCACCGGCGGTAGGATGGACTTCGTTCGACCCGAAGTCGGGCGTTCGCGCGGGATTGGTGCGAATGTCGTCGCGCAATCCTTCAAACTCGCCACGTCGCACGTCGGCGAGATTCTCGCGGGCGGGCTCGGTGGCGGCGCGTTCGTACAGATAGACCGGAATGCCCAGCTCGGCCCACGCACGCGCGCCGAGCTCGCGGGCGAGGGCGACGCAGTGCTCCATGGTCGTGCCCTCCAGCGGAATGAACGGCACAACGTCGGTGGCGCCGATACGCGGATGCTCGCCCTGATGGGTGGTGAGATCGATGCGTTCCTGCGCGACCTTCATGGCGGCGAAGGCCGCCGGGACCGCCGCCTGGAGAGAGGCCACGAAGGTGATCACCGTGCGATGATGCGACGAGTCGCTGGAGACATCGAGCACATGCGCACCGGGCGTGCCCGCAATGGCGTCACGAATCGCCGCGATCACCGCCGGGTCGCGGCCTTCAGAGAAATTCGGGACGCATTCAACGAGAGACACGATCAGGCGGGGTTGGGGGCGGGAACGGCATCATCGTTCAGCATGTCGAGGAACCAGTCATGAAGGATACCGTTGCTGGCGACGATTGGCCCGCCCGCTAGACGGGCGTTGCGTCCCTCGAGGTCGGTGACGCGTCCGCCGGCTTCGCGGACCAGTAGCACGCCGGCGGCCAGGTCCCAAGGATGCAGGAAGAGCTCCCAGAACCCGTCGAAGCGTCCGCGGGCCACGTCTGAAAGGTCGAGGGCTGCCGAACCGGCACGGCGCACGCCCGAAATGATCGGCATGAGGCGTCCGAGCTGGCGAAGGTAGCGGTCGGCATGGGAGACATCCTTGAACGGGATACCAGTGCCGATCAGGGCACGGGCAGGGGTGCCAGTGGTCGACACCCGCAGCCTGCTGCTGTCCACGAAGGCGCCGTCGCTCGCGGTGGCATGCAGGACGCCGCCGCGGGCTACATCGTGAACGACCGCCGCCTGTGGCACGCCATCGAGGGCGATACAGATCGAAACGCAGTAGTTCGGAAAGCCGTGGAGGAAATTGGTCGTGCCATCGAGCGGATCGACGATCGCGACGAGTCCCTCGTTTGGGTGCGCATCGGCGCTCAACTCTTCGCCGACCATACGGATGCCGGGAATGCGCATCGTGATCATGTCGCGGATGCGCTCCTCAGCGCCGACGTCGACCCGGCTCACGAAGTCCGTGGCGCTCTTCTCCTCCCAGGTCAGCGTGCGATGCGACATCGCTTCGTGCGTAATGAACCGCGCGGCGGTGTCGGCGGCCGCGATGGCGGCGTCGCGCCAATCCTGACGCTTCGGGTGTGCGGACGAGGTCATTCGGCGAGATCTGCGTTGCTGGGGAAAATCACGGTGGGTACGTTAGAAGGATGTCACGCATCTTCAGCGGCATCCAGCCTTCGGGCGAACTTCACATCGGCAATTACCTCGGCGCCGTCAAGAACTGGGTCCAGCTTCAGGAGACCCATCCTGGCGCGCTATTCTGTGTCGTCGATTATCACGCGATCACGGGCGCGTACGATCCGGCGGTGCTCCGCGCGCGACGCTGGGGGATGGCGAAATCCCTGCTGGCCGCCGGCATCGATCCCGCGAAGGCCGCGCTGTTCGTGCAGAGCGATGTGCCCGAGCACACCGAGCTGTCGTGGATCTTCACGACGCTGACGCCACTGGGCGATCTCGAACGGCAGACGCAATTCAAGGACAAGTCGTCGAAGCTGGAGAGCATTCCCGCAGGCCTGCTGATGTATCCCGTGCTGCAGAGTGCCGACATCCTGTTGTATCGCGCCGATTCGGTGCCGGTCGGTGAAGACCAGATCCAGCATCTCGAGTTGGCACGCGACACGGCGCGCAAGTGGAACGCGAAGTTCGGATACGAGTATTTCCCGGAACCGAAGCCCCTGCTCACGCCGACGCGCCGCATCATGGGGCTCGATGGGCAGTCGAAGATGTCGAAGTCACTGGGCAACACCATCGGCTTGATGGAAACCGACGACGAGATCTGGGCGAAGCTGCGTCCGGCGATGACCGATCCGCAGCGCGTCCGCAGGACCGATGTCGGGCGCCCCGAGGTGTGCAACATCTTCCAGCTGCACAAGGCGTTCAGCAGCGCGGAGACCGTCGCGCATGTGGATGTGCAGTGCCGTACCGCCGGGTGGGGCTGCATGGATTGCAAGAAGGTCCTGGCCGAGAGCATGGTGCGGGAGCTCACGCCGATTCGTCGTCGGGCGGAAGCGTTGGACGCCGAGCCACAACGCGTGCTCGATGCACTGGCCAGCGGTGCCGAAACGGCGCGGGGCATCGCGCGCGAGACAATGCGCGAGGTGCGTGGGTTCATGGGCCTCGATGCGGTTGCCATTCCCACTGCAGGAACTGCCTGACACGAGCCGGCGTCGGCCGGAGTTGCCCGAGGACGGCGATCGTCGTCAACGTAGCGCGGGGCGCGCTGGCATCCGAAGGTGCCAGTGCTCCCCACTGTAGTGGGCGTTTCCTCTGATCGGGGGCGGCACAGCTCCTGTAGCTCTCCAAAGCAGGTATCGTGGCGATCGAGCGAATCATCAAGGCAGCAGTCGAACGCGGTGCGTCCGACGTGCACATCAAGGCGGGGGACGTCGTGCGTGCGCGCATCGACGGCCGTCTCGTGGTGCTGACGAAGCAGGCGCTCACCGCTGAACAGACCCGCGCGATCGCCCTGCACTTCATGATGTCGGATGCCGAGCGCGGCACGATCGACTCGCTGAAGGATCACGACTGCTCGTGGCATTCGCCGGGCGTCGGACGATTTCGCGTGAACATCATGCGTCAGCGGGCGGCGCATTCCATCGTAATGCGCGTAATTCCCGAGATTGTGCCGACCTTTCAGTCGCTCAAGTTGCCGCCGGTACTCGATCGCATTGCGCATACGGAACGCGGCATGGTGTTGGTGACCGGCGTGACGGGTTCCGGGAAGTCGAGCACGATGGCGGCGCTGGTGAACGCGATCAACGCCTCGCAAGAGAAGCATATTCTCACGCTCGAGAATCCGATCGAATTCATCCACGCGGATCTCAAGAGCTCCGTCACGCAGCGTGAAGTCGGGATCGACACCGAGAGCTTCCGCATGGGTCTCCGTGCGGCGCTGCGTCAGGATCCCGACGTGATACTGATCGGCGAAATGCGCGATCCGGAAACGATCGACACGGCGATGAAGGCGGCGGAGACCGGTCACCTGCTGATCTCGACATTGCACACGCCCGATGCGCAGAGCACGATCATGCGTATCGTGGCCATGTTCCCGCCCGACGAGCAGACGGTGGTGCGTATGCGTCTCGCCGAGTCGTTGCACGCGGTGGTGTCGCAGCGTCTGATGCCGCGCGCGAACGGACAGGGACGCGTGCTGGCGTGTGAAGTGATGATCGTGACGTCGACGATCCGCGACCTGATCGCCGAGGGCAACATCGTCGAGATCCGCGACTACATCGCCGATGGCGCACAGTACGGCATGCGGACGTTCGATCAACATCTCACCGAGCTGGTGAACAGCAACGAAGTGACGTTCGAGGTGGCGAAGGCGGCGGCGACGAACCCGGCAGACTTCGAACTGACCTTCCGCATGGGCAAGAACCGTCAGTCGCCTCCGGCGGGTGTGCGCGGTATCGCCTCGCGTCCGACGGGCAGCACGAAGTCGGTCACGCAGGGAATGAGTGCGGTGGCGACGCCGAACAGCCTGGGCGCCAACCCGTTGGGCACCGGACCCACCATGCCGCCCATCGCCACCAGTCCGAGCGGACATTCGGCGGTGTCGAGCCCGAATCCGCTGGGCAACGACGCGGTGTTCGGCAGCGGCTTCGAGAGTCTGTTCGGCAGCTGAACACGACGGCGTGGGGAACAGGAGCGCTGGCGTCAGATTAGATTTTCCGGATGCCGAATACTCCCATTGGTGGGCTCATGGTGCCCGCTTCCTCCTGCTTTACCGCGACGGGTGATCTCGACCGCGCCGCGTTTCAGTCGAACATCGATGCGTACGTCGGCCATGGTGTCGACGGTGTGCTCGTGGCCGGTTCGAGCGGTGAATCCGCGCTGCTGGACGACGACGATCGCCGACACTTGCTGACGTGGGCCCGCGAGCGGCTGTCGGACGACAAGTGGCTGCTGGTCGGTGTGGGCAGCGAGAGCACACGACAGACGATTTCGCGGGCGCATGATGCGAAGGCCGTAGGCGCGACGGCAGCGCTGGTGATCTCGCCGCACTACTTCCTGAAGCGAATGACGGAGCCGGCGTTGCTGGCGCATTTCCGCGCGGTCGCCGATGCGAGTCCGTTGCCGGTACTGTTGTACAACATGCCGGCGTATGCGCATCTGGTGCTGAGCCCCACGTTCGTGCACGAGATGGCGCAGCACGAGAACGTGATCGGCATGAAGGACAGTGCAGGCAACATCCCGGTCTTCACGCAGTACCTCGAGTCGCAGGGGCCGAACTTCCGCGTGCTGACCGGTAGCGGCGCGACGGTAGTGCCGGCGCTGGCGGCGGGCGCGGCGGGCGCCATTCTGGCGATTGCGCTGTACGTCGGCCCACTCGTGCGGGAGATGCTGAACGCATTCCGCGCGGGCGACGTGGACAGGGCGACAGCGTTGTAGGCGCGTCTGGCCCCGCTGGCGACGGACATCGCCGGTGCCATGGGCCCGGCTGGCATCAAGGCCGCGCTGGACCTGGTAGGACTGCACGGCGGTGCGCCGCGCAGTCCGCTACTGGCCGCGAACGCCGACGAGCAAGCGATCGTGCGGGCGCGTCTCGAAACAGCGGGGCTGCTGCCGGCGTAGTCCGTCGTATGGCA
>NZ_JBDNFF010000011.1:0-5166 GCF_041689975.1 Gemmatimonas sp.
GAGCGGGTTTTCTGGATCTGACGATCCTCGGGGGCTACGCTCGGCACTTCGATTCAGCGCTATTCTCGAGCCTCGCGCCTACGAGCGATTCCACAGTCCCGCCCGTCCCCACGAAATAGCTCGAAACTGTGCACTATCGTTGCTGAATGCCGAAGGCCGAACGTGTTATTGACGACGAGAGCTGCCCACAGGTAGTCTCAGACGCAGGACCTGTGGGAGAACATCCAAGGAGAGGCGATGGCCGCGAAAGCGGCACGCCGTCGCGGACTCGATAGCCGGCCAACGCAGCATCCGCTCCTCAGGGTAGCTTCTAAAACTGTTGTTGTTGCTGTTCTTCGCGTCCCTTCGCGTACTCCGCGCCCTTCGCGTCAAGCTGTTTGCTGTCCGACCACTTTCCCTCGCCGAAAGCACTCCAGATTCAACGCGATGATCGCGAAGGACGCGAAGAAAAGCTTTTCTCTTACACGCGTCGCCAGAAATCCGAGTACTTGAGCGCAAACAGCGACGCCATCATCAGCACCATCAGGCGTGTAAGCAAAGCCCAGCAACAGCGTGGCAAAGGCCAGCCCCGCCGTCATCAGAATGCGGCCCTTGTTGGCGGCGTGCGATATGGGACCCGCCACCAGCAGGGCGCCCAGTAGGCCACCTACCCCGACCGTGGCCAGCAGCGTGCCGTAGCCACCGGTGACAGTGAGTCGCACTCTATCGGCGATCTCCGGCGCCGGGGCTTGATGAGCAGCAGCCCCCACAGAACCGCCGCCTGCGACGACAGGATGCTCCGCGTCACTCGCACAATGCGCAGCTTGTCGCCAGATCCACGAAAGCGTCGGCATAAATGAAAAAGAGCACGATGGGGATAGCGACAGGCGGAATCCGGACGGATCCGTGCCATTCGACGAGTGGCTGGCGACGCTGACCCGTCCCAGCAAGACGCAGAATCTAGCCGCCGCAGGGCGACTGAAAGTCGCCGTGAGGCGGCTGGCCACGGAAGGGCATGAGTTACGACGCCCGACTTCCGCACCGTTGCGCGATGGTATTCACGAGCTTCGCGTGGAGGTCCGCAACATCAACTTCCGCGTGCTGTACTTCTTTGCCGGATCCGGCGTGGCTGTACTCGCCCACGGTTGCACGAAAGAGGGCAATGTGGAGAAGGCCGACGTGGAACGTGCGGTCGCGCGGCGTCTCGCGTATGAAGCCAACCCGACAGCGCACACGGCGCCGCCATTGCAGGAACGCCAATTCACCGCAGGGAGGTCGATCATGGCATCACGGAAGCAAGCTGACGGGCCCCGCAACGACGCAGAGGCGGTGTTCGACCGGTTGTTCGGGGACTCAGACGGATGGGAGGAGCGGGTCGCCGCGGCCACTGACGCCGTCCTACTCGCCGAAGAGGTGTACGCGCTTCGAGAGCGACACGGCCTCAGTCTACGCGCGCTGGCCAAGTTGATCGACTCGTCACAGTCGGCTATCGCCCGAATGGAAGATGCGACCTACCGGGGGCACTCGATCTCCGTTCTGCACCTCATCGCAGCGGCAGTCGGCGAGCAGGTCGTCGTGCGCTTCATGGCGACCACTGAGACTCGGAAACGAAAGGGCCCAGCGCCGAAGAAGCGACTCAAAAGCCGTTCTTTTTCTTGAATTGTTCTATTTGCTGTTGCCGTTCTTCGCGTCCCTTCGCGTACTCCGCGCCCTTCGCGTCAAGCTGTTTGCTTTCCGACCACTTTCCCTCGCCGAAAGCACTCCAGCTTCAACGCGAAGGGCGCGATGGCCGCGAAGAACGCGAAGAAGAACTTTTCTCTTACACGCGTCGCCAGAAATCCGAATATTTGAGTGCAAACAGCGACGCCATCATCAGCACCACGGCAGCGAAGGCGATCGCGTGTGGCGCCGATACCACACGCGCCAGCGCGCCGAGCGCGAACGAGCCCACTGCCTGCGACAGGCCCACGAACACGAGGCTGTAAAAGGCCATCAGCCGTCCGCGGTATTTCTCCTCGACCAGCAGCTGCAGCACGCCGTTGGAGAGCGCGTTGAAGGTGATCATGGCCATGCCCGTGGCAAAGAGTACCACGTACGCCATGGTCAGGGTGGTCGTGTAGGCAAAGCCCAACAACAGCGTGGGAAAGGCCAGCCCGGCCGTTATCAGGATGCGGCCCTTGTTGGCGGCATGAGATATGGGACCCGCCACCAGCAGGGCGCCCAGCAGACCACCTACTCCCACCGTGGCCAGCAGCGTGCCGTAGCCGCCGGCGCCCAAGCCCAGCTGATCGCGGGCGATCACCGGCATGAGCGTAAGAAACGGGCCGCCCAGCACCGCGCCCACCGTGACCAGCGCCAGCAGATCGCGTACCGGCCCCGGCGTGGCCAGATGCCGCAGCCCATCGGCGGCCCCGGCCGAACTGCGCTCGAACAACTCGTGCACGCCGGTGACCGTGAGTCGCACTCTATCGGCGATCTCCGGCGCGGGGAGCTTGATGAGCAGCAGCCCCCACAGAACCGCCACGAAGCTCAGGGCATTCAAGCCGAAGCACCACGCAATACCGAAGCGGGCGATCACCAAACCACCGATGGCCGGACCGATCACGCGGGCCAGATTGAATCCACTGGAATTAAGGGCAATGGCCGGCTGCAGGTCTTCGCGCCCCACCAGCTGAATGATCATGCTCTGGCGGGCGGGAATCTCGACCGCGCTACAGAGCCCCTGCACGAAAGCCAGCACAAGCAAAATCGGAATCGACACATGGCCGGTGATGGTCACCAGCCAGAGCACCGCCGCCTGCATTAGGAGTATGCTCTGCGTCACTCGCACAATGCGCAGCTTGTCGCCATGATCCACAAAGGCGCCGGCGTGCATGGAAAAGAGCACGATCGGCACGGCACCCACCGACGCTACGAGCCCGACTACGAAGGCGCTGTTCGAGAGCTGCAGGGACAGCCAGCCCACGGCCATCGTCTGCATCCACGAGCCCACGAGCGACATCGTCTGGCCGGTCCAGAAGATCCGGAAATTCCGGTGACGGGCGAGGACGCGGAAGGGGTTTGAGGAACGAGCGGCCGTTGTCATGCGTAGACGAAGTGTAGCGATGTCCTAAGCTCGGAGAGCAGTCGATGCGGTTCCACACGTACACCAAGTTCAATCCACAGCTGGCCGACGCGGTGGATCTTCAGTCGTTGCTCGACCAGCTCGCCGATTTCCTGCTCCAATCCGGCTTTGCCGGTGGCGAGCAAGGCCATTGGGGAGCCGATCAGGGCGAAGGTGACCGCTCGATGGACTCGCTCAAGGACGCGATTCTTCGTGCGCTCATCGAGAGCGGTCAGATCACGCCCGAGATGCTTTCAGCGCTCCGCGGCGAAGGGGACGACGTCTCTGAAGAGAAGCTGGCCGAGCTGCTGGATGGGCTGGTGCAGCGTCTCATTCAGGACGGCTTTCTGACCACCGACCAAGCCGGCTCGGTACCTGCCGGCCATCAGCCTGTGACCGGCAAGGGCTCAATCGGCCAAGCGGCCGCTAAAGACGTCCAGTTCAACCTGACCGACAAAGGCACCGACTTTCTCGGTTTCAAGACGCTGCGGCATCTCATGGGCTCCTTCGGCAAGTCCAGCATCGGCAGTCATGAAACGCCGCAGCTCTCCACCGGCATCGAGTCGGATTCGTGGAGCAAGCCGTACGAGTTCGGCGACGCGCTCAACCTCGATGTCCCGGCCACGCTGGCCAACGCGTTGGCGCGCAACGGCAATCTCGACGTGCCTATCGATCTCGACTACGGCGACCTCATGGTGCGGCAGTCGGAGTATCGGTCGAGCTGCGCCACGGTGCTGATGCTCGATACGTCACACTCCATGATTCTGTACGGCGAGGATCGCTTCACACCCGCCAAGAAAGTGGCGCTGGCGCTCACGCATCTCATCAAGACGCAGTTCCCCGGCGACACGATCCGCGTGGTGCTCTTCCACGACTCGGCCGAGGAAATCCCGATCGCCACGCTGGCCAAGTCACAGGTGGGGCCGTATCACACCAACACGGCCGAAGGGCTGAAGCTGGCACGGCGCATCCTGATGTCGCAGAAGAAGGACATGCGACAGATCATCATGATTACCGACGGTAAGCCGTCGGCGCTCACAATGCCCGACGGTCAGATCTACAAGAACTCCATGGGGCTCGACGGCTATGTGATCGCCGAGACGCTGCGCGAAGTCGCCGCCTGCCGGAAAAGCGGGATCATGATCAACACCTTCATGCTGGCGCGGGATAGGGCGCTGGTCGAGTTCGTGAAGCGGATGAGCGAGATCAGCCGTGGGAAGGCGTACTTCACGAACACGATGAGCTTGGGGCAGTTCGTGCTGATGGATTTTCTAAGGAAGAAGACGAAGCGGGTCAGCTAGCGAGGTGCGCTGCGACGCTCCCAGCGATCTCCCCGTGCGTCGGCGAGGCCTCGGACACGAGCGCGAGAAGGTGTAAGCCCAGCGGTGACGTTCCGTGTGTCAATGACCAGCTGTGCGTGATCGACGACAAACTGATAGTCGACGTTCTTGTGGTCCGTGATGATCACGACCGCGTCCGTAGCGGCGAGTGTCGTCTCGTTCAGGTCCACACCTTTGCGGGTGTGGCCATCCTCACGGAATTCATGCACGAATGGATCATGGAACTCGACGAGCGCGCCAAGCTCTTCGAGCAGACGGATCACGTCTAGGGCCGGGCTTTCCCGCACGTCGTCGATGTCACGCTTGTAGGCAACGCCGAGTACCAGCACACGGCTGCCGCGCACAGACTTGCTCATGTCATTCAGCGAATGCGAGATGCGCTTCACGACCCACTCCGGCATGTGCGAATTGATCTCGCTGGCGAGGTCGATGAAGCGCGTTTTGTAGTTCAGCGTGCGCATCTTCCAAGCGAGATAGTGTGGGTCGAGCGGAATGCAGTGGCCGCCGATGCCGGGGCCCGGCGTGAACTTCATGAACCCGAACGGCTTGGTAGCGGCCGCGTTGATGACTTCCCAGACGTCCACGCCCAGTTTGTCACACACGATGGCGATTTCGTTCACGAGGCCGATGTTGACGGCGCGAAAGGTGTTCTCGAGCAGCTTCACCAGCTCGGCCGCTTCCGGCGACGACACCGGCACGACGACGTCGATGCAACTGGCGTAGAGGGCGCTGGCGACCTCGACA
>NZ_JBDNFF010000012.1:0-14921 GCF_041689975.1 Gemmatimonas sp.
CGCGCTGCGTCTGAGACGCGCGACGCGGCCATTCGATCCATGCGCGCCGGCGCCGATATAAGGAACCTTCGTGTAGTTGAATCCTGCGAATGCGTACGAAATCTCTGAACGAGGTATGCTCGTAGCGAGCTATCGTTCTGGTAGTGGCGGGGCAGGAAGAAACCGACCAGTCTGGCCTCCAGCAACTATCGCCGCGCGGAGCTGAGGTCTCGCGGTCTTGCAGCCGGGTCCGTGAAGCGCACTGCGGTGAACCCTTAAATGCGCGGGTGCGCCGCTACTGGGTCCGTGCCGATGCAACGAGCGGCACGCCGTACCTCGGCGGCGGCGACACCGCCTTGAGCCGCACATGCTACCATGAGGTGCACGGCGATACAGCACTCGACTTGCCAGATCAGTGCAGGTACCGGAAGCTCGCGCGCTTTCTGACCTACGTGCACATGCTGATTGAGTATGGGAACTGCGCCTGAGGCAGGCTTAGCGGGCGCATCAAGACAAGCGGGGAGGCAGATAGCGCCGCCAGAATCAGTGTTCCAAACGCGTTAAGAACGCGGGGCGTAATCGGGTGGAACTGGCGCCGGCGTTCGAGGACTCACGTCAGGTCGCGAAGCCGAGGGCCTTAGCCACCGCCGACACCTTCCCTGCGGGGGCTCTCACGCGCTGTCGAGCACGTCGCGCAGCTTCCGCGCCATGACCAGCGGGGAACACGGCTTCGGCAGGAAATGCACCCCGTCTTCGAGCACTCCACGCGCCGCCATGACGTCGGCGGTATAGCCCGACGTGAAGATGCACGCGAGCGAGGGGCGGGCGGCGCGCAACGCCGTCGCGAGATGGAGCCCATTCATTGTCGGCATGACGACGTCCGTCAGGAGCAAGTGGATCGTCCCCGAATACTCCGATGCCAGGCGGAGCGCGACCAAGGGGTCGGAGGCGGCCAGGACTCGGTACCCACACCGTTCGAGAACGCGCGTGTTCAGACGCAGGATCGCCGCTTCGTCCTCCACCACCAGAATGGTCTCGTTACCGCGTGCGTCCGCCGACGACCTCGCGTCAACCGACGCGACCGCCGGCGCTCCGACGTATCGTGGGAGGTAGACCCCGAACGTCGTTCCCGCCCCCGGCGCACTCGTCACGGTTATGAAGCCGCCGTTCTGTTGAACGGCGCCGTAGACCGTCGCCAGCCCAAGACCGGTTCCCTTCCCGCTGGTTTTTGTGGTGAAGAACGGCTCAAAGAGGTGCGAGAGCGTCTCCTCGGCCATGCCATGCCCATCGTCGCGGACCGTCAGTCGCACGTATTCGCCGACGGCAGCGCCGACGTGAAGCGCCGCGAACTGCTCGTCCACCACACAGTTCTCGGTTTGCAGCACCACGCTCCCCACGTCGGAGATCGCGTCGCGCGCATTGACGCACAAGTTCGTGATGATCTGGTCCACTTGCGACGGGTCCATGTGGATCAACCAAAGCTCCCCCGCCGGGCGCCACGTCAGGCGAACGTTTTCTCCGATGAGACGCCCCAGCAACTTGAGTGCGTGAGCCATGACGTCGTTGAGGTCGAGCGCCGTCGGGGCGATGACCTGCTGTCGCGCGAACGCCAGGAGCTGTCCGGTGATGTTCGCCGATCGCTGTGCCGCCGTCTTGATCTGCAGCAGATCTTCGCGCAGCGTCTCGTCGTGCACCTCCAGAAGCGTCAGGTCGACGTGGCCGAGGATGACGCTCAGCATGTTGTTGAAGTCGTGCGCGACCCCGCCTGCCAGCCGCCCGACGGTCTCCAGCTTCTGCGCCTGTTGAAGCTGGTGCTGCAGGCGCGTACGCTCTGACTCCGCGTCATGCCGCGCCGAGACGTCGCGCACCACCCCGGCATAATGCGGTGTTTGATGGAGGCGGTCGCGCACGGGCGAGATCGTCAGGTCGTTCCAGAACGGCGACCCGTCACGCCGGTAGTTCTGGATTTCCCCCGAAAATTCGACGCCATCGCGCAGAGCCGCATTGATGGCCCGCACCGTCGCGGGATCGGTCGACGCGCCTTGCAATCGCTTCATCGTCTTGCCGACGATATCGGCGGCCACATAGCCGGTGATCGCCGTGAACGCGTCGTTGATCCAGACGACCCGCTGCGCGGCATCCGCGATCACGACCCCCTGCGACACCGCCTTCAGCGCTGCATCGCTCAACCGCCGCGCCTCGTCTTCGGCGCGCTGCACCGTGACGTTGCGATGCGCGACGACGACACCGCGGCGCGCCCCCACGTACGGGACGACCCGCGCCTGAAACCATCGCTGCTCCAAGGGGGAATGGAAGGGATACTCAATCGAATAGCTGGCGAGCGATCCGGCGAGGACGCCGCGAATGCCGATGGCCGCCTCTCGCGCCTCGTCTCCATCGTCGCGCATCGCCGCGCGGTCGAGGACACCGAGATAGTTCATGCCAGCCGAGCCGGAAGAGAGCGCGCCGTTTTGCTCACCAAAGCGCCGCCACGCCCGATTCACCGCGACCACGACGCCGTGTTCGTCGAGGACCGCGACATGGTCCTCGACCGAGTCGAGTACTCCTACCCGCAACTCCTCGCTCTCGCGCAGCGCCTGCTCCGCCGCTTTCCGCTCCGTAATGTCCTGATGGGCACTCACCAGCCTCGTCACGACGCCGTCCTCAACGACCACTGATGCCCGAATGCGCGCCCAGAGGCGATTTCCCTTGGCCGTGCGCATCGGCATCTCCAAGTCGACTGGCGTCCCCATAGTCTGCATTCGCTCGCTCGCCGCCAGGTACGCGGGGAGCCCTGCGGGCTCGAAGAAGTCGACCCACCGATCCGCAGGGGGTATGTTGCCGGGGTCGACGTCAAGCATTCGGCACATCTCCGTCGTCCAGAACACCGCGCCGGTCGCGACCACGAGTTCAGCCCCGCCGACCTTGGCCAACTCACCGGTGCGATTGAGAATCTCGGTCGTTCGGCGCAGTTCCGCCTCACGCTCGTGCGCCGTCGTCACGTCGGTAACCAGCGCCGTAAAACCGACCACAACACCATCCACGACGTCAGGCGTGTATACGGCGTTCGAATGTCGCCGTCGTCCGTCGGGCGTGATGTAGAAGCGCTCGAACTCCTGCGGCGCGCCGGTTAGGGCGCCGCGAATATGCGGCAAATTCTGCTCGTACACGGGGCCGAGTAGCGACGCCAGGGAGATGCCGATCATCTCGTCGGGGCTGCGACCAAACCAGTCGTAATACGCCGCATTCGCGAAGAGGCACCGTTCGTCGGCACCCCAGTACGCCAGCATTGCGGGAACGTGATTAATTGTGCGAAGTGCGGCGGTGGCGGCATTCATTATGGAGAAAGGTGTGCTGGGACACGCTAGTCCGCTAGCTGTCTTGCGGAGGAGCCAGCCGGGGAGCAACCGCGCCTCGACGGCCGCCGCGTCTAATCTCGCGCGGGACGGGCGACGCCGACCTGCTCTCCTGGAGCCCACGGAGGTAGACGCTACCCGTACTCTGCGCTGGGCCAGCCCCAAGGCCTAGCCACTACTTCACGCGCGCCTACGCGTGGCCGACACCATCACTCACCCAGTCGTATTACTGACTCTGCGCATGACGCGGAGTCTTACGATTGGCCTCCCACTCGGTGAAGGGGCCGTCGAAGTCCACGAGACGTGTCCCGTCGAACCACCACACCCGCGTGGCGACCTCGCGCAGGAAGGCACGGTCGTGACTCACGAGCAGCACGGTGCCCTCGTACTCGTCGAGCGCGTCCTCGAGCACCTCGATATTCTCGACGTCGAGATGATTCGTCGGCTCGTCGAGCACCAGCAGATTGGCGCCCGACAACGTGATGAGCGCCAGCGCCACGCGGGCGCGCTCGCCACCGCTCAGCGTATGAATTTCGCGAAACACCTCATCGCCGGTGAAACCGAACGCGCCGAGGTGATTCTGCACGTTGCCTCGATTCCAGAGCGGCCGCTGGGCTTGGATCGCGTCCGACAACGACATGCGGAGCGGCAGGTCGGCCAGGTCCTGCCTGAAATACGCGGGCGTGATTGAGCTACCGACTTTCGCCTGGCCGCTCGCCGGCGTGCGATCACCGAGCATGGTGGAGATGAACGACGATTTTCCCGCGCCGTTGGGGCCAACGAGCGCGACAAAGTCGTTGCGTCGTAGCACGGCCGTGAACTCTTCCACGAGTACGCGACCGGGCACTTCCACGCGAAGCTCGTTGATCGCCACCACCTGGTCGCCGCCGCGTTCCGCGATTTTGAACTCGAGCGACATCGCCGCCGGATCGCCCGGAGGCGGTGCCAGCCGCGGTAGGCGCTCCAACCGCTTGCGCTTGCCCTTCGCCTGGAAGGAGTTCACGCCCGCCAGGTTGCGCATGATGTAATCCGATTCCTTCTTCACGTATGCGCGCTGCTTCTCCAGCTCACGCTCGCGTGTAAGACGGCGTTCGGCCCGCTGCGGCACGAACTGGCTATAGTTGCCCTTGTACGACTCGCTCGACTTCGCCTCGATGTGCAGGATGTTCGTGCAGATCTCGTCGAGAAAGGCGCGATCGTGCGACACGACGATCACTGTTTCATCGGCCTCCGTGAGCCACTCCTGCAGCCAGCTCGTGGTGTCCAGGTCGAGGTGGTTGGTGGGCTCGTCGAGCAGCAAGAGGTCGGCCGGCGCGATGAGTTGCGCTGCCAGACCCACTCGCCCTCTCTCGCCGCCGGAAAGAGTGGACACCAGACGCACTCTCGACTCCTCGGCGTCGAAGCCGAGCCCCTGGAGCACCGCATCGACACGGGCGTGGTAGATGTAGCCCCCGAGGTCGGCGAAACGCTCCTGATCGTGCCCGAACCGTTCGAGCATCTCATTCGTGACCTTGTCGCCCATTTCCCCGAGCGCCATCGCTTGGTCGGCGATGCGCTGCTCGAGGGCCATGACGTCACGCCAGGCCGCTGCACCCGCCTGCCACACGGTGGTGGCGCCTTCGAAGGCCCGGTGCTGGTCGAGCAGCGCATGCCGAAGTCCCGGCTTGCGCGCCACGGCGCCCGTCGTGGGATTCAGGTCGCCGGTAATGACGCTGAAAATCGACGTCTTGCCGGCACCGTTCCGTCCGATGATGCCCCACCGCTCGCCCTCGGCTACGGTGAACGTGATGTTCTTCAGGAGTTCGGTCGCTCCGAAGGAGATCCCGATGTTGGAGCAGGAGAGGAGAGTCACGCAGGAATGGAGGAGGCGAGAGGAAGGCGTTTGAACAAAGCTAAACGCGTCCGACGAGCGTCCATCCAGTCCTGAGCAGCGGGACACTCGCGCACGCGGGACCCCCATCGCGCGCCGTACCACGGAGCCGACCCTCCAACCGCAATTCTGGCGCAGCGGCCATCGCCTTCACGTGTTCCGTCGAGAGCGTCATCAGTGACACCTTCGCTCGACGGTCCCAGCACGAGGACGGATCGCCCGCCCGCGTGCCAGCGCAGAGATAGACAAACCGCGAAGCCCGAGGACCCTGGACGCAGTCGCCGCGGAAATCGAGCGTGCCGGCGGGCGTGGAGACGACGCGGATCATCACGTCGAACGTGACCGATTCGTCGTCGACGGCAGATGGAGGGAGGTGCGCGATCTTGCCCGATTGCACGACCCACCGGACGTGATGTGGTGGACGCTCGAGTACGAGCCGGAGGGCCAGCAACTGGCCCGTCGCACCCGAAACATCCGCGAACCGTGCGCCGTCGTTGCCGTCTGAAACCCCTCGCGCATCCGCACCGTTCATCAGCCGGGTTGAACGTTCAGCACTGGCTGCGCAGGCAGGAGGGCGGCCGGATTCGATGCGCAGCAATCCGTGTGTCCGGCTTGAATCGGAGGGCATGGTGTCGACCCGTACGAGCAGAACACGCAGCAGTCGCCCGCCAACGGTTTGAGGCGTGTCTGGCATGCCGTGCATTCGTGAAAGAACACGCACGCGTCGGTCGGCATGGCGAGCCGTTCGACGACGCCGCAGGTCGGACAGGTCAACGCGGAGATCAGTTCCATGGCATTCAGCGAAGGTAGCGGCTACCGCAAAGAGCTCGATCAAATATCTCGAGTGGACAGGCATGGCGCAGGTGGAAGCGCACAATCTCCACTTGCGAAACACCCTTGCCGATCACCTCGGCGCGATAGGTGGCCTCACGATGGTCAGTCCGCCTGCCGGCGACCTTGCATCGCCACTGCTGACGTCGCTTCTGGCGGAGCGGTTCGACCGACCGACCGTCTCGCGGCAATTGCTGGAGCGACACCGAGTGGCCATCCGCGCGACGCATGCGGAGTTCGGCTTCAACGGCATTCGCTTCTCGCTGCACGAGTTCAATACCGTGAAGCACGTGGAGCGGGCGGCAGAGGCGGTGCGGCGCGAGCTTCAGGCTTAGCGTCGCGTCCGTCCGGAAAGAAGTGAGAGCGGGCGAAGACTGCAGATCTCGCGGCGCATACCGCCGCCACGCCCCCGGGAGCAGCAACAGCCCCACATGCAGACGCGGATTGACAATCCCGGACGACGTGGCCCCCCAAGTGGACATCCCGGAGACCGCGACGCTGCGGGTGATGTGCACATTGGCGCCACCGCCAAATGCCGCCATGGTACGCCAGGACACTCCGTTGTACGCGGACCCGGTGCGGGCATCGAGCCCATCCCGACTCAGCGTACGGCTGGAGAGTCCGCCCTGTAGAAACGGCGTGATCACACGACCGACCGTCGGCAAATGGTATCGCGCACCAAGATCTGCCGACCCCACACCCGTGCGGTTCCCGGCCGTCGTTTGGAAGCCGCCCCATCCCGCGTTGAGGTAGGCCGCCCAGTGACGGGTAAACCCATATCCCAGCGTGAGCCCCCCGCCCCACAACATGCTCGTTGGCAGAGCTCGGCGCGCCGGGCTGACTTGTGACCACGTTGGCTTCGGTCCCATACCCGAGGAAGAGACCGGTGGTATGGGTGTGGGGCACGCGCTCCTGCGCCACGGCGGGGAGAGCGATGCTCCCCAATAACGCGAGGGCCTGCACACTGGAACGCAGAACGAGACGCATTGGCATTTCTCCGGGGGTCAATCGGGAGGATTCTGTGCCGAACCGTGTCCGGCGCCAGCGAGATGAGCAGCAGGCAGGGGGGCCGCTCGATGGTGACCTACACCACGAAAAAGGGAAGGTCCATGACGCCTCCACACCAGCCATCGGGCCACCGGCGCCTAGTGTGGCATCCCCCCATGCCCTATCGTCCTACAGTCTGCCTATGACACGGTTTCCTTTTCCGCCCGGCTCGCTCTCAGGACCGGCACACTGACGGAGCACGTCATGATGGCCCAACGCCCGATCATCGCCTTCGCGGTCTGTTCCCTGCTGGCCGGCGGAGCGTCGTTCGCGTCCGCCCAAAGCGGCATGGACCACAGCATGCACCGTATGGGCCCCGAGATCGTCATCCCCAAGGGCGCGCTCTATACGAAGGCGGACGTCGAGTTCATGCAGGGGATGATCGCGCATCACGCGCAAGCTATCGTGATGTCGAAGCTGGCCGAAGCGAACGGCGCCAATCCGCAGGTGCTCAAGCTTTCGCGGAAGATCGATCAGTCGCAGGTGCCCGAGATTCACATCATGCAGGATTGGCTTCGCCGGTATGGCCAGTTCGCGCCGGACACCGCCTCGTGGCACGACATGCGAATGGACGGCATGCTAACCGATGCCGAAATCAAGGAGCTCAGCACGTCAAAAGGCGTCGTCTTCGATCGGGCCTTCCTCGTCGGCATGATCAAGCACCACGCCGGCGCGATCAAGATGGTCGACGATCTCTTCAAGGCGCCGGGCGCCGGTCAGGAAGTGGATGCCAACGTCTTCGCCAATGACGTCGTAACGGCACAGACGGCCGAAATCGGCATCATGCGCCGCCTGCTCACCCAGCTCCCGCCGAAGTAAGTCAGAAGTAAGTCAGACGTACAGCGCCCGCGAGCTGTTCACCCCGTGCCTACCCTACCACTGGAGTATGACCTGATGCGCGTGATGCGTAGCTTGATCCTGCTATTGGCAACTGCCGTCGCGCCTACTGTCGCGTCGGCGCAGACGTTTCCGAGCAAGGCTGATCCCCGGAACAATCTCAAGCCGGGCCGATTCGACGCGGGCGTTGCGGCGAGCAACATGAAGCTCCTCTCGTTCTCGCCGAAACCGGCCCAGTTCGACACGGTCCGCGGTCTGACGTTCGTCAACTCCGACTTGGCGTTCGGTACCCATTTCGTCTACCAGGCGAACTTCGCCGGCTTCACGATTTGGGACATCACGGATCCCGCCAAGCCAAGCATTACCTCGGTCGTCCAGTGCATCACGTCGCAAGGCGACCCGTCGATTTACGGCAACCTGCTCTTCATCTCCGCCGAGGGCGCGGGCAACCGCAATGATTGCGGCAGCGGTGGCGTGCAGGACCCGAAGGATCACATGGCTGGCGTGCGCATCTTCGACGTGAGCAATCCGAAGGCGCCCAAGCTCGTGAAGAACGTGCAGACTTGCAAAGGGTCGCACACGCACACCCTTGTGCCCAGCCCGACCGATCCCAACATCCTCTACATCTACGTCTCGGGGCAGCAGGCGGCCCGACCGGAGACTGAACTCGCCGGGTGCAAGAACGGCACGGACCCGGCCGACCCGACGAACTCGCTCTTTCAGCTCGACATCATCAAGGTGGCGCTGAATCGCCCCGAGCTGGCCAAGGTGATTCCCGGCGCGCGCATCTTCACAGGACTCGAAGAGGGTGGAGAGTGCAAGCAGTTCTGCTTGCCAGCCGACGCCCGCCGAGCAGCAGCCGGCCGCGCGCGCCCCGCAGCCGATCCGGCCATGCCCACCGGTCCGCGCAATTGCCACGACGTGACGGCGTACCCGGCGCTCAACCTGCTCGCCGCCTCCTGCTCGACGCACTCCATCGTGGTGGACATCTCGAATCCCGAGAAGCCGGTCCGGCTCGACGCGTTGACCGACACGAACAACTTCCAGGGGCGACACACGGCGGCGTTCAGTAACGACGGCAAGAAGCTGATTCAGACCGACGAGTGGGGCGGCGGCACGGGCCCGATGTGCCAGGCGTCCAGCATGATCGAGCTGGGCGGCAACACCATCATCTCGCTCGACGCGAAGAAGAAGCAGGCCCAGCACGCGTACTTCAAGTTGCCGTCGGCGCAGACCGCCGAGGAGAACTGCGTGTCGCACAACGGCGGCATCATTCCCGTGCCGGGGCGCGACCTGTATGTGCAGGGCTGGTATCAGGGCGGCGTGAACGTCATGGACTTCACCGATCAGGACAAGGCGTTCGAGATTGCCTACTTCGATCGTGGGCCGATCGATCCGCCGAAGCCGGTGGACGTGCCCTCAGCGGCGGCGGCAGCGCAGGCGGCCGGCGTACGCGGTGGCGGTAACACTATCGGCGGATCCTGGGGAGCGTACTACTGGAATGGCCTGATCTTCTCGTCCGAACTCGACCGCGGCTTGGACATCTACGAGCTCACGCCGAGCGCGCAGCTGTCGGCCAACGAGATCGCGGCGGCGAAACTGGTCACGTTCACGGAGTACAATCCGCAGAGCCAGCCGAAGATGAAGTGGCCGCCGGCTTTCGTGGTCGTGCGCTCGTACGTCGATCAGCTGGTGCGCGGCAACGGCCTCGCGCTTGATCGCACCTCAGCGATTTTCGCGGCCCTCGATGCGGCGGAAATGAAGTCCGGTGTGGCGCGCGCGGCCGCACTGAACGCGCTCGCGTTGCAGGTCGATGGCGACGTAAAGGCCGCCAAGGATGGCGCTCGCGTGCGCACGATGGCCGGCGAGATCAGACGGCTGGCGACGGCGTCGAAGTAACCGCGACACACAATACCGCATACACGAATGGCGCCCTGCAAGGGGCGCCATTCGTCATTCTACGAACGGTTCCACAGCACCAGCACGCCGCATTTCGCCACGTCGCGCAGCGCGACGGGTGCCGCTGCCGCATAGAACTCGATACTCATGAGATCATCCGTGAAGATCTTGTCGAGATCGGGCGGAGCGGCACGCTCGAACGGGTAAATGCGAAGTCCGTCCTTCACCACGGCCGCATAACACGGTGCGGTCGCGCCCTTCTCTGCTTCGCGCTGTGCACGAGATGCGAGGAAGGACTCTCCGTTCGGTCCCGTCGCCATGATGGCGCCGGCATCGACTTTCAGAAAATTGGCGAGCGGACGTCCGTCGGCCGCTTTGAGCTGCGCGAGCGTGAAGAATTTGCCTTGGCCGAGAGCGCGTCGCCGGGCGAAGCCGGCTACGCGAAGCTCCGTCGGTTCCCCCTTCGGCTTGGCCGTGACGGACCCGGCGAGAATTTCGAGATCGATCGGCATGGGCACGCACGGTCCGCTCGTGAACTTGTCGAAGAACGCCTGATAGCCGCCCGCCACCGCTTCCACGATGTGCCCGCCGTCCTCGAGGTCGGGGATGCGCACGATGCCGGCGGAATCAGTGACGCCGGCGTCGATGGTATGATCGATGGTGATCTGTGCGTTGCGAATCGCCACGGTGTCGCCCGCCTTGCGGAAACGGAGCACGACGGTGCGCGCGTCTTGCGCGTGCGCGTCGTGCGCGAGGAGCATCCCGGCAACCGCCGAGGCAAGTTACAGCGCGTGTGCAATCTTCATGAGGTGAAACGATAGCGGAAGAACAGGGAGTGTTGCAGCCGAGGGCGGAACTTACCGCGTTGCTGATCCGCGCCCACGAAAAAGCGCGTGCCGTCGCGCAGCGTGAACTCCACCGCATCGCTCCCACTCGACGTGTACAGCGTGCCGGCGGGGAGCAGGCGAATACCGGGACACGCCCGACGGACACGATCGTCTCCAGCGGAATGTTCTGCGCGGTCCACACGCCGCCGAATCGCACCGGGAGCCGCCCGTCGTGTGCTCGGATACGCAGTGACGAAAAGACCACCGCGAGCAGTCCAAGCACTCTTTGGCGGCGTGTTTCGCCATTACGCCGCGCGGAGATCCCGACGAAGCACCGCCGTCTGCAGCAACGCACGGTCAGACCGCACGGGTCACCAAGAAGGTTTTAGTGCACGCGCACGCCGATGCCGACCGCGGTGACCGCAAGACGTTCGCCCCGGACCGCCGGTGGGAGTTGCGCCTGTGCCCAGAATACAAAGGAGAGACGCGCGGTCATGCGTTCCGCGCCGTCGAGGCGTGCGGTCAGGCCGATTCCGCTCCGGGACTCACTGGTGATGAAATACCCCGGTCCCGCTAGCAGTCGCACACCACTTCCCTGGTCTTCGCGTATCGCCCAGCCGCCGAGCGCGCCCAGCGATGCATCGCTGGGATAGACGCGACATGCATTGATGCAGTCGTGAGTCTGCCAGAGCAGATTCGCCGAGGCGTGGGCCGCTGCCACGAGCACGCCGCGGGACAGCGCACGCACCGGCTTGGACAACACGATGGAGCCGGACAGCATGCCGCGACCCAGAACGTCTGGCCCGCCAACTCCACGGCCCAATCCGAGGCCGACATCCATTGCCGGGGTGCGCGTTCGCGACTGCGCGCCGAGCTCACGCACTGGGCACAAGAGCAGCAGCAGTACGATGCAACGATTGGTGAGCGACATGCTTCTCCGACGTAATAAATGCGAGCGCGCTACCCCATCTGCTACGGTAATCAATCGCTTGCAGGGCCGCGAATACGACGAAGAGGGTCTGCAATCCTCCGTCCATTCAGGCAGAGCGACGTGTAATGCGGGCTTCTGCTGCAACGGCGTCAAATTAGGAAGCGCGAACGGTGCCAGCGAATGAGTGACACGGCGCAGCATGGCCGTCGTTGGCTGCATCATCGCAAGGTTGGACAGGTTAGTGCCGTGAACGGCCCTGTGTCACGCGCGAACACCACTGCGACGCGCCTCGCCGTCGCCCACACGTGTCTCCACGAGGTCCTGGAACGACATGCCCACGGCGAGGCCCATCGGGCTCTGTCCAGGTACCTACCCACTGTCTACGCTCCGACGCCACGCCCCACGCGTCGAAGACTGTCACGCGCTCTGGCGTGCGCACCCACTTGATATCGGGGCGCCGCGCGAACTGGGTGGCCATGCGGGACACGTTGAGCGCCGCCCCGGTACTCATGGCACTCGTGGACGACACCACGGTGGCATCGGGCATCATCTCTCGCGCGATGCCGACGGTGTCGTGACGTGCAATGGCCGTGTTGGAGCGCGCGCGGGTGGCCACGATGGCCTGGACGTCGGCGGATGAGTCGGTGGGCGAGTCCGCGCGGAACGCGCCCTGTGCTTCCGCCAACATTGGCGAGAGCAGCAAGGCACCCACGCAGGCCGAGCGAAAGAGTCCGGCTGGGCGACCACGAAACCGGGTACGATGGGTGACGCTTGCGCTAGCCATAGGCCTTCCGTGCCAAAAGATTGGGTGACTAAGCGTGCCAACAGGCGGCCTGACGCTGGCTTCTGCAGCAGGCGCTCCAACAATACGCGCGCGCAGCGCACTTCCCAATCGCCCGTCTGAAGCAAGCACCGTTGGGCCGGCGCCACGCGGACGTTGCGTCGAAACGGCCCGTCGCGAAACGGAACGGTGACGGTCCGTGCGCGAGTGGCGCGTATGCTCCGCGCTCCCCTGTCCCGGAGCGCACATGCCCGACGCGGCGGCGGCGGCGCGGGGCGTCAACCGACCTCGACGCCCCCAGGCGTCGCCGCTCTTTCGGTTGGTCTCAGATCATCTGCACCGCCTGCAGACGGTCTACGACGAGCGCTTCGCCCGCGTCCGCTGCGACGCCTGTACGCACGAATACCTGCTCGCGTTCTCACGCAAATGTCGCTACTTCTGCCCGAGCTGCCACGCCAAACGCCTCGCGATCTGGACGCAGTGGCTGGACACCACACGGCTCGCGCCGGTGCCGCACCGACAGGTGGTGCTCACCATCCCCAAGCGCGTGAGCGCGAGCTCACGGTCGGCATCGTGGCCTGCCTGCAGACGCAGGGCTCACTAGCCAACCGGCATCCGCACCTGCACCTGCTCGTCACCGATGGCGGCTTTCGGCCCGACGGCACGTTTGTCTCGGGCCGGTGCACGACGCGGCCCGACGAACGCGGCCGCGGCAGTGCCGCCCGCCATCGTCCCCGCGCCACGACCTTCCGGCGCAGCGTCCGTCGCACCGAAACTCACTCGCCGCTGCTCGCGGGCCGGAGGACCACGACGTATACTCGGCCCACCCCGATCGAATTCCCTATCCCGACGCGGCAAGCGATACCACAAGCGAGGAGCGGTCAAGGACCGTCGGGGCATTATCACCGGCCGGGTGGACGTCGACCAGCGGCCCGCTGTGGTGGAGACGCACAAGCGTTTCGGTGATCTGGAGATGGACACGATCATAGGCCGCAAGCACAAAGGAGCCATCGTCACGATCGACGACCGGCCAGCGGCATGTTACTCATGCGCAAAGTGCCCCGAAAGGAATAGGCTCTTCGCCGAACCATACCACAGCTGGGAGCGCGGATCGAACGAGGATCTCAATGGTCTGATCCGCCAGTACAACCACCCGAAGCAAACCGACTTCGACACACTCTCCGATGAGTTTATCCAGTACGTTCAAGCCCAGATCAACAGCAGACCAAGAAAACGGTTCAACGTTGACTCACCTGTCGACGTCTTTGAGCGACTACCCGATGAGCCCTCGATCGTGTTCATGGGTTGGATCCGCCGGTTTGATCCCCATGCCGGGGAAAAATCATGACTAAAGAATCCATGAAGGATGAAACCCCGCTGCCGAGCCCGCCTGACCAGCGCTTCGGAGACGATCGCCTTTCCGCCGCGCCCAGCGGCCGCTGGGGCTCGTCGCTGCCACGAAAGACCCTGCTGGGCTTCATGGCCGCACTGATCGCCGTCCTGGCCATATCGGTGGCCTCCTATCGCGCCCTGCAAGCTCGGTCGACGGGCGCAGAGCAGATGATGCAAGCGCTCGAAATGACAAAAGCGCTCGAGGCCTCGATCTCCACGCTCACGGACGCGGAATCGAGTCACCGCGGCTATCTGCTGATCGGTGACACGTCGTATCTCGAGCCATATAATGCCGCGCTCGCCGAACTGCCGGGCAACCTCGCGAATATTCGGCGCTTGGCTGCAGGCAACCGGGTGCAACTGCAGCGATTTGAGGCCGTCGAACGCCTCGCCGCCGACCGGATGGTAATTCTCAAGGAAGGCGTCGGACTGAAGAACGCCGGTCAGTCTGAAGCCGCGGTCGAGCTGGTGCGGACTGGCCGAGGAAAGGTGACGATGGACCGTCTGCGTTCGTTGATCGGCGAAATGCAGGTCGCCGAGCGCGTGACACTCTATGCCCGCACGCAGGAATGGGAGCGGGCCGCCGCCTTCTCGACGTTCGTCACCTGGGCGGGTTCAGCGCTCTTGTTATTCCTGATCGTCGCCGCCGCCGTCATGTCCTCGCGGGATTTTCGCGAGATGCAGACGCAGGCCTGGCTGAGGGCGGGGCAGAACGAACTCAGTGACCGGCTGCAGGGTGAGCAGGAGGTCGAGCAGCTCGGCGAAAAGGTCGTCGGCTTTGTCGCCCGCTATCTCAATGCCCAGGTCGGGGCCATGTATTTTGCCGGGGAAGAGGGCCACCTCTCCCTCGTGGGTGCCTTTGCGATTCCCGCGCAAGCGTCAGACGGGCTCGACCAGCCTCATCCCGTGGGCGGTCTGACGAGCCAATCCATGCGGGAGAAGTCGGTCCTGACGATCAGCGATGTGCCGCCGGATTATTTTCCCATTACTTCCGGCCTCGGCGGCAGCCGGCCCCGGCACCTTGTGATCGCTCCGACCAGTGCCGACGGGGTGGCCAATGCGGTGTTGGAATTGGGCTTCTTTCGCTCCGTTTCTCCGCATGACCTGGAGCTGCTGCGCCGGATCGCCGAGCCGATTGGCATTGCCCTGCGAACGGCCCAATACCGCAAAA
>NZ_JBDNFF010000013.1:0-9486 GCF_041689975.1 Gemmatimonas sp.
CTGGGCTTCGCCTCCCTGCTGGCCTCCAAGCCGTGCCGCGAACGCGACCTGGTGCTGGCCATGGTGGCCGCACGCATCCTGTGCCCGGCCACCAAGCTGGCCACCACGCGGCGATGGCACACCAGCACCCTGGCGCAGGAGTTCGGCGTCGTTGACGCCACCGAAGACGAGCTGTAGGCGGCCATGGACTGGCTGCTCGCGGGACAGGACCGGATCCAGAAGAAGCTGGCCGCACGCCACCTCCACGAGGACGCGTTGGTGCTCTACGACCTCTCGTCGAGCGACGTCGAGGGCACCCACTGCTCCTTGGCCAAACGGGGCTACAGCCGCGATGGCAAGCGCGGCACGCGGCAGATCAACTACGGCCTGCTCACCGATGGTCGGGAGTGCCCGGTGGCGATTTCGGTCCATTTAGGGAACACCGCCGACAGCACGACCTTCTTGCCTGAGGTCACCCGCCTGCGCGAGCAGTTCGGCATCCCGCGCATGGTGGTGGTGGGGGACCGCGGCATGATTTCGCAAAAGGCCATCGATGCGATGAGCGAGGAGAGCGACATCGACTGGGTCACCGCGCTGCGCCGTACGTCGATTCGCGCGCTGGTGGAGCAGGGCCATTTGCAAATGGATCTGTGCGATGCGCAGAATCTGCTGGAGATCAGCTCACCTGACTTTCCCGGTGAGCGGCTGGTCGCGTGTCGCAACCTGGAGTTGGCCAAGTTGCGGGCCCACACCCGGGCGGATCTGTTGGCCGCGACGGAAGCGCGTCTGCAGAAGATTCAGGCCCGGGTGCAGGCGGACCGACTCGCCGGCAAGGACCAGATCGGGGTGGAGGCCGGCAAGGTGGTCAACCGCTACAAGGTGTCCAAGCATTTTGCGCTCACCATCACCGATGACGCGTTGCACGTGGCGCGCATCCAGTCGCACATCGATGCCGAGGCCGCCTTGGATGGACTGTACATCATTCGCACCTCGGTCCACGCCAAGCGCATGGATGCGGCGACTTGTGTGCGCACGTACACGTCGCTGGCGCAGGTGGAGCGGGCGTTCCTGTCGATGAAGACGATGGACTTGCAGGTGCGCCCGATGCATCACCACCTGGAGGGCCGCGTGCGCGCACACCTCTTGGTGTGCCTGTTGGCCTACTACGTGGAGTGGCACCTGCGCGAGGTCTGGCGCGCGCTGACGTTTGCGGATGAAGATCAGGCCGCCAAGCGCACCCGCGACCCGGTGGCGCCGGCCACACGCTCGGCGGCGGCCCAGAAAAAGGTCGCCCGCCGCACCCTTGATGATGGGTCGCCGGTGCACAGTTTCCAGACGTTGCTGCAGGACTTGCACCCCATCGTGCGCAATACGTGTCGCACGCTCACGGGCGCCCAGGATGCGCCGATGTTTGCGCTCACGACGACGCCCACGCCGCAGCAACAACGCGCCCTCGCGTTAATTGAGACCATCACCCTGTAGACAGCACGTGGAACCCAAAAACAAGCGGTTTCATAGGGGAAACTCGCTTTTTGGGCGCAGGAACTTCAGTTTAGTCGGAACCGATCGCACTCGACAGCACGTGCGCCATCGGCGTCGTGCAGGCCTTGGCCGGCGACAGGATGCCGTCGTCAACGAGATCCTGCGCCATCGTCTGATCGCGCGTGATCTGGGAAAGCACGCCGTCGCGCCACACGTAGTAGCGCGAGTCGCCGACCTGCAGCAGGTAGTAGGTGGGCCACACGCCGATATACAGCGTGAGCGTGGTCGCCATCGTGCCGCGCAGCCCCTTCTCGTCGCGGCGCGCGCGCACTGCATCGTGCGCCTGCATCGCTGCGGATTACGGCAGATCGGTGAACTCGGCCTCGTCGGCCTTCGCGCCGTAATACACCGTGACGCTGCCGTCCACGTAGCGCATGAGCGACTCCAGCGCGATGGCACTGACTTCGGCTCCACCCCCGCCGCCCCCTACTCCATCGGCCACCTTGGCCACGTAGGCGAGTCGCTACCCGTCCAGGGGAAAGCGCTGCTCGATGTTCGGCAGGTTGGTGGAGATGACGTTGACGCGCTTGTGAAACGTGGCCATCAGGTAGTGATCCTGATTCTCCTTCCACACCTTACCAGTGTGCGAGAGACCGAACACGTCCATCTCGTCGTCGCGAGGTTTGCGGGGGGGGAGCTGCGGTTTCGCTCATATGCGTGGGAAGCGGGTCAACGCATGATAGCGCACAGGCCGAGCGGCGGCGAGAGATGAGAAGCCGGACTGAACCGCTGCACGTAGCTCGCACGGAACATGCACGGTGCGTCACGGTAGAGCGGAGCAAGGGAGGCTGACCTGCTCTGAAGATACTCTCCCCGACGAAGGATCACGAATGAAGTGGCAATACCTCTCGGCCGTCGCGCTGGTCGCCACGCTCGGCAAGCCCACGACGTCTGACGCGCAGTTCGTCATCTACACGAATCAGTCGACGTTTCTGGCGGCGATCACCGACCCAAGGGTCGATGCCTTCTCCGGTTTCCGCACCACGAGCGCCACCGCGTCGCCAATTTTTCGAACGGCTGGCGCGTACGGGTACACCGCATCCGTCAGTGATGTGGACGGCTTCTTCGGCGCGGGGAGCGCAGAAAATCCCTCGCTCTCCACCAATACGCCTACTGATGTCGTCACTTTCGCTGGCTTCACTGGCGGCGTTGGTGCAATCGGCGGAAACTTCTTCGGCACGAGCCTCGACGGCGCATTCGCGAGTGCAGACATCGTGGTCCGGTACGTGGATGTCACCGGCTCGCGATCTACAACATTGATGGGGCCGACGGCCGGCAGCTTCTTCGGGGTGGTGTCGGAGAGCCGCGCCATCAGCTCGTTCACCGTGAGTGCAGTCCAGACAGGAGAAGAGAACTTCCTCTTTCCCACTGTCGACAATCTCACCCTTGCCAAAACCACGGTGCCCGAGCCGGCTACGACCGCGCTGCTTGCGACCGGCCTGCTGGCCATCGGTTTCGCCGCCCGCCGCAAGCGCGCGCTGTAGGCTGCGCACTACGTCACTCAGGCCGAGAGCGCCGGGTAGTCGGTATAGCCCTTCTCGCCGGGCGTGTAAAACGTGGCGACATCCGGAGCGTTCAACGGCGCGTCGTGCTGCAAGCGCGTCACGAGGTCGGGGTTCGCGAGGGCAAGACGACCGAAAGCGACCAGGTCCGCGTCGTGCGACGCGAGGATCGCTTCGGCCTTCGCGCAATCGAATCCGCCCGAAGCGATGAACGTACCGTTGAACGTGGTGCGCAGCTGTGCTCGCAGTGACGCGGGTGCGTTCGGCGAACCCATCGACGCGTGATCGACGAGGTGGAGATGCACCAGTCTCAGGTCGCTCAGTCCCTTGGCAAGGGCCACGAACTGCTCGTCGATACCGACAAAGGCGCCCATGTCGTTGAACGTGCCGTACGGCGAGAGCCGGATCCCGACGCGTTCGGGACCGATCGCGCCCGCCGTCGCGGTGGCCACTTCCAGTGCGAAGCGATTGCGCGCGTCGGCGCTGCCACCGTACGCATCGGTGCGCTGGTTGTGGTTCGCGTTCAGAAACTGTTCGATCAGGTAGCCGTTGGCAGCGTGCAGTTCGATGCCGTCAAAGCCGGCCTCGATGGCCTTGGTCGCGCTGTGCGCGTACTCGGCCACCACCACCCGCACCTCATCTTCGGTGAGCGCATGCGGCATCGTGGCGGGCTGCAGCCCCTGGGCGTCGGTGTACACGGGGTTGGGCAGCGCGACGGCCATCGGGCCCACCACGCGGGCACCAGCCGGCAGGTTGAGCGCATTCGACGCCCGGCCCGTGTGCATCAGCTGCGCGAAGATTTTGCTGCCCTTGGCGTGCACGGCCGCCGTGACCGGTTTCCATGCCGCGACCTGCTCGTCGGAATAGAGGCCGGGAATGCGAGCGTAACCCAGACCGTCGGGCGCCGGCGAGGTCCCTTCGGTGATCAGCAGACCCAAGTCGGCGCGTTCAGCGTAATATGTGACCATGATCGGCGTCGGCACGTGCTCAGCCGTGGCACGGTTGCGTGTCATGGGGGCCATCACCATCCGGTTCTTGAGAGGAAGGCCGCGCAGGTCGTACGGTTCGAACAGCATTTTGAAAATCCCGCCGGGAGGCAGTAGAGTGGGACACGCCGGAGCGCGACGCCACCACGTTCGGCACGGAGCTCTTGGTGCGACTGAAGGCTGAGCCTGACGTGAAGCGGGCGGTCCACGCGTTCCTGGCGTCGTGGGTGGACCGCGTACACGTGCACCGAGGGACCGACCGGGTGCATGAGTGTCGCGAGCACGTTGAGTTGTAACGCATCACATGTGCCAGCAGCCGTGCAATACGCGATCGGCGCTGCGCTGCGCGGTTCGGCCGAAGCCATGGAGCGTCGCTTTCGTCGTGTGGTGAGCGAAGGACAGCTGCCGCCCTTACCGGCGAATCATCGTGTTGTCCAACAACTGCTGACGCACCACGGTCGCTTTACCGGCGCGCTCCAACGCCGCCCAAAGTCGCGCCACGGTCTCGCTATCTACCAAGCCCGCCGGTGAACCACCAACGGCGGGCGTGCCCATCTTCTCGCTTGTACGGAACACATCGACCGCGGCCACGGTCTCGGCCGTGAACAGATTCGCCTCAGGGCCGCGCGCGGGGAGCGTCTCGCCGCGCTTGTAGAAGCCGAGCGCCTGCAGCATCACCTTGAGCTGATAGACGTCGCCGCCGGAGAACTGCTCGAGCGTGCGGTAGCCTAGTGTCTGCGAGACGGCGTCGTAGATGCGACGGAGCTCGCCCACCGGATCTGCGTGCTCGCACACGTTGATGTTCGCTGTCTGGCCATCACTGCGCCGCGACATCGCAACGCGCGAATCGGCCACGACCACGGCCGCGGAGGTGCGCAGACCGTGCCGCTTGTCACCACCCAGCACGAAGCCGGCGTTCAATGCGGTGATCAGTCGATCGGCCAAATGGTACGGCGTGCCCTCACTCGCTTCGAAGCTCCGGGCCACGGCATCGATCACCTCGGGGCCCACGAGAATATTCCCTTGCGTCACGTAGTTCCTGCCGGCGCGATGTCCCGCCCAGGCATTGGGGCCGGTCCCGGTGTGCTGCGCCGAACGGCCGTCGATGGAGATCACCGCCACCTGTCGCGACTGAAAGCTGCTGTCGGCCGCGAGCGCGCGCTTGAGTGCCGCATCGGGAGCGTCGCCCTTGGCGAGCGCATCGAGCAGCTCGACGCCATACTCGGTGCGCGTACTGGCTTGGGTCGCCACTGCACCCACGCCTTTACGCACCCACGGCACGCCGTTGCCGACGCAGGGCACGCGCGTAGTGACCGCCACCCCCACTTCACCGGTGCGCGGGTCGATCGCGGCAATCGAGAAGGTGTGAAACACGAGCGAGTCTCGCCACGCATATGGCTCTTGCGCCTGCGCGGTACGCGGCATGGCGGTGAGCGCAATGTCGACGCTCAATGCGAAGGAAGCCACAGAAACGAGGCGCGAGCGTGACAGCATGGGGTGACCTGTAGACGGAAGTGACGTGAAGCGACGCGCGTCAGCGCGGGCCGGGGCCCAGGTACCGATCAAAATGGGCGACCAGCTTTCGCAGTAGATACGCCGCGTAGTACGGGCGTTGTGTCCAGCCGTGTGTCGCCGCTGGCGCGAAGGCGAAGTCGAAGTCCTTGCCCTGCTTCATGAACTCTTCCGCGAGCTCGACCGCCGACGAAAAGGGAACGACGTCGTCCTGCATGCCGTGGATGAGCAGCAGGTGATCACGCAGGTTGCCGGCGTACTGCAAGGCGCCGCGCGTGAACGTCGCGGGGTGCGACTGCGGACGACGCACAATGGCCACGTCGTCGCTGCCGAACAGGTACGGATCGGTGGCCGCCGCACCGGCCACGCCGGCCTGAAAGAGCCCGGGCTTCTTCAGCAGGGAATACACGGTGAGCGTGCCGCCATAGCTGCTGCCCCAGATGCCGAAGCGTGACGCATCGACAAAGGGCTGGGACTTCATGTACGTAACGGCGCTTTCGAGATCATCGAGGTCACCGCCGCCCCAATCCATCAGGAACTTCTCGCGGAACGCACGGCCGTAGCCGGTGCTGCCTCGCACATCGACCTGAACCACGATGTACCCTTTCTCGAGTGCGAGATACTGCTGTAGCATGCCATTCAAGCCGCCCCACCGGTTGCGCACGGTGTTCGAATACGCCGGCCCGAACAGCACAGGATAATGCTTGGTGGAGTCGATGTTGGGCGGAAAGAATACGCGAATGCGCAACGGCAGCGTATCACTGCCGTTCTTGATGTTCAGATACTGCGGCGCGATCCATGGCACACGTGCGAACGCCGGCGTAGTCGATGCCGTGATGCGGCGCTCTGTGGCGCCGGCGCGCACGTCGAGCAGGTACAGCTCGGTGGGCTGCGTATCACTGGACGACAACAACGCGATGCTGCGGCCGTCGGGTGACACGAAGGGCGTATGTGTGCCGGCTCTCGTGGTGAGCTGTTGCGGCACGTCACCGCGTGCACTCACGCGGAAGACGTGGCGCTCCGAGGGTCGTGGGGATGAGCTCACATAATCGATGCTGCCCGTGCCCGCGCGCGGGATGCCGGCGCCGGCCACATCGTGCGGCCCTGGCGTGAGCATCACGGGCGAGGTATCGCCGGGCACTACGCGATACAATCGGTAGCGGTCGTCGAGATCGCCGGTGAGTACGATGCTCCGGCCATCGGCGCTCCAGGCCGAGGCAATATCGTTGTACACACGCGTGTCGCGGTGGTCGCGCCACGCCACGCGGGGAGTCGGCGCGGCCGCCGTGAGCACATGAATGGTACGATCAATCGCATCATCGCTTTCGCGGTCGATCATCAAGGTGCCGGTAAGCGACCACGCCGCGTTCACCACGCGCGTGCTGCTGGAGTCTGGCAGCTCCACCATCGACAGCGTTCGGGCACCCACGTCGAGCAATCCGATCTTGCGCACTTCATTCGCTTGCCCTGGGGCCCCCCGTCGCAGCGTGTTCATCTGTACGGTGTCGCCGAGGTAATACGGCATGCTGAAGCGCGGTACGCCGCGTCGGTCGACATAGTGCACGGCAATCGTGCGCGAATCCGGAGACCACGCGTACGATGGCGACGGGCCACTCCACGTGGCGCCGCCGATTTCGACGTCCCGTCCATAATACGTGCCAAGCGGAATCGAGCCGATGGGCGCGACCGCGACGTTGGTCGCGCGCGTGGGAGAACCACGTGACGGCGAATCGCCCGCCAGCGGGAGCAGCCAAAGGTCGCCATCGCGCAGGAAGGACAGCGTGGCACCGCTCGGTGAGACCGCGAGCTCCGACAGCTCGCCACCGTCGGCGAGCAGCGAGGTCTGAGCGGCGGTGGCCACGTTCACACGCCAGAGCGAGTCCCGCTGCACAAACACGATGGCCGAACCATCGGGTGTCCAGACGAACTCACTCACGCGTGCCGTGGTACTCGCCGGCAACAATCGTCGCGGCATCGTACCCCCGCGCTCCACCAGCCAGAGGGATCGCGCCGGTTGCGCGCGATCGTTCCAGAGAAATGCCACCGCCTTCGAATCGGGAGACCATATCGGCGACGATGGCGCGGTGCCGGTCAACGTCGAGCCGGCGATGATCTGTTCGAGTGAAAGCGGTACACGCGCAGGCGTGCTCTGCGCGACGACCAGGCCGGGCAAGACCAAGCCGGGAACGACGGCTGTGATGACCGCGGCGAATGTGCGAGCGATGAAGTGCATTACTCGAACTTACCGCAAAATCATCCCGCCAGCACCGGTAGATGACGGATCTTCTCCTGCCACTCGCGCGGTCCGGTTTCGTGCACGTTACTGCCCGCGGCATCGACCGCCACCGTGACCGGCATGTCTTGCACATCGAACTCGTAGATCGCTTCCATGCCGAGGTCTTCGAAGGCCACGACACGGGATGAGCGAATCGCCTTCGACACGAGATACGCCGCACCGCCGACCGCCATCAGATAGGCGGCCTTGTGCTTGCGAATTGCTTCGAGGCCCACCGGTCCGCGTTCCGCCTTGCCGATCATCGAGATCAACCCCGTTTTGGCCAGCATCATCTCGGTGAAGCTATCCATGCGCGTGGCCGTCGTCGGACCGGCCGGACCAACGGCTTCGTCACGCACGGGATCGACGGGACCCACGTAGTAGATCACGCGATTGGTGAAGTCGACGCCGTCCGGGAGACATTCACCGCGCGCGAACAGGTCGGCGATGCGCTTGTGCGCCGCGTCGCGGCCGGTCAGCAGCTTGCCGTTGAGCAGCAGGCGATCGCCCGCCTTCCACGTGGCTACGATGTCGGCGGTGAGTGTATCGAGATCGACGTGCCTGGCGTTCACATCAGGACGCCACGTGACATCTGGCCAATCGGACAGACTCGGCACCGGCAGCGTAACGGCGCCGCTTCCATCGAGCGTAAAGTGCGCATGACGCGTGGCCGCACAGTTCGGAATCATCGCGATCGGCTTGGACGCGGCGTGGGTGGGGAAATCGAAGATCTTCACGTCGAGCACGGTGGAGAGGCCACCAAGTCCCTGCGCGCCGATGCCCAACGCGTTGATCTTGTCGTAGAGCTCGATGCGGAGCTCTTCGATTTTGTTTCGCGGACCGCGGGTCTTGAGTTGCGTCATGTCGATGTGCTCCATGAGCGATTCTTTCGCCATCAGCATCGCCTTTTCGGCTGTGCCACCGATGCCGATGCCGAGCATGCCCGGCGGACACCAGCCGGCGCCCATCAGCGGCACCGTTTTCATGACCCAGTCCACGATCGAGTCGCTGGGGTTGAGCATGGCGAACTTCGACTTGTTCTCGGAGCCGCCACCCTTCGCGGCCAGCTTCACCTCGATCGTGTCGCCCGGCACGATCTCGTAGTGCACGATGGCCGGCGTGTTGTCGCGCGTGTTCTTGCGCGTGAACGCCGGGTCGGCCACGATCGACGCACGCAATACGTTGTCGGGCTGCAGATAGGCGCGTCGCACGCCTTCGTTCACCATGTCCTCGACCGACATCGTCGCGTTCCAGCGCACGTTCATGCCGACCTTGAGGAACACCACCACGATGCCGGTATCCTGGCAGATGGGGCGATGTCCTTCGGCGCACATCCGCGAGTTGGTGAGGATCTGCGCGATCGCGTCCTTGGCGGCTGGACTCTGCTCTTTTTCGTAGGCGTCGCCCAGCGCATGGATGTAGTCCAGCGGATGGAAGTACGAGATGTGCTGAAGCGCGTCCGCGATGGACTGGATGAAGTCGGCTTGGGCGATGGTCGTCATGGTGCGAAAAGTATCGCCGATGGCCGGGTGTCGCACGACGGGGGCTCCGGCACAGGAAACTCGCGCTTGAGTCCAACCGCATTGGTGACGAACTTAAGTGGGTCTCCCCCCGACCCCAGTGGAGCTTCCCTGCCCATCGAATTCGTCTACGCCGCGGCCTTGGCCATGCTTCTGGCACAGCTGCAGGA
>NZ_JBDNFF010000014.1:0-12089 GCF_041689975.1 Gemmatimonas sp.
GGCACCACCAAATAGCTCGGCACTGAGCACTATCGTTGCTGAATTCCGAACACTATAAGCCGTCTGAACTCTGAGTTCTGAAGACTGTTCTCTGAACACTCTGACCACCCCGCGAATCTCTCCAACTCTCCGCCTCCTCCCGTACGACAGCGCATGGCCCTCGCGGTTCACCGCCGAGGCGGCGCGCTTGCGCCCGGCACTTGGTGCGGCGGCGCAGGCGATTGAGCATGTGGGGAGCACCGCCGTGCCCGGCTTGCCCGGCAAGCGGGTGCTCGACGTGGCGATCACGGTACTGAACGACGCCGACGCCGATGCCTGCGTTGCGCCGATGCAGTCGCTTGGGTACGAGTACCGCGGTCCGTACGGCGACGATCCGCGACGGCGCTACTATGTGCGCAACGACGGCGGCGTGAGCGTGGCGCACGTGCATCTGTATGTCCTGCCAGCTGCGGCGTGGCACGCGATGTTGCAGTTTCGCGACGCGTTGCGAAACGACGCGGCGCTGAGGGCGGCCTACGCGGCGGAGAAGTATCGCGTGGCCGAAAGCGTGGGCTGGGACAAGAGTGCGTATTCACTGGCCAAGGGCCCGTTCGTGCAGCGCGTCCTTGCGAACGAGAGAGGCGAACCATGACTGATTCGATTCGTTTCGACGATGGCGCATCGTACGAGCGCTACATGGGCGTGTGGAGTCAGCTGGCCGGTGCCGATTTCCTGCGCTGGCTGGCACCGGCACCGGGACTGCGTTGGCTCGATGTGGGCTGTGGGAATGGTGCCTTTACCGAGCTGCTCACGACGCACTGTGCGCCGGCCGCGCTGCACGGCATCGATCCCTCGGTGCCGCAGCTGGAGTACGCGCGCACGCGCACAGCGTTACGCGACGCCGCGCTGCGCGAGGGTGATGCGATGGCACTGCCGTATGCCGACAGCATGTTCGACGCAGCAGTGATGCCACTGGTGATCTTCTTCGTACCCCAGCCCGCAAGGGGCGTTGCCGAGATGGCGCGCGTGGTCGCGGCTGGTGGGCTCGTCGCGGCGTACGCGTGGGACATGCACGGCGGTGGATTCCCGTACCACGTGCTGCAACGCGAAATGCGGGATCTTGGAGCGGTCCTGCCCGCGCCACCCACTCCGGAGTCGTCGCGACGCGACGTCATGCACGAACTCTGGCGCGACGCCGGACTCACCGAAGTCGAATCGCAGGAGCTCACGGTGCACCATAGCTTCTCGTCGTTCGATGACTATTGGGCAACGATTGCCGGCTGGGAGGCGGTGAGTCGGACGCTGGCCACCATGGTACCCGAGGCGATCGCGCGACTGCGGGAGCGGCTGCGCGAATGTCTGCCGGAAGATGCGCATGGGCGCATCACGTACAGTGCACGAGCCAACGCCGTGAAGGGGCGGGTGGCACGTGCATCGGTCGTGGCGACGTCGAGCACTGGTGCGCCGTGACGCCAGCGGGTGAGTATCTCCGACTCACCACGGCGACGTTGCGCGACGCGGTGCGCGACCTCTGTGCGCGTGATGCCTCGCTCTCGCGGCTGGTGGCGCAGTACGGCGAACCGCCGCTGTGGGAACGACCCGAGGGATTCGTCACGCTCGTCCGTATGATACTCGAGCAGCAAGTGTCGCTCGAATCAGCAGCCACATTGTTCACTCGGCTCGATGCCTCCGTGGCCGGTGGCATGCAGCCCGAGCCGATTCTCACGGTAGGCGTGCACGGTCTGCGCGCACTCGGCGTCACTAGGCAGAAGGCGGCCTATCTCGTGGCGCTGGCCGAGCATGTCACCGACAGTCGGCTCGACCTGCCCGCGCTTTCCACGCTTCCCGACGACGACGTGCTCGTCGCACTGCAGCGCGTACCCGGAATCGGGCCATGGACCGCGCAGGTGTACCTGCTGTTCTCGCTCGGTCGCCCCGACGCCTGGCCGCCGGGGGATCTGGCGCTACACAAGGCGCTGCAGCACATGCGCGAACTCGAGCACGTACCATCGAGCCGCGAAGCCTCGCAGATGGCCGACGCGTGGTCACCGCTGCGCGCGGTCGCCGCGCGCATTCTGTGGCACGCGTATCTCACCCAGCGCGGACGCAAGGTGCCCTGACAAAAAGCCGCATCCCCCCTACTCCGTACTTCTTACCCCGTACCCCTTACTCGCCTTTCACTCGCCTTTCATCTGCGCCGCATGTCGTGCATCGTGATGCGCCGTGAGCTCTACCCAGGAACGGAGCGTGAGTGGGCCGATGAACGGATGCGGAAAAGTCACGCCGTCGAGCACGGCTTTGTCGGCGGTGGCGAAGGCCTCGAGCAGAGCCGCTCGCGACGCCTGCAGCTGCGCGAGCGCGGCGTCGGCGTCGAGCGTGCCCGTGGGGCGCACCCGCTCCGGAGCCTCCACCTTGGTGCTGCGCTCGCGTACCCAGCCGATGGTTCGCTCGGTGAGCACGGCCGCCTGCAGCTCGTCGGCAGTGGCGGTGCGCGGCATCTCCGCGCCCTTGGCGATCATGCGTGCTACGCCCCCTTCCACGCGGGCGCAGTGCTCGATGATCTGCGCGGCCGACCAGCCGCTTTCGCCGGTCGACGCGACGCGGAGCGCCTCGGGGGTCGATTCGAACTGGGTGAGCAGGTTCGCGCGCTCGTAGTGCAGGAGCGCCAGCAGGGAGGCGACGGAGGTGGTGGGCTGGGTCATTCGGCTAAACTATCGCCGACGGCGCGCGTTCGCCGGGAATCGGGCATGAGCACGGGCGCTGTGGAGGGAGGCGTGCAGGGTGGCTTGCCCCAGCACGTGCCGATCGACATTCTGACAAGTATCCCAGTGCCTGTCTTTTAGAATGGGTCCGTCTATGCGCGTGTTATTGGCACCCCTCTTGGTCTTTGCCTCCGCCTCGCTGCAGGCGCAAAGCACCGAACAACGCTGTTCCCAGACACCGATCGACTCCACGAATCCGTCGTCGCCGGTGTATGAGGCCTGTCACGTCGATCGCCGGGCGAAGTTGCGCAGCACCGGTTTACGGCCGTCGTTCACACCCGCCGTGGAAGTGGCAAGCCCGACCTGCTATCGGGCCAGCTTCGAGTTCGTGGTGGATACCTCGGGACAACCTGAGCTGGCGACAGTGCGCAAAGTCTCGAGCACCGACCCGGAGTACGCGGGCGCTGTCGAAGCGACGATTGGCGGTTTTCGTTTCGAGGCCGCGCGTCTCGATAACACGCCAGTGCGACAGGTGACGCGCTACGAAAGCCGCATGGGCATCACCCAAGCGGTGGCGACGGGCTCGCAGGCTGGTGCGGGAAACCGGTCGCGGCGGCCGAACTGCTGACCGAGGCACGTTCCGTTGCTCCGGACTCCCCAGCGATCGCCCACGCAGACCCTGCTGCTGCTGGTCGGCACGGTCGCATTAGGATTGGCGTCGCGTCGCTATCCCGCCGTGTTTCCCGCATTCATCGCGCTCTACGCCGGCGATGTGCTGTGGGCGTCGATGGTGTTCTGGCTGCTCGCACTGCTGCGACCGCACGGGGATCGCAAAACCCTCGCGGCCCTCGCCTTCGCCATCGCGGTCGCCGTGGAAATCAGTCAGCGCTATCACGTGCCACGGCTCGATGCCCTTCGCGCCACGCGGCTTGGCGCGTTGGCACTTGGGCAAGGCTTCCTCTGGAGCGACATCGTGTGCTACCTGGTGGGCGTGGTACTCGCGGCGGTGATCGACCGCGTGCTACGGCCGCTTGACCTCCGCTCGACCGGTGCGGATGATCGCTGACGCCTGATCGGCCGTGCCTGACAGCAGCAGGCCGAGATAGCCCTTCTCGATGCGGTCGGTGATCGTGCTGGCGGTGGCCGTCATCATGCTTGGCATACCGGCCTTCGCCCCGAGGTCCCGCGCGCGCTTGCACGCTGCCTCGGCACCCGGCGTATCGCCGCCCATGTCGCGGGTGAGACTGCCGATACCGCACGAAAGCAGACTGTAGCCCTTCACCTCCGCGATATCCGTGAGCTCGGTGATCGCGCCCTTGTCTTCCACCATCAGCATCGCGATCACCGTGCCGCTGGGATTCGCCGGCGACCACACCTTGGCGCCGGCTTCGGTGAAGAAAGCGGCCGCCGTACGCGCTTCCGCCGCGCTGCGCACATGCGGTATGACCACGCCATCGGCGCCAAGACCGAGCACTTCCTTGACCCGGGCCCGCGTGAGTTCGACGCCCGCGTCTTCGATGGTCGGAATGCGCACGAGCAGCGTGGGGCGTGTGGCCGCGCTGCTCAGCCTGATACCACTCACCATCGCTCGCACGGCAGCCGCGTCGTACGCGCCTTCGAGATTGAGGAAGAGGTAGTCGAGCAGCGGATTCGCGGCGAGGGCCTTCGCGCCGTTCTCCGTGTACAACGGCGGCAGTCGCTTGCCGCTGGCGTCGACGGCGCCGGGTGTACGCTCACTGGGCACGAACATGCCGAAGGCGGCCGCGCCTGCCTTCCACAGCGGCAACGCCGCGCCCGACGAACGCGACGAGCGCGAAGCGTTCGATGCGCTCGCGCAACCGACGGCGAACGTGACCACGAATGGAAGTGCAACGAGCCAGCCGGTACGACGCATATGCCGTTCTCCTGAGCGTGAGCGCGCCCTTCAGCGCCTGACCTGCGGTGCGAAGCAGATATCATACCGCACGGCTGACTCACGCGCTTGACGCACACAAAACGCGCCGGGCGTGTAGCCCGACGCGTTTCCGTGTCGTCCACGGAGATTCGTAACGACCTGTGGTCGTGATGGCACCTGCAGCCATCTGAGTCCGTGTCGGCACCCGATTGAGCGGGGATTGATTCCCGGCCAACGGTCTGTCCCACACTGTGGTGGGATTCAAGCAGCGGGTCGATGCGCGCGGTGCCATCTCGCTTTGCCTGTGTCACCTCAATGGAATCGGGATCGATCCCCGACCCGCCGAAGCATCGTGGAGGCATCGCCCTCACTCTGCGAGAGAACAATGCAACCGCTCCGTGCATCGCGCTATCGGGCATTACCTTACATGCCAGGCATCGTGCGCCGGTGTTCACGCGGCGCGCCAACCCCTCACGCTAAGCGCCGGAATGCCATCCGAATCGCCCCACCGTACCATCGCCGAGGATCAGCAGGACATGCGGGTCGCGTACGTCGGCGGCATGCTCATCCATCCCGTTGCCGTGCTGATCGCGATGGCGACGACGGTCGGTTCGTGGGTATTTCTGGTATGCGGTGCGGCGCTGGCGCTGGCGGCATCTGCGCTGGTCGCTACGATGTCGTTTCCGTGGCTGGGCGCGTTTACCGGCGCGGGAATTGGAGCCGCGTTCGCGACCCTGCTCTTCGTGAACGCCCGTCGCCCGTCGGTGGCGTGAGCCTGCTGCACGCGTGATCCGATTCACCCCGCCGGCAGACGTCGGCGATATCCCCGCACGATTCCCGAGCCCCTTCGATCGGGCCGCGATCCATCCGCTGGCGCGGCGCGCGGCCATGGAGACCATGCAACTGCTCCAATCGCCCGCAATGGCCCCGTGGAGGCTCGATCAGCCCGGCAACGGGAAAATGTTCGGGGTGCTGGCCGTGGCCGCTCCTGATGGCACGCCAGGCTATTTGCGCGGCTTCTCCGGCATGGTCGCGGGCCAGTGGGCGATCGAGGGTTGGGCGCCGCCCGCGTACGACGTGGCGGCGCGCGATGTGGTCTGGATTCCCGGTGAAGCGGAACTGTACGACCTCGGCGCCGACGACGAGGCGCGTACCGCGCGCTCACGCCAACTACTGCCGGCCATTCAGGAGACGTATCGCTTCACCAACGCGTTGGGCGAGGTGCGTGCGCTGCGCGAGCTGTTCGCGCCGAAGGAGCCACCGGGCGGGGCCGGTGATTGCGCGGCCCCGAAGCTGCTCGCACAGGCGTATGCGCAGGGATTGCGGCCACTGGCGCTAGCCGAGTTCTGGTGGGGCGCGCCGCCGCGCACGGGGGATCGTCGTGCCGGATCGTTCTATCCGGCATGTCAGGGGAAGTGTCCCCCCATTCTGGAGCACATGCTGCGTGGCCTGCCGGCCGATTCGCCGCCGCTGTTCGGCGCTGCAGCGATCGCCGAGTCAGAGCCAGCCGTTGTATACGAAGACGACTATCTCGTCATCGTCGACAAGCCGTGCGGGTTGCTGTCGGTGCCGGGGCGCAGCGGGTTGCTGCGCGATTCGGTGTCCACGCGGCTGCGCGCGCGCTACCCTGACGCCACGGGGCAACTGGTCGTACATCGTCTCGATCTCGATACGTCAGGGCTCCTCCTCGCAGCGAAGGACACCTCGACTTTCTCGGCGTTGCAACGTCTCTTCTCGCTCCGCGAAATCACCAAGCGTTATGTCGCATGGGTGGATGGCGAGATCGCCGGTAACGACGGCGTGATCGACTTCCCGATGGGCATGGATATCGACGACCGGCCACGACAGATCCACGATCCCGTGCACGGAAAGGCCGCGGTGACCGGGTGGCACGTACTCGCGCGCGCCAGCGGACGCACCAAGGTGGCGTTCGCACCGCACACGGGACGCACGCATCAGTTGCGCGTGCACGCGTCGAACCCGATCGGCCTCGACGCACCGATCGTCGGCGACCGTCTCTACGGCCGCGTCGCGCCGGAGTACGGCGAGCGGTTGCTCTTGCACGCCGAGTCGTTGAGCTTCACGCACCCGACTACCGGTGAGCGGCTGGTGGTGGAGCGGCCGGCTCCGTTCTGAACCGGCCGTTTGCCTGTTACCGCGGCAGCGACTGTTCGATGTCGGCCGCGATGTAGGCCATCACCGCCATCACCGCCACACAGCGCTGCACTTCAGCGCGGTCGAGTTTGTCGGGCGTGTCGGCGTCGGTGTGGTGGAACCAGAAGTAGCGCGACCCGTCTACGTTCAGTCCCATGCCCGGTACGCCGGTGGCCATGATCGGACCGATGTCGGCACCGCCGCCCGCTGCTTCGATTTTTCCGGCGTTGATCGGGTTGAGCAGCGTGGCAATGGATTGTATAATTGCGCGCGCCGCCGGAGCGCCGGTGAAGCCGAAGCCAAGTGGTGAAAACACGCCGCCGTCGGATTCGATGGCCAGCTGGTGCGTCTCCTGATGGTGCGCATCACGATAGGCATTGCCACCGCGCATGCCGTTTTCTTCGTTGGTCCAGCCCACTGCGCGGATTGTGCGGCGTGGCGTGAGGCCCAGCTTCTTGAGCAGGCGAATGGCTTCCCAGGCGATCACGACACCGCCGGCGTCGTCCATCGCTCCCTGGCCCACGTCCCATGAATCGATGTGGCCGCCCATCACCACGATCTCCTCAGGCTTCTCGCGGCCTCGCAACTCACCCATCACGTTGTGGCTCTGTGCGTCGGGCAACATCTTCGCGCTCATGGTCAGCGTCACGCGGACCTTCTCGCCGCGATTGATCATGCGACGGATCATCATCGCGTCTTCCGACGTCACGCTGGCGTGCGGAATCTTCTTCACGGTGGAGTCGTAGCTCATGCTGCCGGTGTGCGGCGTGCGCATGCTGTACGGTCCTGCGGAACGGGCCAGCGAGGCTACGGCACCGGCCTTGGCGGCGGCGATGGCACCGAGTCGGCGAAACGACCCGTTGTACCCGTAGTCACGCCACTCCGCGTCGTACAGCACGATCTTGCCCTTTGCTTCACCGGCGCGCTGCGTGAGCTCCTCGAAGCTCGCGACCACCATCACTTCGGCCGTGATGCCACCGGCCGGTGTGGCGATGCTGCCGCCGAGTCCGAGCATCGGCAGCAGCTGCCGACGCGGCGCGACGAGCTCCAGCGACTCGGCGCCGCGCACCCAATGCGGCACCATCACCTTCTCGCGCTTCACGTTCGCGAGACCGTCCTTCTCCATTGTGGCTGCGGTCCAGACGATGGCGTCTTCGAGTGCCTTGGATCCCGACAGTCGATGCCCGAACCGGTCGGTGAGCTCAGCGATCCGGTTCCAGGCACCGGCCGAGTCGGCCTGCGCGGCCGCAATGATGCGGTTGGCGACCTCCGCGTATTTGGCGGGGATGGCCTCGGGCGCTTGGGCGGAGGCGGACGAGGCAATCGCGGTCAACGCGAGCGCGGCGAACAAGGCGGAGCGAACCATCGGCATGTCCACGGTCGGGGAGGTGGGAAGGGGATCTCGGCAATCTCGGTGCGCCGCGGCGTTTCGTCCAATCCCCAACGCACGGTGCGATCAAGACGCTATTGTTCCTGAGGCCATCCTCGCTGCTCCTCGACCCGTCGACGCGTGAACGCTGCATTGCTCATCATTGACGTTCAGCAGGGCCTCTGCGAAGGGGACCATGCTGCGTACGCGTGTACCGACGTGATCACCAGGATCAACGTGGTGTCGGCCAAGGCGCGTGCGGCCGGCCGGCCGGTGATCTTCATTCAGCACGAGTCGACGGGCGGCTATCTGGAGTTCGAGACGAGGGAGTGGCAGCTGGCGCAGGGTCTGGAGGTCGTGCCGGGTGACGTGCGGGTTCGCAAGTCGACGCCTGATGCGTTTCTGCTCACGGAGCTCGAAGCACTGCTGCAAGCGCGCGAGATCGGCGAGCTGATCGTGTGTGGCATGCACTCGGAGTTCTGTGTGGACACCACGACGCGTCGGGCGCTCGCGCTGGGCTACCCGGTGGTGCTGATCGAGGATGGACATACCAGTGAAGGCAACGCGTTTGTCTCGGCGCCGCAGGTGATCGCGCACCACAACGTCACACTGGCCGCCATCACGAGCTTCGGCCCGCGTGTGCGCACCGTGACCGCGGCTGCGCTGCAGTTCGAGACGCCGTGACGCAGCTTTATTCACTCGAGACTTTATCATGCTGATTGAACAGATCATCGCACGGCGCACGAGTGGCCGCGTCACCTGCGTGCTGGTGCCACAACCGCAGTGGGCGAAGTCACGCCTTCTTGCCGATCAGGCGGTCGAGAGTGTGGGCCTACGCGCTCTTGGTGAGGGCTGGCTGGAAGTGAGCGAGAGTGACGCGCTGCGCATTGCCGCCGGCGTACTCGGTCGGGATCTTGGCAGCAATGCGGTGATCGTCCCCGCCGCGGAGGCCGACGGGTTGGTGAACGAGTTGCTGGCGATGGTGCCGGAGCCGTTCACCTGCTACACGAATGGCGACTGGGCCGACGTGTTCGGCGAGGACGCGCAGCAGCAGGACGGATTCAGCTTCGATCCGCTCACGGATTCCGCGCTCGACGCCGGCATCGTGTGCGTGGGCGACGGTATGACGGCTGTGCTGTGGGTCGAGGACGAGGACTGAGCGGGATGGTTCGTGACGGCGTTGTCGCGCTTTGGACGGCGTGGTGCTTGGCCGATATCGCTGGTTCGCGCGAAGCTCGCGGAGAACGCGAAGGGTCGCGAAGAACAGCAGAAAACAATTGTTCTTTTCTTCGCGTGCCTCCGCGTTCTTCGCGGAGTTCGCGCGAACCTACGGACTCTCGGTGACCACGGGGCTCATTGTACGCGCCGGTGTCGGCGAATTGAGTGCGTTGACCACGCGAGCGCTGCTCGTCGTCTGCCTGATGGTTTTGGTCGCCTGCTCGGTCGACGCGCGCGCACCGGCGTCGAAGACGGTGCCCAGGGCCATACCGGGACCATCGGCCACACCGATGCGTAGCCCTGACACGTATCGCGTGCGCTTCGAGACCAACAAGGGACCGTTTGCGATCGAGGTCGCACGCGCCCTTGCTCCCCTCGGCGCCGACCGGTTCTACGAGTTGGTCACGATCGGCTACTACGAGGGCAATCGGTTCTTTCGCATGGTGCCGGGGTTCGTAGTGCAGTTCGGGATCCATGGTGATCCGGCGGTGAACGCGAAGTGGGCGCAGTCGGCGATGCCCGATGAGCCGATGCGGCAAAGCAACACGCGAGGAACGGTGGCGTTCACGACGGCCGACGCGAACAGCCGCACGGTGCAGCTGTATGTCAACATGGCCGACAACGCGGCCAAGCTCGATCGGCAACGTGTGTTTGCGCCGATTGGTGTGGTGGTGGAGGGCATGGATGTGCTCGCGCGCCTGAACTTCGAATATGGTGAAGATCCCGTGCAGTCGCGCATCATGTCGCGTGGTTCCAGGTATCTCGACCGGTGGTTTCCGGCGCTCGACTCGATCGTGTCGGCGACGGTCGTTGCTCCGCTTTCGGCGCGAGCACCGTGACTCCGCTATTCATTCCGTATGAAGCCTTTCGAACGTCTCGGTAACGCCCGCACCCCCAACGGCTCGCTCCTCGAGCTGTTCCGGCATGACGGTTCGTACCTCATTCGCGCCAACGGCATCGAGCTGATGTCGCAGCGTCGTCATCTCTCCGAAGACCGGCTGGCAGAAGTCGCCTGTGTCGGGCTCAAGGACAAGCCGCAGGTGCGCGTCCTGATAGGCGGTCTCGGGCTGGGCTTCACGTTGCGTGCGGCGCTCAAGGAAGTGGCCGACGACGCCGAGGTGGTCGTGGCGGAGTTTCTGGCCGAGGTGATCGAGTGGAACTCGAATCCCGAATACGGCATCTCGGTGGAGACCCTCGAGGATCCGCGGGTCCGTGTGGTACACGACGACATCGTGAACGTGTTGCGCGATCATGCCGGCCAGTTCGACGCGATCATGCTGGATACCGACAACGGTCCCGACGGTATGATCATGTCGGAGAACGCGCGGCTCTATGCGCAGCGCGGCATCGCAACGACGGTGGCGGCCTTACGCCCACCGGGTGTCATCGCCTACTGGTCGGTGGGTGATGATCCGGCATTCGCCCACGCGCTGCGCGGCAGCGGACTGCTGGTGGAAACGCTGCGCGTGCGCGCCCACGACACCAAGGGGCCGATGCATACGCTGTATGTGGCGAAGCCACGGCCGCCGCGACGTTGAGCGTCGACGTCCCACCGCGGCGGCGCCTGGGTACTACGCCGGTTCATCACGCACAGACTGCCAAGCGCGGCGCACACGCAACGGGTCGATCCAGCGCTCGATGTATGCGCGATCGAGTGTCTCGTCAGCGATAGCGAGGAGGCGGCGCACATCTCTAAGTTGGCGTGTGGACCCGCCGATCGTCGCCCACTCGAGCTTCGACAGAATGACATCCTCGAGCGTCGCCACCGCCACGCGCTGCCCGAGCAGTTCCGTCGATAGCCGACGGCGAAACTCCTCGTCGCTGAAGGGGCGATCCTTGCGCACAATCAAGTCGGCCTTCCACCCCGTCGCAGGATCGATGGCGTTGAACATCGTGCGATGGGACAGCGCCTCGCGCGCCGCCTCGTCGGAGACGCAGAGTCCGGCGGCTTCCAGGCGCGTCACGAGATCCAGCAATTGCGCGAGCGTCGGGTCGATCACGGCGTCCATGTCCATCGTGGCCCGCGCCGCCCCGTGTTACGCTGCGGCGACCGACCCAGTGATCATGTAGGGCGTGCCAGACGCGCTCAACGACGTCGCCAGCAATCGGAGCAGCGCATCGAGTGTCACGGCGACGGGAGCGGACCCGAGCGGGCCGAGGGTACCATGGACTCGCCGGTGATCATCGCCACCAACTCCAGTGTCGTGCGCTCAGGGAATCGCGCGCGCAGCGTGGCGAGGCTGATGGCGCGCACGGACTCGCTGAGTGCGATCGCCGCGTCCACGCGTTGGGCGGGAGATTGCTGCCGGATCGCGCGACGCACGAGGGCGGCCGCTTTGGGAGTGGTGTCGCCGATCATCTCTCGAATGTATCACGTCAGCGCCGGCAGGCTCCTCCACCCACAAATCCCCGCGGCGTGCCGAAGCAGCACCGCGGGGGATTTGAGTGTTCCACAAACCGGAAAATCAGTCGCCAAAGACCGCGGCGTCCTTGTGGGGCTGCTCGCTACCGTAGCTCACGGAGGCCGGCGGCGCGTCGGCGCCAAGGCGCGTGGCCAGGGCGAAACCACCGAAGCCCAGGAAGCACACAGCGATCGTCAGGATCGCGCGATTGATAACCTTCATTGCGTGCGCCTCATGGGCGTCGTCGCAGAGATCGTTCCACATAGGTCAGGTGCTGGGTAAAGCGTTGGGGAGAATACGTGCTTACTAGTATCCAGTATCGACAGGCGCCACGGGAAACGGCAGTGCCGCCGCTGGCACGAACTGTGACA
>NZ_JBDNFF010000015.1:0-2384 GCF_041689975.1 Gemmatimonas sp.
GCGAGGTAGGCGATGGAGCGCGAGCCGAGTGTCAGTGCGGGGAGAATCAGAAACTCGATGCGGCCGTATCCCGAGGCCGGCAGCCAGCGCAGCGTGACGGCGAAGAGCAGGATCAGTAGCAGACCGATCCAGTACACCGGGAAGGAAATCCCGAGGTAGGTCGTGGCGAGGGCGAGTCGATCGAACCAGCCGTGGGGGCGCACGGCGGCGAGCACGCCGATCGTCACACCGCTGATCGTAGCCAGCAGCATCGCGGCGGTCGCCAGCAGCAGGGTGCGCGGAAAACGTTCGGCAATGTCGCTGATGATCGGGCGGTTCGTGACGTACGATCGCCCCAGGTCTCCGTGTAGCACGCCGCTGGCGTAGTGAAGGAACTGTGCTGGCAGCGGGTCGTCGAGGCGGAGTTCGGCGCGGAGCCGCGCCATCGTGGCCGGGTCGGCGCGCTCGCCCACCATGGCCTGCACGGGATCCCCGGGCGCAACGTAGAGCAGGAGAAAGACGACGACCAGCACCCCGGCCAGTGTGGGCAAGGAGAGCAGGAGGCGGCGGGCGAGCAGCGACAGCATGCAGCAACATTAATCCCCGTGGGAGTCGAGCCGATACTCCTAAACGATTCCCGCGATGATCGGCGGGGACTACCCGATTCTCCTCCCCGTCCGGTTCATGCTCTTTCGTCGCTCTGCTCCCCTAGCTCCGTCACCTGTTGAGCCGCCGGCGGTGTCAGCCGCCACTGCAGCGGAGGCGTTCGACATCGCACCACTGCTCGATGCCTTTGGCCAAGTGCTTTCCGCCTACGCGCAGGGGAGCTTCGACATGCCCGACCTGTCGTCGAGTGAAGCGGGAGAGGAGCTGGAGCGGTGGCGGCGGCATACGGTGCTGGGCGTTCCGCTCGAGCCATCGGTTGGCGTCCCGTCGCTCAGTGCCGCGCACCGCGACTATCCCGGCGCGACCCGTGCGCTGACCGACCATCGTCGTCGCGAGAAGCGCTATGTGGAGTCGGCGCTTTCCGATCTACGTGACGCCCTCTGGGCCTGCGTGGAGCGCGTGCACACCGTGGCGCAGGCTGACATGCAGGCCGACGAAGCCACCTCGATCCAGATCTCCCGCGTACAGACAGCGATTCACGGCATAGAAACCGGCGCCGTAAAGGACGAAGTGCTGCAGGCGATCTCGGCGATCACGGACATTGCACGCAGCCGTCGGGATACGCAGCAGGCTGCGTTCGGCATGCTGGCCGAGCGCATCGACCAGCTCGGCTCGCAGCTCGAGGAGGCGAAGCGCGAAAGCGAGACTGACGTCCTCACCGGGCTCGGCAATCGCAAGCGCTTCGAACGCACTGGGCAGCGCGCCGTCCAGATTCACATGCTCAATCGCACGCCGGTCTCACTGGTGCTGATCGATCTCGATCATCTGAAGCAGATCAACGACGGCTATGGACACGCGGCCGGTGACGCGGCACTGCAAGCGATCGCCGGCAGTCTGTCCAAGGTGTTCCTGCGCGAATCCGACGTGATCTGCCGTGTCGGCGGCGACGAGTTCGTGGTGGTGTTGGCCGGCACGGACGAGAAAGTTGCACAGCGATTGGCCGAACGTGTCGTGCAGCAAGTCGCATCCACGCGCGCCCCGTTCGCCACCGCCGCGCCGGCACTGAGCGCGAGCGTAGGGTACGCGTTGTACGAAGGGACAGAAGGGGTGGAAGCGTGGTTAGGGAGAGCGGATGCGGCGTTGTATCGGGCGAAGAAGGAAGGACGAGGGAAAGCAAACGGGGCGAAGGGAACTGCTGAACTGCGCCAGGAATAAGGGGCGCCAGGAATAAGGGGCGCCAGGAATAAGGGGCGCTAGGAATAAGGGGCGCCAGGAATTGACAGCGTGGAAAGTGCGTTGCTCTACGCACTCTTCTCGTTTTGGCGGCGGGCTTCGTCTTCCTCGATCCGGCGGATCAGCGACGCCAGCATGCGGGCGGTGACGAGCGCTTTGGAATCGCAGAGAAAATATTGCTTGGTTGGCAGTCTGGCCTCGCTCCGGGCACGGGTAAGATGCGTGCGCGTTTCGTTCGCGGAGCCTAGTGCAATGCGTAGGTGATTGAGAAACCTGGCGGCTGAGCCGCGGCCGGCGCCTTCGGCCGTATTGGCGGCGATCGAACCGGCGGCTTCGATGAGCTGCGCGCGAAGCCCCGGTACGCGCGTCACGTCGTGGGTCTCGAGGGACTCGTGCACGACGCGGCTCAGTTCGCACGCGGCGTCGTACACGCGGAGGTTGAAGTGGTTTGGCATGACGCACGATACGGTCGCAACTCCAAACCACTCTCACCAAAACCACGCCCCCCCCGCGCCTTTCAACGCAGTCCGCAGTAAGCGCCCTTTATTTCTAGCGCCCCTAATTCC
>NZ_JBDNFF010000016.1:0-12508 GCF_041689975.1 Gemmatimonas sp.
GGCTGGCTTGGCTGCCGGCGCCTCAGCTTTGGGGGCTGCCGGCGCCTTCGGGGCCTTCGGGGCCTTGGGAGCCTTTACCGGGGCTGGGGCTTTGGCAGCCGGTTCGGCCTCGTCGTCGTCGAGCTCCTCGACGACCTCCGGCACGTCCGCCTTGGGCTCCGGCTTGGGGGCCTTCGCTTTCGGGGCCGGCTTCGGTGCACCGGGGTTCTTGGGGGGACGACCGGGACCACGACGCACGGGGCGACTGAAGATGTCGTCTTCGTCGTCTTCGTCTTCGCTCAGTTCCTCTTCGAAGCTGTCGCCCTCCTCGTCGTCCTCGTCGTCCTCGTCGTCGTCCTCGGCACTATCCCACAGGGAGTCACCGCCTTCGGAGGGGAGGCCGTAGCCATCGTCCTCCTCTTCGTCATACGACGAGCGGCCGTAGCCCACATCATCCATGTCATCATCCTTCAGATGGAGCTTCCCAATCTCGTCGCCACGTGGCATGACGCCTCCTCTCCTCGGAAAAGTTCGAACGCGATCGTCGTCCACACCGGCTTCTACACCGGCTGCGGTGACGCAGCTCGCGATACCCAAGACTTCGGGTGCTGCTGAATAGCACGACCAAGTACATACAAAAAGCGTGGGAGTCAAGCGTTCGGCCTACTTGACTCGCGGAATTCCTTCCACGGTTCCGCCTCGAACGACGGCATGGAGTGCGTCATACATGCGCGGTTCGAGCAGGCGCCCGGCCTGGGAGCGCAGGTAATCGAGGGTCGTGTCGGCCGACATCGGCTCTCGATAGGCGCGCTGGGAGGTAAGCGCGTCGAAGGCATCGGCCGCCGTGAGAATCCTCCCGCCGATGGTGATGTCGTCGGTGGCGCGCCCGAACGGATAGCCGCTGCCGTCCCAGTGCTCGTGATGGTCTCGAATGAAGAGCAGGGCGTCGCCGAGGTGGTTGAGCGGCGACAGGATGTCGAGGCCGATCCGCACATGGTCCTTCACATGCGCGAATTCCTCGTGGGTGAGCGGGCCCGGTTTGTTGAGCACCACTTCCCGGATTCCGATCTTGCCCACGTCGTGCAAACGTCCGGCAGTGTGGATGCAGTCGACCGTGTCCGCGTCGAGCTCCAGGTGCATGGCGATGGCGGCGGCGATTTCCGCCACCCGCTGCGAGTGCCCGCGCAGGTACAGGTCCTTCGCTTCCATGGCGTTGATCAGCGTCTCGGCCACGCTCACCGTCATCAGGCGGAGCGCTCCCTTCTCGCGTTCCAGCTGCACGGTGCGCAGGGCCACTTCCTCGCGAATGAGACGATCCACGGCACGCCGTTCGACACGGCGCACGCGTCGCATCATCGCGCGCTCGACGGCGGCCTGCAGGTCGGAAAGCTCGACGGGCTTCGTGAGGTAGTCGAAGGCGCCACTGGAAAGGGCCTCCGTGGCGCTGGCCGCGTCGTTGACGGCGGTCAGCATGATGATGCCAAGGTCGGCATCGAGGGCGAGGGCACGCGGGACGACGTCGAGGCCACTGATCCCGGGCATCCGGAGATCACAGAGCATCAACGAGAAGCGATCGCGGCCCAGCAGCTCGAGCGCGGCGGCGCCGGAGTCGGCGACTTCGACGTCAAAGCCGCGCGTGCGCAGAAAGCGACTGAGCGCCAGCCGGATCGTGGCCTCGTCGTCCACCACCAGAATGCGGCGCATCGAGTCCTGCGCGAGGGCGGCACCGGCGGCCTCGATCGCCACGATCGGATCGTGAACCGGAAGTCTGGTCATATTCGGTCGGAAGGCACTGCTGGCAAAATGATGGTGACGGTCGACCCGACATCGGGCTCGGACTCGACGCTGATCGTTCCGTCGTGCGCGTAAACGATACCGTAGCTGACGCTGAGGCCGAGCCCCGTGCCGGCGCCGGCCGGCTTGGTGCTGTAGAACGGCTCAAAGATGCGTCGGCGCACGTCCGCGGTCATGCCGACACCGGTATCGACGGCGGTGATGACCACGCGGTCGTCGTCGCGTCTGGTGCGGAGGACGAGCCGCCGCTCGTCCCGCCCTAGCATCGCGTGCTCAGCGTTGCTGATCACGTTGAGCAGCACCTGCTGGAGCTTCTGCGAGTCGCCGCGGATGTGGGGGGCGGTCGGGTCGAGCTGCAATTCGACCTCGACGCCGGCGTTGCGCAGCGGATAGGCTCGGAGGCGCACCGTCTGCTCGATGACCTCGTTGATATCGACCGGACCGGCGCCCCGCTCGGTTTTGCGGGCGAACAGTAACAGATCCTGAATCACCCGCTTGGCGCGGTCGCTTTCCTGCTTGATGAGCTGCACCGACTCGCGTTGGTCGTCCCCGAGTTCCTCTTCGAGCAGCAGCTGCGCGAAGGCGGAGATGCCGGTGAGCGGGTTGTTGATCTCGTGGGCCACGCCGGCCACCAGTTCGCCCAAGGCGACCATCTTCTCCGTGTCCCGGAGCTGCTCTTCGAGCTGTCGGTCCTGGCTGACATTGCGTACGCTGACGACCCGGCCAAGCAATTCGCCGTCATGTCCGGCAAGCGGGCTGACGGTGACGACCGCAGGGAATTCGCTGCCGTCGCGCCGCCAATGCACGTCATGTGAGAGCCGCACCCCCGTGTCGAGCAAGCCGTCGGACTCGCGCCTGCCTTCGCGCGAATCCTGTCCGGCCACGAGCTGTTCAAACTGCATTTCCATGATCTCGACCTGCGACCACCCGTACTCGCGCGCTGCGGCCGGATTGGCGTAACGCACGCCCACGCGATCGAGAATGAAGATCGGGTGGTCGATGGTGGTGAGCGCCGTGGCAAGCAGCTGTTCGCGTTCGCGGGCCAGCCGTTCTTCCTCGTCGAGCAGGAGCGCATCAAGGGCGAGGGCGACTGAGGCCGACAGCCGTTCCAGCGTGATGCGGTCGCGTGGCCGCAGCGGCGCACCGCGTGGTGCCGTGACCAGCAGAACGCCAAGGCTGCGATCACGCGCGGTGAGCGGGACGGCCAGTGCCCATTCGTCGGGGAACGTGTCGGCCACCGTGGTCGGTGCGACATCGCGCAGGTTTGGCAGCTCCGTCGGCCGGCCACCGGGCGCCACATCGTTCACGCCCTTGGATCCGGCCGGCCGCTGTCCCTTGAACACATCGAGGGTGCCACTGGTGGCCACATATTCGATCTGTCCATCGCGTGCCCGGGCCACACCGATCGCTTTGCCGATCGAGGGCACGAAGCGGTCGAGCACGTGCAGCAGTTCGTTTGTCCCGTCGGCGAGGGTCACGGCCTGTAAGGTGACCCGGGCCAGTTCGGCGGCGCCTTCGGCGCGCTGGCGCTGGAAGTCCTGCAGCGCAAACAGCCGCGCGGTTTCCACGGCGGTGCCGGCGTGCCGCGCGATGATCGTGAGGAGGTCGAGATCCTGCACCACGAACGCGTCGCGCTTGGCGCCGAGGAGTCGGATCACGCCCGCACTGCGCTGCCCGAAGCGGACCGCGGCGCACAGTTCCATCGTACCGCGGGTCATGCCGGGGCTAGCGGTCAGATGCGACGCCAGTCGAGGGACGCCCGTCTGTGCTGTGCAAGTGGCGAGCTGTCCTTCCGTGATCGTGAACCGATTGGTAGAGATCACGCGTCCGGCCTCCATGTGCAACACGCGCTGCAGACCTTCGGCGCCGATCGCCAGGACATCGATCGCATCACAGGGGATCACGAGATGCACGGCTTCGGCGATCGCCTGAGGCAGGCTCTCCTCGCTCGTGAGCTGCGTGAGTTGCTGCTGCGCTCGCGCGAGCAGGGCGAAGCGATCGGCCCGGCGTTCGAGCTCACCCAGCTGCACCGTGTTGCGGAAGGCGAGGGCAACCTGTGTGGCGAGGTTGGTCAGCAGCTCGCGCTCGTCGTCGTCGAACCGCCGTGCGCCGAGATAGCGGATGGCGAGGACGCCCTGCGCGCGTTCCTCGAGTACCAGCGGGAGCAGCGCGAGCGAGTACACGCCGGCGTCCACGAGCGCGCTACCGATGTCGTCGAGGTTGACCTCGGCGGTGAGGTCCTCGATGAACATCGGCGTGGCGTTGAGGACCACGTCGCCGAGGCGTGTTCGCCAGAAGGCCGACTCAACGCGGGTACGGGCAAAGCTGGCCACCCCCCACTGATGTTCGAAGCGCGCCGTCTTGAGCTGGGGATCGGCAGCGTAGACCGCAAACCCGTCGGCGTGCAGCTCCTGCACGAGGATGTCGGCCAGTCCGCGATACAACGCCTCGGGTGTGGTGGCATTGGCCAGCGCGCGCGCGGTGTTGACCAGGACGGCGTTCACATGGGCAGCGCGCGCGGCATCCACGGCACCGGCGCGGGCATCGGTCGCCGCCGCTTCCGCCTGTCGCACCAAGGCACTGCTGCGCATCACCATCGCCCCGTGGGCGGCAACGAGTTGGCGTGCTGTCCCGGCCAAACGCCCGTACAACGCTCTATTGGTCAGTGAGCGGTCTTCGAGGTCCTGCCCGAGCTGCGTGAGCAGCTCGGGGATGCGATCGGGCGGCATGTCAGTCGTATCGCGCACGTCCTTTGCCGCCCTCTCCAAATTCAGTTGGGCTTACGGGCGTCGGCGGCCGCGCGGTCGATTTCGGCGCGGTGCATGTCGTAGTCGGGCAGGCGAGTCGCGAGCTCCGGTTCGAGTGCCTTGAGGAGGCGCTGGTCGAACGTCTTGGCGGCGGTGTTGTCGCCGGTCATGCGAGCGGCGCGGGCGGCGAGGAGTAGTCCCAACAAGTTGCTGGGGGCGCTCCTGAGGATCGTGTCGGCTTGCGCCTTGGCGACGGCTGGAACGTTGGTCACTTCGGCAATGCGGCCAAAGTGATAGCGTTCGTCGGTGGTCGCCCCCTGCAACATCTCGTGCGACGCCATCGCCATGGGTGCGAAGAAGGCGACCGAGTCGGCCTTGCCGGCCTCGGCATACTCCATGATCCGGGAGTACAGCCGGTTCGCGCGCTCGCTGGGCGAGAGGTTGGAAATATCCGGCGGTGCGCCCCCCCCGCCGCCACCTTGGGCAAACGGCGCGGCGCCGGCTCCCGCTCCGTCGACCGCCTGCGTGGGCAGCGAGTTGGCCGACCCGTCGATGCCCGAGCCCTTGGCCGCACCGAAGTTCTTGCCGGCCACCATCGCTACGAGGGCGAGGAGAGAAACGAAGGCGACGCCCCACGGGAGCACCGACGCGGCGCCACCCGACGCGGCGGGTGCGCGGGTGACGGGAAGTCCCTGTCCGACCGGGGTACCGCAGCGATGACAGAAGCGGACGCCGGCGGAGAGCGCGGCGCCGCAGGCCGCGCAGAAACCTGCGCCGGCAGCAGGGGCCGAGCCCCCGGAAGGATTCGATGAAGTCATGAGACTCGAAAAATACTACAATACGACATGCGTGTACTCCTCCTTTCTTGACGAATCGTGCCGATTCACAGTCGTTCCCTCGTTCCTCCCGCCCTGACGGGCGCCACCGCCACCGACATCCTGGAGTTGGCGGAAGCGCACCAGGTGCGCTTTCTGCGGCTGCAATTCACGGACATCCTGGGCGTCATCAAGAACGTCGAGATCCCGTCGTCGCAGTTCAGGAAGGCGCTGCACGGCGACATCATGTTCGACGGCTCCAGCATCGCGGGCTTCGTCCGGGTGGAGGAGTCGGACATGCTGCTGGCCCCCGATCTCACCACGTTTCAGATCTTTCCGTGGGGCGATCCGGCGGCGCGCGTGGGCCGCGTGATCTGCGATGTGAACCGTCCTGATGGCACTGCGTTCGAGGGCGATCCGCGCTGGGTACTGAAGCGTCAGGTGGCCCGCGCGGCCGAGCTGGGCTTCGTGATGAATGCCGGCATGGAGGCCGAGTTCTTCCTGTTCAAGCCGACGGCCGACGGTCGACCGGCGACCGATACGCACGACGTGGGCGGCTACTTCGATCTGGCGCCGATGGATCTCGGTGAAGACGCCCGGCGCGCGATCGTGGACGCGCTGGAGCAGATGGGATTCGAGGTGGAGGGGGCACACCACGAAGTGGCCCACGGTCAGCACGAAATCGATTTTCGGTATGCCGATGCCCTGCGCACGGCCGACAACATCGCGACCTTTCGTTTCGTCGTGAAGCAGGTGGCGCGTCAGTTCGGTCTGATCGCGTCGTTCATGCCGAAGCCCGTGTTCGGACAGAACGGCAGCGGCATGCACACGCATCAGTCGTTGTTCACGGCTGGGCAGAACGCGTTCTGGGATCCGCAGCGCGAGTGGGCGCTCAGTCTGACGGCGCTGCACTATATCGGCGGCCTGCTGAAGCATGCGCGCGGGTTGAGCGCGGTGACGAATCCGCTGGTGAACTCCTACAAACGCCTCGTCCCGGGATTCGAAGCACCGACGAACGTGGCGTGGAGCATGCGCAACCGTTCGCCGATGATCCGGGTGCCGGAGCGCCGCGGCATGGGCACGCGGTTGGAGCTGCGCACTCCGGATCCGAGTGCGAACCCGTATCTTGCGCTCACGGCGATGCTGGCGGCAGGACTGGACGGCATCGAGACGCACGCGGATTGGCGCGAACCGATCAACACGAATATCTGGGAGATGTCGTTCCGCGAGCGGCGTCGATTGCGGGTGGACGACCTGCCGCAGAATCTCAGTGAGGCGTGCGACGAATTGGAGAAGAGCGACGTGATGCGCGACGCGCTGGGCGAACACATCACCGAGCAGTTTCTGGCGGCCAAACGTGCGGAGTGGCGCGAATACAACCAGCAGGTGAGCGCGTGGGAGCTCGAGCGATATCTGGCGAAGTACTGATTTCTATTCGGGAGATGCGATGAGCGTTCGTTCGTTGTACGCGCGAGCCGACGAGGTGTTGGCGCAGCGCTATCCATTCGTGTTGCCTGCGCTCGGGTATGACGTGAAGGCCATCGAGCCGGCCATCGATGCGCAAACGATGACCATTCATCACGACCGCCACCATGCGGCGTATGTGACGAATCTGAACAAGGCGCTGGAGGCATTTCCCCATCTGCACCAGTACACGCTGGGCGCGTTGTTGATGGGGATGCGCCGGTGGCCGGCGGCGGCGCAGACGGCGATTCGCAACAACGGTGGCGGCCATGCCAATCATGCGCTGTACTGGGGATTGCTGGCGCCGGGGAGCGCGACCTCGACAGCGCCCAGCGGGCAGCTCAGCGAGATGATCGAGCGCGATTTCACGACGGTCGATGCGTGCAAAACGGCGCTCAGGGCCGCGGGGCTGGCGCAGTTCGGATCGGGGTGGGCATGGCTGGTGAAGACGGCCACGAGCCGGCTCGTGGTGCGCGGGCTGCCGAATCAGGACTCGCCGCTGCTGGAGGGCGAGCTGCCGATCGTGGGCCTCGATGTGTGGGAGCACGCGTACTACCTGAAGTATCAGAACCGTCGCGCGGACTATCTCGATGCGGTGCTGGCGCGCATCAACTGGGATGTGGCCGGTGCGCAGCTCAAACGGTGAGAACTCGGTGACTGTTCGTTGAGCACGTTGGCGAATACCGAAGCCAAGTATCTGCAAGGCGTGCTGCGTCGCCACAAGGTGGTGCGCGACGGCTGCAGGAGCGGTTGGCGCCCGGGCTGTGAGCGGTGGCTACCGGTGTATTAGCAACAGCAAAAACAACAGCAAAAACAACAGCAAAAACAACAGCAAAAACAACAGCCGGAACACGGAGATCACGGATTAGCGGAAACTGCACGGATAAGACAAACGGCGCTGCGCTTTTTATCTATCGGTGCTTTTCGGTGTTATCCGTCGTCTCCGTGTTCCGGCTGTTGCTGTTCGGGTTTTGTGCAGCGAGTGCCATTCACACTATCCCCAAGTGAACGGCGGCGGCCAGATTTAGATAGCCTCCGGATTGCCCCTCCCGTTCAACTGCCAGACTCTCTTCGCCATGAAGCCACTCCTGATCGTTGCCACGTTGTTGGCCACCACCGCGCTGTTGCCCTCCGCGCAGGCGACGGCTCAGTCGTTGCCTGGCCGTCCCGCCGTGGCGTCGCGCGCGTTTGCCGTGGCGGAAGCCGCTGCACTGCTGCCCTGGTCGCAGCAGATTGCCATTCGCGAAAGCTGGCTCACGAAGCGGCACGCGCTGCTGCTGCCGATGATGCGGCGCCACAAGATCGGGATGTGGATCGTGGTGAACGAGGAGTTTCACGATGACCCGTTGTCGCAGTACGTCGCGCCGCCGCGACCGTATACGGGCAATCGCGACTTCTTCGTGTTCATCGACGCCGGAGAACAGGGGCTCAAGAAATTCGCCATTACGGCGTATACCGAGGAGAATCTGGCGCGCTTCTTCGATGCGCCGTTCACGGAGCCGCGTCCGCCGGCCACCACGCTGCGTGATCTGTACCAGCAGTACAAGCCGGCCACCGTGGGACTCGGAATTCGCGGACGGCGAGGCCAGACCCGTTCGCTGGGCTACGACGCCTATCGCTTTCTCGCGGAAACGTTGGGTGAAGACGCCGAAAAAACCTTCGTGAGTGCCAGCGATCTGATCGAGGAGTATCTCGATACGCGACTCCCCGAGGAAGCGGATCACTACCGGGCGGCAGTGTCGGTCACGGAGGCGATCGTGAAGCGCGCGCTGTCGAATGCGGTGATCACGCCGAATCGCACGACGGTGGGCGACGTGCGCCGTGCCCTGTTCGATATGCTGGGGGCGGCTGGTGTACGCACGTGGTTTCAGCCCGATCTGCGTGTGCAGCGGAAGGGTGAGGACATCGCCACCTCCCGCGGCTTTCTGGCCATTGCGCCGGAGAGCACGGTGATTCGCCCCGGTGACGTGGTGCACGTGGACTTCGGCATCAGCTACATGGGCTTCGACACCGACTGGCAGAAAATGGCCTACGTGTTGCAGCCCGGCGAACGCGATGTGCCGGAGAGCTTCAAGCGGGCGATGGCCAACACGAACACGCTGCAGGATGCGGTGATGTTGCGTCACGCGCGTCCGGGCTTCACGGGCGGCGCCGTGTTCACGAACACGATGGTCGAGATGAAGCAGCGTAGCATCGAAGCCATGGTCTACTCGCATCCCATCGGTACGCAGGGGCACGGGCTCGGCGCGTCGATCGACTTCCGCAGTCCGCTCCGCAGCGATACCACGGCGCAGAATTCACGGCTGCGACTGGGCTCGTACATCTCCATCGAACTCAACACGGCTACGCCGATTCCCGAATGGAATGGCAAGAAGCTGTTCGTGATGATGGAGGACGACGCGTTTCTCACGGAGCAGGGCTTTCGCTTCTTCCGGCCCCGTCAGGAGTCGTACTATCTAATCAAGTCGTCGGGTAGCGCGATGTAACCGTGGTAAAATTCGGTATGACCTCACGTCGTGATGTTCTTCGGGTGGCGGGCGGCTGCGTTGCGCACGTGCTGCTCTCGTCGGCTTGTGCATCGGCGAGTACCACCTCTTGTGACCGCTTGGTGGCGCACCGCGCGATGAGCGTGATCGGCGCCGGTGCTGCTAGGGCTGGATCTTCGCGCGTCGCTTCATGAGCGCTTCGATTTCGTCCATCTCTCGCGGCACCAGAGAGATCCGCTCGAGTCCCTTGCCGGTGATGATGTAATCGTCTTCGATGCGCACGCCGGTGTTCTGGTACTTGAGCACCGTGCTGTGCACCTTGGTGATAAACGCGCGGTTCCTGGGCGTATCAGGCAGCACGTCGAGCGCCTTCGTGCTCACGTAGATGCCAGGCTCGATCGTGAACGCATCACCGACGGCGAATTTCGCGTCAGGCCCGTTCTCCTGCATCGGGTCATGCACGGCGAGTCCGATGCCGTGCGTGATGCCATGGATCATCCACAGGTTCGACTGCCGACACTGTGCCGGGCTCGTCGCACAATTCACCCTCCAGGGCGGATCGAACGAGGCATCGACGCTCTCCACGAGCCCCAAGGCGGCCAGCCCGCGCGCGCGCAAGGCGACCGACGAATCGGCTGCCGCCTTCACGCTCATGCCGGGCTTGGAAAACCGCTCGGCGATATCCTGCGCATTGCGCACGAGCGTGTAAAGCTGACGCTGCTCGGCCGTGTAGGTGCCGCTTACCGGAATCGTGCGTGTGATGTCGGCCGCGTAGCCGCGAAATTCCGCCGCGGCGTCCATTACCACGAGATCGCCGGGCTTCGCGGGATCGCCCGCCTTCATGTAATGCAGTGTGGTGCCGTTGATGCCAGCGCCCACGATGGAGCCATAGGCGGGACGTTCGGCGCCACGTCGCGTGAACTCGTACTCGAGCGTCGCACGCAATTCGTACTCGTGCGTTGGATTCGCGGTGAGCATCGCGGCGCGATGCCCTTCGCCGCTGATCTCGGCGGCCTGCCGAATGAGCGCGAGCTCGGCGTCGGACTTCTTGGCACGGGCCTGCAATACCCACGGCATACCATTGCGCACCTTGAGCTCGGGAAAGCGCTTGCCGAGTCCCTTCAGTGCTTCCTGGCCGCGCGTGAGCGTATCGTTGCTTGCGAAATCCATCGTTTCCACGTCGGGCACGTGGTAGAATGGCAGGGCGGTGGCCGCGAGCGAATCGAGGAACGCCGGCAGCGCAGACGCCGAGCGTCCCGGCATGCCGTGAGACGCCATGCTGGTGGTCGAGTCGACGCGCACGCCGTAGTAGAACGCCGTCCGCGCGTCGAGCGTGGTCAGGAACAGCGTGCTTTGCGGGCGCTTGTTGCGTACCACCATGACCAGCGCCGCGTCGGGTTCGTTGAGCTCGGTGAGATACCGGAAGGCGGGGAGCTGGTAGAACGTGCTGAAGTCGTGCACGAGTGCGCGTCCGCCGAAGGCGATCACCACGCCGCTGTCGATGCGGGCCGCGATCGCCTCGCGTCTGGCGGCCGTTTCTTTCGGCGTGATCGCGGTGCTGGGCTGGGCGAGCAGGGCGGCGGGCGTGAGCGCGAGGAGCGCGGCGGCCAATGGGTAGATGGGTGTGCGCATGGTAGGAAAAGGGCGGTTGTGGCGATGGTCGTCAAGGCGTGGGGGCCACGGTGGCGAACGGTGGATACCGCCAGGGAAGCTGTTTGGGGGGAATGTGTGTGGGCGGGCGGAAGTGGTGCTTCCGGTGGGGCGGCCGAGAGAAGCGTTGATGGCTTTGGGGGACTCGTTTAGAGATTCCGGCACGACCTCTGCAGTACGGTGAGTCATACCTTCAAAGGAGATCTCATGCGCGCCACACTCGTGCTCGGCATTCTGTTGGTTCTGGCCGGCGGATACATTCTGGTTCAGGGGTTCAGCGTCACGACCAATCGTGAAGTGGTGGACATCGGTCCGCTGCAGGCGTCGGTGTCGGAGAAGAAGAGCGTGCCGACGTGGGTGGGCGGCATTGGCGTAGCGGCTGGACTCGTGCTCGTCATTGCCGGAGCCGGCGCCGGAAAAAAACTACGCGCCTGAGGCGCATCGAGGAGCGAGATGCAGACGAGATCACGGTGGGGCGCTGTTGCGGTCGGACTCTTTGGTTTCGTGCTCTCGTCGGGTGCTATCGCGCCACGTACGCTCGCGGCACAGCCGTCGTTGGTGGTGCTGGTCCGTCATGGGGAGAAGGCGACCGAGGGGGGCAGTGATCCGTCGCTCAGCGCTGCCGGCCGGGCGCGGGCGCAGGCGCTGGCCGACGCGCTGGCGATGACGACGCCGAACGCGATCATCGTGACGTCGCTCAAGCGTACGGCGGAAACGGCGGCGGTGGTGTCGGCGAAGACGGGGGTCGTGCCCACGGTGATCACCATTGGTAACGGCGCGAAGCACATCGCCGACGTGGCGACTGCGGTGCGCAAGGCGACGGGCGTGGTGCTGGTGGTTGGTCACAGCAACACGGTGCCGGCGATCGTGAAGGCGCTGGGTGGGCCCAAGCTGCCGGACCTTTGCGACTCGAGCTACGCCACAATGTTTGTGCTTACGCCGGGCGCAGAGGGGAAGGCGGCGCAAGTCGTGCTGGCGAGTTATGGGGCCGCGGATGGGCCGCTGTTGGCGTCGTGTACGGGGATGGTTGTGAAGTGACCGCTGTGGCGAACGGGGGCGCGGGGGCCAACGGTGGATATTGCTCGGGAAGCTGATTGGGGGGATTGTGTGGGGTGGCGCTAGAGCGCGTTGCGGAGGGCGTTGAGGCGATCGCGGGCGAGTTTGACTCTGGTGCCGGAATGCAGGACCGCGCTGAGTTCGGTGTTGTCCGGGGACTCGATGGACTGGATGGCATTCAGGCGAACCAAGGCAGAGCGATGTACGCGCAGGAAGCCGGCAGGCTGCTGTCGGGCTTCCATACGGTGCATACGCTCTCTGATCAGCCAGGCGCGCGTGGCGGTGTGGAGCCAGAGGTTGTAGCCGTCGGCCTGCCCCCATTCGATGTCGCGCACGGGGACGACGTGCACGGTGCCATGCTCTGTCACGAGGATACGATCTTCGGAATCAGAGGTGCCGAGTGCGCGTTGAATGCGATCAACGGCGTCAGCGAGGTGGGCGCGACGGATCGGCTTGAGGACAAAGTCGACGACGTCGGCACCGTAGGCTTCGATGGCGAAGTGCGGATGCGCACTCA
>NZ_JBDNFF010000017.1:0-19506 GCF_041689975.1 Gemmatimonas sp.
CATGGAATGCCCGCGTGCGCACCGTGATGACGGTCGCCGGTACGCTGTGCAGTCTCGCGCTGTGGCCCGCGATCGCGTGACGACGGCCGCCGAGTCCGGTTTCGCGATCGCCGCTCGCCGTCTGCTGCCGCTGCTCTTCGTGAGTTACATCGTGGCCTTTCTGGACCGTGTAAACGTCGGCTTCGCCAAGCTGCAGATGGCCTCGGCGCTCGGCTTCTCCGATGCCGTGTACGGGTTCGGTGCCGGCATCTTCTTTTTTGGCTATTTCCTGTTCGAAGTACCAAGCAACCTGCTGCTGGAGAAGTTCGGAGCGCGGCGATGGATCGCGCGCATCATGTTCACGTGGGCGATCGTGTCCGGCGCCTTTGCGTTCGTGGATCGGATTCCGTGGGGACCGCTGCCCGCGCTGTTCGGCGTGGCGCCGCTCGAGTTCGGATTCTACGCGTTGCGTTTCTTGTTGGGCATCGCCGAAGCGGGCTTCTTCCCCGGCATCATTCTCTATCTCACGTATTGGTTTCCCGCCGCGCGGCGGGCGCGTACCGTGGCGCTGTTCATGACTGCGGTGGCCGTCGCCAACGTGATCGGCGCACCCGTGTCGGGAGCGATCATGCAATACGCCAACGGCCTGGCTGGCTGGGATGGTTGGCGCTGGCTGTTTGTGCTCGAGGCCATTCCGTCGATCATCGCCGGCATCGCGATCTGGTTCCTGCTCCCGGATCGTCCGGCGCAGGCGACGTGGCTCACGCCTGAGCAGCACCGCGCAATCACCGCGCAGCTCGCGCAGGAAGACACGGCCGCACACGGCGTAGCCGTGAAATCCGCCCACAAGGCGGGACACCGTGCCGCGCACGGTGCGACGCAGGCGCTGCGCAGTGGCCGCGTGTGGGTGCTGGCGTTGGTGTATTTAGCCGGTACGTTTTCGCTGTATGGCGTGAGCTTCTGGATGCCGACCATCGTGCAGGAACTTGGCATCGGGAAAACCGAGTACCTCCAGATCGGGCTGCTCAGCATGATTCCGTGGGGCACCGCCGGTATCGTCATGGTGTGGGCTGGCGCACGCAGCGACCGAACCGGTGAACGTCGCCAGCATGTGGCAGGCTCACTGTTCGTGGCGGCCACGGGACTCGTGGCACTGGTGCTCGTCGGCGCCCACGTGGTCCCGGCGCTGATCGCGCTCTGTTTCGTGACTGCGGGTGTGCTGTCATTTCTCGCCACCTTCTGGTCCCTACCAACGGCGTTTCTCCGCCAATCGGCCGCCGCCGCCGGCATCGCCTGGATCAACGCCGTCGGTAATCTCGGCGGGCACTTCGGTCCGGATATCATCGGCCGCATCCGAACCGCCACCGGCAGCGCAGATTACGCATTTCTCTTTCTGGCCGCTTTGGCCGTGGCAGGCGCGCTGCTCACACTCTACGGAACGGGCGTACGAGAGCGGTTCATCACGACACAGAGCGCCTGAAAATGGGTGTATGGATACGGATACGGTTATTCATGACTGCGCGCGGCGCACGGGCGGCCGTGCTTTTGGGGGCGCTCGTCGCCATGTCCGTGCGCACGGCGGCGTCAAAGGCTTCACCCCAGCCGTCTCCAATCGACCGCGCCCTGGCAGCCGGTCAGTGGCACGAGGCGGTTCGCATGCTCGACAGCGCGCTCGCCAACATACCGCGTGACGCCGCCCGACTGCAGCAGCGGGGACGCGCGCACCGCGAGCTCGAGGAGTTCGAACAAGCCTTGGCTGATTACACCCAGGCCATCTCGGAGGATCGTCGCTTCGCCGCCGCGTACGCGGGCCGGGCCATCGTCCATCAACGTCTGGGCAACGCAAAAGCTTCGTTCGCCGATATCGACAGTGCCCGCGCCCTAGGCATGAAGGACCCCCAACTCGATCTCGTGGAAGGGATGGGGCACATGATGAGCAACGACGGCGCCAAGGCGTGGGAGCACTTCGATGCGTACGTGCGGGCACTTCCCGACGCTGCGCAGGGCTGGCTCCTGCGCGGACGCGCGGCAGGAATGACGGGGCGAGGGGCCGATGCCGAGCGGGACTTCACCGCAGCCATCCAGCGGCGGATGACAGGACCGGAGGTGTACACGTTGCGGGCGATCGCGCGGGCGGCGCTGGGGAACACCGCGGGCGCCTGCGCCGACCTGGCCGAAGCCGTCAAGCTCGGCGATAAGTCAGCAGCGGCGACCGTGACGAAGAACTGCCGCTAGACCGCGCCGAGCATTGCCACGACAAGGATCAGTCGAGCGATCAGCACGCCGTCTTTCCGTGGCATGCGCGGCCGACGGCGTTCGACAACGCGCTCGCCGTCGGCCTGCGCCGTGCCACGCCATTGCCACATCGCTCGCTGGTGAACCATGCGGCGCCACAGCACCAGCGTCACCACGGCAAAGATAACGGAGCACCACAGCTGCAAGGCGTCGTGCAGCGGTACTGTCCCGCCGAAGTGAGGGACGGGCGTTCGTAAGATCGGAAGCCACGGGACCAACCACCCGGAGTGATTGCCGTGCGTGACGCCATCCAGCAGCACGTGTGACATTCCGCCCACCCATGCCGAGATGGCGACCCGGACCCATTCACGCGTGGTGCTCGGAGGTCGGATCGCCGCTAGATCGTGTGGGCGCCACCACCCATGATCAGGTACGTACGGGAGAAGCGCGGGGATAAGAAGTACGGTAGTGACCCACACCAGGAGCGCCGTCAACGGAATCGTAAACCAGAACTGCGCGCCAACGTTGTGACTGATCAACCAGTCGTCGTGCAGGCGGCCGATGAACTCCAGGTCGGACGGTCACCCGACGATCGTATCCCGAGGTGGCGTCGGTCACGCAACGGATTCGCAACGCTCGCGGAACGAAACGGGACCTTGTACCGCCCGGGCGCGCTGAATCGTCCACATCACAGCGCGCAGATGTGCCATACTTAAAACATGGCCATGGCTGCAGATCCCAAACGTTTTCCAGTGCAGTGACACCGTGCCCCAATTAGACCGCGTATTGGCCCGCCTTGAATCAGGCGCCGCCAGCCAGATCATTCTCGAGTCCGACGCCGCCATTTGTTGTCTCACGCCGAGTGGGCTGCAGCCGATCAGCCAGCAGGTGCTCTCGAGCAAGCAGGTCCTGGCGCTCGTGCAGGAATTAGCGACTGACGCAGACCAGAAGGCCTCGGTGGCGGCCGCTCGCGGCATCCGGTTTCTGTACAGCTGGAATGCGCAGCAATGGCTGGTTGAGCAGGACGGGAGCGCGTCGCACACGCGACTGACGGTGCGCAAGTTCATCGACAGACCCGAACGGGTTCCTGTGACCGAGGTTCCAGCCGCGCCCCCCGGCGAGATTCAACGCTATCGTGCCTCCGATCGGCCGTTCGGGGATTCATCCGTCAGCGACCGGGAGCGCTTCGAAGCACTGCTGCTCGAGCAAGTGCGCCGCGGCGCTGCCGACTTGCACCTGCGCGTGGGAGAGCCGCCCATCCTCCGGCTGGGGGGCGACCTCATTCGCCTCGAGGATCAGCCGATCCTCGATGACGAATCGGTGGCGCGCATGGTGCGCTCGATCATGCCGGACAAGAACAAGGCAGAGTTCGACAATCACTGGGATACCGACTTCGCCCACGAAATCACGGGCGTGTCGCGCTTTCGCGTGAACGTGCTGCGTGACCGGAACGGCGTGGCCGCCGTGATCCGCACCATTTCTACCACCACCGTCACCGTGGAGCAGATGGGCATCACCCCCGAGGTGCAGCAGCTCTGCGCGCTCACCAAGGGACTCGTGCTGGTCACCGGCCCCACCGGCTCAGGCAAGTCGACCACGCTCTGCGCGCTGGTCGATCTGATCAACCGCTCGCGACACGATCACATCATCACGATCGAAGATCCGATCGAGTTCGTGCACCAGAGCAAGAAGTGCCTGATCACGCAGCGTCAGGTCGGCGTGCACACGCAGTCGTTCAAAAGCGCCCTGCGCGCGGCATTGCGCGAAGATCCGGACATCATTCTCGTCGGTGAACTGCGCGACCTGGAAACGATCGCCATCGCGCTGGAGACGGCGGAAACCGGTCACTTGGTGTTCGGCACGCTGCACACCTCGACCGCCGCGTCTACGATCAATCGTATCGTCGATCAGTTCCCCGCCGACCGGCAGGATCAGATCCGCGTCATGCTCGCCGAGTCGCTCAAGGGCGTTGTATCACAGACACTGTGCAAGAAGATCGGCGGCGGACGTGTGGCCGCGCGCGAAATCCTGCTGGTCAACAAAGCCGTGAGCTCGATGATCCGCGAAGGCAAGACGGTGCAGATCAACAACATCATCCAGACGCAGAAGAAACTGGGTATGGAAACGCTGAACGACGCGCTGATGAATCTGGTGAAGAGCAAGACGGTCGAAGCGGAAGAGGCGTACGTGAGGTCGGCCGAAAAAAAGGACATGGCTTCCAAGCTTCGCTCCCTCGGCTACAACCTCGACGGCCTCGCCGCCGACGAATAGGCACCCGCAGTCGCCTTTGTCAGGGGATTCACTACAGCCACACATGGGAATAGCCGACAGCCGTCGGGCGGGGGTCCGACCATCCTTCGAGTCTATGACTACTCAGGCTTCCCTCCCGGTGATCATTCAAGGCGGTATGGGCGTCGGCGTGTCGCGCTGGTTGCTGGCGCGTGAAGTCTCACGCCTTGGGCAGCTGGGCGTCGTCTCCGGCACGGCGCTTGATTCCCTGCTCGTTCGTCGTCTGCAGGACGGTGACACGGATGGCGAGATACGCCGCGCCATCGACGCGTTTCCGATTCCGGAGGTCGGCGCGGCGGTGCTACGACGGTACTTCCTTCCCAACGGACGCGAGGGGCAGCCGTACAAACTGCTCCCGCTGTACAAGCAGCACGTCAGCGTGGCGCGTGAGCAGCTCACGATGCTCGCCAACTTCGTCGAAGTGTTTCTCGCCAAACGCGGACACGATGGTCTAGTCGGTATCAACCTGCTCACCAAGCTTCAGCTGCCGAATCTTGCGTCACTGTATGGTGCGATGCTGGCCGGCGTGGACTATGTGCTGATGGGCGCCGGCATTCCGCGCGAAATTCCGCTGGCGCTCGATCGCCTTGCGGGGAACGAAACGGCATCGCTGCGTTTCGACGTGGAGGGTGTGGCGGCGTCCGATACGCCGTTGTTGACCTTTGATCCGGTGGCCCATGGCGCGGACGCTACGCATGTGCTCACGCGGCCGCGCTTCCTCGCCATCGTGGCCGCAAATTCGCTCGCCGCGACGCTGGCCAGAAAGGCCACGGGTCGCGTGGACGGGTTCGTGGTGGAAGGACCGACCGCGGGTGGCCACAATGCGCCCGCGCGCGGTGGCGGTGCCTTTTCGGCAACCGGTGAACCAATCTACGGTGAACGCGACGCGGTCGATCTCGCCAGGATGCGCGAACTCGGTCTCCCCTTCTGGCTGGCCGGCGGCACCGGATCGCCCGCGCAGCTGCAGCACGCGCTTGCGGAAGGCGCGTCGGGCATTCAGGTGGGCACGCTGTTCGCCTACTGCGACGAGTCCGGATTCGACGCCGAACTCAAAGCCACGGTACTCGAGCACGCGCGCAGGGGAGATCTCTCGATTCGCACCGACCCGCGCACGTCACCCACCGGCTTTCCATTCAAGGTCGTGTCGTGGCCTGGACATCCGGCCACGATCGAACGCGAGCGTCGCTGTGACCTGGGCTATCTGCGCACGGCGTATGAGCGCGACGATGGACGCCTGGGCTATCGCTGCCCGGCCGAGCCGGAGCAGGACTATGTGAACAAGGGCGGATTGCTCGTCGATACGATCGGCCGGCAGTGTGTCTGCAACGGCCTGATCTCCGCAGTCGGCATGCCGCAGACGCTCGACACCGAGAAGAATCGCGACAGAGAGGAACCGGCGTTGATCACGAGCGGCGACGAGCTGTTACACATCGGGGCCTTTCTCGGCGATCGCGCGTCGTTCCGCGCGCGCGACGTAGTGAACTACTTGCTGTCGGGCGGCTAGCCCGCCGACTTCGGATCGTCCGTGATCATGCGCGACGCTCGCCGGTCACGCGTGGCTTATTTCGCAGCCGCCGCGCACTCCATCTCGACCCGGGCCCCGAACAGCAACGTCGCCTGCACGGCCGCGCGCGCCGGATACTTCCCGTTGCTGAAGTAGCTGCGATACACCTCGTTCATGGCCGGCCATTCCCCGAGGTCAGCCAGGAACACCGTGCATTTCACGACTCGGTCCATCCCCACGTCGGCAGCCGCGAGCGTGCGCTTGATGTTCTCCAGAAGTTGTCGCGTTTCCGGCTGAATACCACCAGGCACCAGCGTACCGTCGGTTCTGGTGCCCAGCGTGCCCGACACGAAGATGAGGTTGCCCACGCGCACGGCCGGTGAAAACGGGTTCGCCGGCGGGCCGTCGGGATGAATGAACTGCGGCTCGGCACCGGTGCGGACCGATACGCGACAGGCCGACGCGAACGGCAGACCGACCAGCAGGACCAGCGAAAGGGTGCGTCGCAACGCGACAGGCAGAGGAGTCGTCATCCGGCATCTTCCGTTCGTGGAGGCGGCGCGTCAAGGGTGAGTGAACGGCTAACGGCGCTAGGAGTCAAAAGCGCCAGGAATAAATGGCGCCAGGAATGAACGGCGCTAGGAATAAGCAGCGTGAGGGCAAACCGCGTTTTCGCCGTTCGCCGTTACGTTGTTTGCTGTTTCGCCTGCCATTCCTAGCGCCGTTCATTCCTAGCGCCGTCTATTCCTAGCGCCCTTCGCCGTTCGATCCCGCCGCTTCACTACTTCACCGCGCCCCCCATGTATGCCTCTCTCACGCCATTTCACGCCGCCTGGCAATACGAGTCCGAGAATACACAGAAGCTGCTGGACCGCCTCACCGACGCGTCCCTATTGCCGCAGCTTTACCCCGGCGGCCGTACGATCGGGCATCTGGCGTGGCACCTCGCACAGTCGATTCCGGAAATGCTGAACCGCACGGCACTCGTGGTGTCCGGCGCCGGTGAGCACGATGCCGTGCCCGCGCACGCCGCAGAGATCGCCGACGCCTATCGCACTGCCGCCGCGTCGTTGAGCGCGCAACTCCACGCCAAGTGGACCGACAGCACGTTACTCGAATCGGACGACATGTACGGCGAGACATGGCCGCGCGGCCTGACGCTCGATGTGCTCATCAAGCATCAGGCGCATCACCGTGGTCAACTCACGGTTGCTACGCGACAGGCCGGATTGGTGATACGCGGAATGTACGGGCCGGCAAAGGAAGAATGGGAAGCGATGGGAATAACGGCGCCGGATTGAACGGCGAACGGCGCCAGGAATAAGCCGCGCCAGGAATAGACAGCGCTGGAAATAAACGGCGCCAGAAATAAAAAGCGTGAGGGCAAACCGCGTTCTCGCCGTTTGCCCTCACGTTGTTCGCTGTGTCGCCCTTCATTCCTGGCGCCGTCTATTCCTGGCGCTCCTGATTCCTGGCGCCGTTAGCAGTTCACCGCCGCGCGACCGGCTCCATCCTAACGATCGCGCTCGGCTTTCCCTGCTGATCGTCGATCGAGAAGTAGATGAACCCGTCCAGCCCTTGTCGCACGTCGCGGATGCGTCCCTGGTTGCGCGCGAGATTGTCCTCGACCGTGAACACCTTGCCATCGTACGTGAGACGCACGATGCGCTGTCCGACGAGTCCGCCCACGAAGAAGCTGCCCTTCCACTCCGGGAACTTGTCGCCGGTGTAGATCATGAGGCTCGACGTAGCGATCGAGGGTACCCACACATTCTTCGCGTTCTCCATGCCCGCGCGCATCGTGCCCGCATGAATCGCCACGCCGGGGCCGTAGTTCACGCCGAAGCCGACCACCGGCCACCCGTAGTTGAGCCCCTTCTGGATCAGATTGAGCTCATCGCCGCCCTGCGGTCCGTGCTCCGTCGCCCACACTTCACCCGAGGTGGGATGGATGGCGAGGCCCTGTGGGTTGCGATGGCCGTAACTCCAGATCTCCGGCTTCGCGCCGGCCTTGCCCACGAATGGATTGTCGGGCGGTACGCGGCCGTCGTCGAACAGACGAATGACTTTGCCGTGATGGTTCGACAGATCCTGCGCTGGATGCTTTTCGAGATCACCGGTGGGCGGCGCCTGACGCTCGCCCACCGTGATGAACATCATACCACTCTTGTCGAAGGCGATGCGCGAGCCGTAGTGGCCCGGCGCGCCTTTGGTATCGGCCACGAAGACTTCCTTGGCGTCGACCAGCGCGTTGTTTTCGAAGCGACCGCGCACCACCGCCGTCGTGGCGGCGCCGCCGCCCGTCGGCTTCGAGAAGCTGAGGTAGATCAGCTTGTTCGTGGCGAAATTCGGGTGCGCGACCACGTCGAGCAGACCTCCCTGTCCACGGTAAACAACTTCCGGGACGCCCAAAACCGGCGTGGGCAGCAGCTTCCCGCCACGCACGATACGAAGACGGCCGGGACGCTCGGTTACGAGCAAGTCGCCGCCGGGGAGGAACGCCATCGACCACGGCTGCACGAGGCCGTCGGCTACGGTCACCAAACGGTAATCGTGAGCCGACGACTTGTAGACGGGCGACTGCGCCATCGCGGGGACCGCGAAGAGCGCGCTCGCAGCAGCGCTCAACGCCGTAGCGATTGAGCTCGCGAGCAGGAACGTACGACGAACCATCCGGAGGTCTCCTGAAGACGGAAAGGGGGAACCTCGGAAAATTAGCGCCCCGCGAAGCTCTGCAGCACCCGCACGGTGTTCAGGTGCACCTGCACCGTATCCCGCACGTCCCGGCCATATCCGCCGGACATCGTGGCGCACACCGGCACCCCGATCTCCCGGCACATTTCCAGCACGAAGGCGTCCCGGCGGTGCAGCCCCTCGAACGTGAGCTTGAGTCGCCCCAGCTTGTCGCCCTCATGCGGGTCAGCGCCGGCCAGATACACCACGAGATCAGGCCGAGCGTCGCGCAACACCTCGGGCAGATGCACTGCGAGGCGCTCGAGATACTCGGTGTCGCCGGTCCCGTCGTCGAGCTCCACGTCGCGCGTACCCGGCACTTTGTGGAACGGGAAGTTCTTCGCGCCGTGCATGCTGAACGTGTACACGTTTCGGTCACCGGCAAAGCAGCCGTGCGTGCCGTTGCCCTGATGCACATCGAGATCGATGATCGCCACGCGGCGTACGCGCCCGTCGCGCTGCAGACGACGAATCGCCACGGCCACGTCGTTGAAAGTGCAGAACCCTTCGCCGCGGTCGGGGAATGCGTGATGCGTACCGCCCGCCAGATTCATCGCCACGCCATGCTCGAGCGCCGACTCCGCCGCTTCGCACGTCCCCTGCACCACCCGATACGCGCGCTCCACGAATGACTCCGACCACGGCAACCCGATCCGACGCTGCTCCGCCGGCGGCAGCGTGCCGTTGGTGACGTGATCGACGTACTCACGCGTGTGCACGAGCAGTAGGTCGTTTACCGACACGCGCTGTGGATCATGCATCTGCTCCGGTGGCACGAGCCCCTCAGCCAACACGCCCTCCCGCAACAGCTGATACTTGGACATCGGAAACCGATGCCCGTCGGGGAGTTCGATGGCGTACTTCGACGACGACCAGAGGTGGAGCATGGGACGGCCGGTACTCTAGGGACGGTTCGAACCTCTCGCGCCGCTGTAACCGCTCACGCGGAGGCGCAGAGAACGCAGAGGCGTAGAGAACGCAGAGGCGCAGAGCGGAAGCTTTAAGCAAATAGCACAGAGGAGTGCCACGATCCCTCCGCAGCACTCCTCTGCGCCTCTGCGTTCCCTGCGTGATCCGTTCAACAGATGATCAATCACGCACCGGCACATACACTACGGCACCACCACGACCGACCGCTCGAGGGAATCGAGGGCATACGTCTCCGAATTTTGCTTAGTGCCGACGACCCGAATCGTGGAAACACCCGCCGTGGCGAATGTGAGGCTGATCGGAATCGGATAGTACTTGAGGTCGCGAGTGCACGGCACGTTTCCACGCGGCACTCTCACGAAAATCTCCACCCGCGCCACGCGGATACCCTGTGCGATCGACGCGCCGTCGGGTTGGTTGCATTGAATGCTTCCGCTGCCTGCGGCAAATGCGGTAGCCGAAAACGGCACACCGGCGCGCACCGTGTCGGGTGCTTGGATCGTGCGAGGGGGAGAACCCAGCCAGGCTGGCCGCCGAAAGGTCGGCTCGGACGTGCTCTCGCACGCCGCCAGCAGAAGAGTCAGCCCAACGATGAACGCGATGCACATCCCATAATGTACCACGCGGAGGCGCAGAGAACCGTTCAACGCATGATACACCCTCGACCGCAGAAAAGATCACACAGAGAAAAAGAGAGAAAGAGAAAAAGAGGGGATCGCCATAGCCACTCGACCAGCTCTCCTTTTCTCTTGTTCTCCTATCCTCTGCGTACTCAGTTCAACGAACCCTCAACCGCACACCACCCTCAACGTCCCGACTCGGCCAGCGCAGCCGTCATGCGCGTGTAATAGCGAAGCTCCGACCGCTGATCCGACGTGGGCGCGCCGGTATACCGGGCCACGGCTCCATAAAGCCCAGCAATTCGCGCACTCAACTCGGCTGCCTGGCGCTTGCCGTCGCGCGTGTCGGCATCGGTACCGGTCTTCGCCCGCCACTTCTCCGCGGTCGCCGTATGCGAGGTCGCCACCGCCGCGACCGCTCTATGAAACGCCGTCCACGCCGCACGTTCAGCCCGCGACACAGTCACGCGCGGATCTTCCTTCACCAGCACGCGCTGCTGCTGCGCCGTGCCGCCGTACGCCAGGCGCACCGTGTACGTGCCGGGCAACACCAGCGGACCCGGCGTCGTCGCGCTCGGCCCCGCGTCGTCGTCTTCACCACCGCCGCTGCGAATCGACAGGTCGGCGTAGCGCAAGTTCCACACGATGCGATTCACGCCGCGCACCGTCGTGGGCTTGAGCGTCTGCACCGCGCGACCAGCGCTGTCGATGACGGTGAGTTCGATCGCCGTTCCCGGCTCCCGCACCCAGTAGTCGATGAGCGCACCGTTGGACGGATTCTCTCCGCGGAAGATCATGTCGCCGGTGTGCGGACGCAGATTCGTCGTGCGGATCTGCATGGCCGGCTGCACCGTGAACAGATGCACGTTGCTGGCCGCCACCGCTGGCGTGAGCTCCTGCAACGCGTTGAGCTGATCGAGAATCCAGAGACCGCGGGCATGCGAACCCAACACCAGTGTGTTGTCGCGTGTCTGGATCGTGATGTCGTTGAACGGCATCATCGGCATGTTGTTGCGCAGCGGCACCCACTGACCGCCGGCATCAGGCGAAATGAACACACCGAATTCAGTGGCCAGATACAGCAGCTTCGGGTTGCGCGCGTCTTCACGCACGGTGCGCGTGACACGATTGGCCGGCAGCCCCGCATCGATACGACGCCACGTCGTGCCGAAGTCGGTCGTGGCATACACATAGTTCGCGAAATCGTTGCTGCGATGGTTGTCGATCACCACATACGCCGTGCCCGCCGCATGTCGCGACGCTTCCACACCCGCGAACCACGAACCCTTCGGCAGCCCGGGGAAACGATCCTGCGCATCCACGAAGGTGGCGCCGCCGTCGCGTGACACGCGGAAGCGACCGTCATCGGTCCCCACGTACAGCACGCCCTTCATGCGCGGCGATTCGGCCAGCGCGGTCACGCCCGGGAAGTACGGCACGCCATCGTCGAGCGACAGGGTGTTCTCGCCCGGTTTGCGCCCCATCAGCGGCAACGTCGAGCGATCGACGCCCGTGCTCATGTCACCCAGGTCCTTCCACGTGCGTCCGCTATTTACCGATTTGAACAGATGCTGACCGCCGGCATACACCGTGGCCGTGTCATGCGGCGAGATGATGAACGGCGCATCCCAGTTGGCCGGATGCATGGCGTTGCCCAGCACCTGTTCGGCGCCCGGCTTGCCCCACGTTTCCCAGTTGCGACGACCCGCGATGTGTCCCGTGGAATCACCGGGGCGGATGTCCTGCACTTCCCACGTCTTCGTGTCGCTGCGTTGTAGCCCCAGGAACTGCGACGCCGAGTACACCGTGCGCGGGTTGAGCGGATTGGGCGTCACGTGAAAGCCGTCGCCGCCGCAGAGGCGCGAGAAGTGTTCGTTGAGCACGCCGCTGGTGGTCCAGCTGGCGCTCGGTCCTACCCAGCATCCGTTGTCCTGCAGGCCGCCATACACGTTGAACGGGACCGCGTTGTCGGTGGCCACGCGATAGAACTGCGACAGCGGCAACGATGTGACGTACAGAAATTTGTTGCCGCGATCGTAGCTGATACCGATGCCGCCGTCGTCGAGCTTCACGACATGACGACTGTTGGTGGGATTCACCCACACAAAACGGTCGTCCCCGTGTGTGGTCGTGCGTGGCGCAGTGAACGTCTTGCCGCCGTTGTCGCTGAACGAATACGCGTTCAGCATGTAGATGCGCTGATCGTCGTTCGGATCGATGATCACCTGACTGGCGTACATCGGACGCGGATTCCAGTCGCTCATGAACGTCCACGAGGCGCCGGCGTCTTCACTGCGGTAGACGCCGGCCTTGCGCACGATGTACGCGGTGCTGGCGTTGTAGCGTGCGCCCTGCTCGATGCTTACCGTGAGGATGCGCGGATTCTTGCGGTACACGCCGATGCCGATACGGCCGTACTCCCCGTCGGGCAGTCCATTCCCCGTGAGCTTGCTCCACGTGGCGCCGGCGTCGGTGCTCTTCCAGAGCGCGCTGCCCGGGCCGCCGCCGTCGAAGCCGTAGGCGCTGCGACGACGCTGATAGGTCGACGCGTACAGCACGTTCGGATCGTTCCAGTCCATCGCCACATCGGTGGCACCCGTTTCGTTGTCCACGAACAGCGTGCGCGTCCAGCTGCGGCCGCCGTCGGTGGTACGGTACACACCGCGGTCGCCGCCGGCGCCCCACACCGAGCCCTGCGCCGCCACGTACGCGATGTTCGGATCGCGCGGGTGCAATTGAATGCGCCCGATGTGCATGCTGGTGGCGAGTCCCATGTTCTGCCACGTCGTGCCGCCGTCGGTGCTCTTGTACACGCCGTCGCCCCACCCAACACTCTGCCGGCTGGCGCGCTCACCGGTGCCCACCCAAATGATCTGCGGGTTGGGCTGGAACACCGCCACGTCGCCGATGGAATGCACCGGCGCGTCGAAGGTGGAGCGCCAGGTCACGCCGTTGTCGGTGGTACGCCAGAGCCCGCCCGTGGCACCGGCCACGTACCAGGTGCTCGGGTTCGACTCGACGACGTCCATGTCGACCACGCGGCCGCTCATCGACGCGGGGCCGATGTTGCGCAGACGCAGGCCGCCAAGGTCAGCCGGCGTGAAGGAGGCCGCCGATTGGGCAGGCAGGGCGGCGGGAAGGGCCCACAACAGGGCCGAAAGCAGGAAACGGGCGGGACGAACGCGCATAGGGCACCAAGGCAGGCGGGAGACGGGTGAACGCCAGAGCAATATGCGGCGTATTGTTGGAGATCGCTGGGCATTCTGCTTCGCGCCCGGATTACTGCTTCACCTGACCAAGGATGCGTCTCGTGTTTCGACCCGCACGTCTTGCTGTGACGGCGATGGCCCTGCTTGCTGTTGCCTCCGCTGCGCTCCCCGCGCAGAACCGCCCCAACGCCACCAAGGTGGCGCGCCCCGAACGCCCGGTGTGGCCCGACGAGGGACCGCGTACGTGGGCCCCGCGTCCCACCGTCTCGGCGATCACGGCCAACGATCTTCGCACCCGTCTCTACCAGTTCGCCGACGACTCCATGCAGGGCCGTCGCATCGGTGAGAAGGGCAACGTGAAAGGCACTGAGTACATCGCCGGCGAGTTCAAGCGCCTCGGCCTCAGGCCGGCGGGTGACAGCGGCACGTACTTCCAGACCCTCCCCTTCGGCCCCACCCAGTTCGATAGCAGCGCGTCATCGCTCCAGATTGGTGGCGCGGCGCTCGCGCCCAAGCGCGACTGGATCCCGACCGCTCCGACCGCGCAAAATGGTTTCGGTGGCAAAGCCGATCTGAACGGCGTGCCGACCGTCTTCGCTGGCACTTGGGGTGACACAGCGGTAATGCTCGATGCGGAGGCGTTCAAGGGCAAGGTCGCCGTGTTCCGGGTCGCACCGGGCGCCGGCACGTCTGGCGGTGTGCGCGGGCCGGCGTCGTTCGTGAGCTGCGCCGATGTGCCCAACAAGTTCGGTGTGACGGCGATTCTCGCTGCCGACAAGGTGGCGGCGTCCACGCCTGCCCGCGCTGTACTCGGCTCCGCCATCGCCACCGCCGCGCGTGACTCGCGCGCGCGACGCGCCGGTGCCGTGGCGGTGCTGGTGATCGGCCTCGACGACATGACGCCGGCCACGATCAATGCGGCGTTCGAAGGGCGCAACGGCATGCGGCCGACGAGCGCGGCCAACGCCGACGCGCCCGCCGGCGCAACGATCTCGCGGAAAATGGCCGAACGGCTGTTCGGTAAGCCGATCGGCGAGGTCACCGTCGGCACCGTCGGTCAGCCGATCACGGCGTCGTGGAATCATACGTGGCGGCCGGCGGTATATGCCGCGCGCAACGTGATCGCCGTGCTCCCCGGCTCCGACCCGACGCTCAAGGAAGAGTACGTGCTGGTAGGCGCCCACAACGACCACGTGGGCATCAATACCACCGTGACCGACCACGACTCGCTGCGTGCCACGAACTTCGTGACGCGCCGGCAGGGCAACAACGATCCGTCATGCATTCCGACGGCCGATCAGCAAGTGAAGATCAACGCGCTGATCGCCAAGGCGCGCGCTGCACGTCCGGCCCGCAAGGACTCCATCATGAATGGCGCCGACGACGACGGCTCGGGCTCGATGGTGCTGCTCGAACTCGCTGAGAAGTTCGCCAAGGAGAAGCCGGCGCGCTCGGTGATCTTCGTGTCACACCAGGGTGAAGAGGGCGGCCTGCTCGGCTCGCGCTGGTTCACCGACAATCCCACGATCCCGCTCGAGAAGGTGGTTGCCGCGCACAACATGGACATGGTCGGCAAAGGCCGCGTGGATCAAGTGAAGTTCGGCGGACCGAACTCCGTACAGATGCTCGGTGCGCGTCGTCTCTCGCGTGACTTTGGCGATATCATCGACTCGGTGAACGCCAACAGCGCCGAGCCGATGGTGATCGACAAGAGCTGGGACATTCCTGCCAACCCGCTCAACCGCTTCTGCCGCAGCGACCAGGTGAACTACGTTCGCAAGGACATCCCGGTCGTGTACATGTCCCTCGGCTACGGCCCCGACTACCACATGCAGTCGGATGAACCGCAGTACATCGATTACGATCACGCCGCGCGACTCGGGCGTTTCGTGCATGAGGTGATGACCGCCGTGGCGAACCGGAAGGAGAAACCGGCCATTGGCGGTGCGGACCCGACCTACCCGAGCTGCAACCGGTAAGATCGTTCACTGCCACTTCAGTTCTTCGGTGCCCCGGTCGCCGTCAACGCACCAGGGCGCGTGGCAACGTGAGCACGAAGAGCGATCCACCCCCATCTCGTGGCCGGTGCTGGACATCACCTCCCTGAGCGCGCGCAAAGGTCCGGGAGATCGACAGGCCCATGCCCATGCGCCCCTGCTTGCTCGCTGCGTCATTCCATGAGCCGGGTGCACGCTGTAGCGGTGTGAACAGGCGGACGAGGTCCTCGGCGGCAATGCCGGGTCCTCGATCCGCCACGACAATCTCGAGATTGTCGTCGACCGCAGCGCAGAACACTTCGATCGGCGACGCCGGCGGCGAGTATCGCGCGGCGTTCTGCAGCAGGTTGCCCAACACTTGCACGGAAAGCGTGAGATCGCAGCGCACCTCCCTGCCGGCCTCCGGAACGTGGATCGGCACCTCGCGACCGGTCAGCAGCGCCTCGGACGATTTCACGGCGATCTGCACCAACTCCGCGACATCGTGTGTCGATAGCAGGAGGGAGGCGTCGTCGGCGCCCGCGAATCGCTGGAGCATATTGAGGAACGCACCCAGACGTTGTGATTCCTCGGCGACACGCGACAGCGCACGATCGGAGGCGAAGCCTGACGCCGGATCCGCGAGCAGGGCCAGCGTGGCCACCGGCGAGCGCAGGTCGTGCGCAATGGACCGGAGGAGTGTGTTCTTCAGGCGATTCGCCTCGCGCATCACGCGCGCCGTGGCGGCCTCCCGTTCGAGTTGTAGACGCTCCGCACTGAGTCGCTCCACCTCGAGGGTGCGATCGCGCGCGAAAGCCAGCGCCACCCGAAGCTGATCGAACAGCGCCGACACGAAGATGCCCGTCGCGGCGAACCCGATGAGAATAAGCCAATCGAGCTCGGAGGCGTTGCCGAAGCTGCGCTTGGGCGGCACAAGCAGGAAGTCGACCGCGAGATAGCTGAGCACGACCAGTGTGGCGGAAAGGCCGCGTCCACCTTGTCGGCTGGCGCCGATGATCAGCACCAGATAGACGAGGACGCCGTGGGCAACGCGCACGGCCGGATTCCGAGAAGCGAATCCGAGCGTGAGCGTCGCGACTATATACAGGGTCAGATACACCGCCCAGGCGCGCGCGCGACTCGGCTCCGAGTACACGCCGCGACTCAATTCGGCGGCGCGAAGCGATAGCCGCCGCCGGGTTCGGTCACGATCAGGCGTGGCTTGGACGGATCGGGCTCCACCTTTCGGCGCAGGTGCGTAATGTGCACACGCACGTGGACCGTCGGGTCCCCGAACTCGCGATCCCAGACGATGTCCCAGAGTTGCCTGGCTGACAACGGGCGACCGGCATGCAGGATCAGCGCGCGCAGCACCGACCATTCGGTCGGCGTCAAGCGCTGCGGGACGCCGTGCTTCACGACTCGCTGCTCCAGCAGATCGATCTCGACACCATCCACGCTGAGGCGCGCCCACGAGCGGGCGAGCGTGGATTGCGACGCGCGTCGGAACTGACCGCGAATCCGCGCCAGCAGCTCGGCCGCACTGTACGGCTTGTTCACGAAGTCATCCGCGCCGGCATCGAGCAGCGCCACGCGGCCTTCCTCGTCGTCGCGCCCCGAGAGCACGATGATCGGCACGTCGGTCAGTCCGCGCAGTTGGCCGAGCAGATCCCCACCATCTCCATCGGGCAGCCCGAGGTCGAGGAGGATGATCTCCGGGCGACGGAGCGTGCATTCACGAATCGCCTCGGCGACTGACGAGGCGCCTCGCACGTCACCGCAATGCATCGAGAGCATCTCGAGCAGCGTCATCCGCAGGGGTTCGTCATCTTCGATGACCAGCACCCGTTCCGGATTCGGCCAATCAGTCCGGCTAAGGAGGGGCACCATGAAGGTCTCGAACTTCGGTTAACGATCAGTTAAGACGCACGGTCGGGCTGGCTTCGGCTTGCCGCTGAGATATCCATACGTCATGACCTACCCGAACAGTAACGTCGGATTGCCCTTGGCAGAACACGTGCCAGACCGGCCGGCTGGGGTTTCCGTCGTCATTCCGACGCTGAACGAAGCGGACCGGCTCCCCGACTGCCTCGCCTCCGTCGCCTGGGCTGACGAGGTGATCGTGGTCGACGGCGGGTCTACCGATGCCACCACCGACATCGCCCGTCGGTTTGGAGCTCGAGTGCTCGTGGTCACCGGTGCGACGATCGGCCGCCAGAAGAACGCCGCGATCGAGGTGGCCACACACCCGTGGATTCTGTCGCTCGACGCCGACGAACGGGTCACCCCTGAGCTGCAGGAGAGCATCGAGGCGGCCGTCCGTGACCCGGCGCGGACCGCATATCGCGTGCATCTGCGCAATCACTATCTCGGCGCTCGGTACGAACGCGGCGCGTGGGGCCGTGATTACCATGTGCGACTCTTTCCAAAGACCAGTCGCTGGACCACGGATCGCGTGCACGAGCGACTCGACATGCAGGTGCCCGTCGCGAATCTGTCTGGCCGGCTGGATCATGAGTCCTACCGAGACCTGGCCCACCAGATGGACAAATGCGTACGCTACGGCGCGTGGGGCGCGGCGGATATGCAAGAAAAAGGTTCCACCGTGACGCTGCGGCATCTCCTGCTCCATCCACTCTGGCGGTTTGTGAAGACGTACCTGGTGCAGGGGATGTGGCGCGAGGGAATGCGCGGATTCCTTTTCTGCTCGACGTACGCGTGGGGCGCCTTCGCGAAGTATGCCTTACTTTGGGATGCGCAACGCAAGACGCGCTCCCTTTGATCTCCAGGTGATCGGATGCGAGTGCCCATCCTGTGCTACCATAGAATCGAAGTTCCGCCAACCGGCTCCGAGTCGGATACCAATTTCGTGACGCCCGCGCAGTTCGCGGCGCACCTGGCGGCCCTCGCCCGGCTTGGCTTTCAGGGCGTGACCGTGGGCGCGCTGATCCGCTGGCAGCGTGCCGAGCAGGCGCTGCCGGCGAGGCCCATCGCCATCACCTTCGACGATGCCTATGCCAGTGTTACTTCGCAGGCACTCCCCGCGTTGGCCACGCACGGCTGGCCGTGTACCGTGTATGCGGTGTCGGGCTACGTCGGCGCACGCAATGTGTGGGACCCGGGTGCGCCACCGTCGACGTTATTGAATGCGTCCGCGTTGCGGGCGCTCGTGCGGGATGGCCATGACGTCGGCTCGCATACCCGACATCATCGCCGGGTTCGCGGGCTGTCCGCCGCCGATGCCCACGACGAACTGGTGGGCGCGCGGCATGATCTCGAGCAGCTGCTCGGCGTTCCGTGTGAAAGCGTCGCCTTTCCGTATGGCTCCCACGACCGCGAAGCCCTAGAGCGTACGCGCGAGGCCGGCTACGCCGCAGCGCTGACGCTCAAACGGTGGGGCAATGGTCGGCGCACCAATCCATGGCGGCTGGGGCGCATGAGTGTCGGCGGTCCGCTCACCAGCGGCAGGCTCGTCGCTAAGCTCGCCAAGTGCCTGCTCACGCCGTCCTTTTCCTGACTTCCCTTTCTTCCTGGTTCGATGTCGCAACTGCCACCTGACACCTCCGAGAATCCATCCATCGGCTCCGACCCAACCGCGCTCCCGTTATCCGCGCGATTGGTGCGCGGCGTACGCCGCTCCCTGGACTCGATCGGGAAAAACGCTGGAACACCGAGTATGCCAGCGGTGGCTGGGATTGGCTCCGCAATCTCGAGGAGCTGGCGCATCACTGCGTCCTCGCCGGGTACGTCGCCAGTCTCAAGCCAGGCGGTGCGGTGCTCGACGTCGGGTGCGGCGAGGGCGTGTTTCAGGAGCAGCTGCGGGGTGCCGCCGGCGCGTACCTGGGCGTCGACTTCGAGGCAGCCATCGCGAAAGCACAGCACAAGGCGAACGCGGACACGCGCTTCGTCGTCGGCGACATGAATGAGTTCACGACCACCGAACTGTTCGACGTGGTCGTCTTCAACGAAAGCATCTACTACCTGCACGACACCGCAGCGGGACTGCAGCGCTATGAGCGCTTCCTGCGACC
>NZ_JBDNFF010000018.1:0-6692 GCF_041689975.1 Gemmatimonas sp.
AGCAACAGCCAAGGGCAACAGCAACAGCCAAGGGCAACAGCAACAGCCAAGGGCAACAGCAACAGCCGGAACACGGAAACCACGGATTGCACGGAACCGACACGGATAAGCCAAAAGCGCTGTTCATTCTAATCAGTGTTCTTTCCGTGTGATCCGTGGTTTCCGTGTTCCAGCTGTTGCGATCCTGCCCAAGGTCGGAATGCTCTGGAATCCGAGACCGAGCTGGTGCTCACGCGAACCCCACTGAGCGGGGCCGGTCGAGTAGCTTTCATCGTGACTCAGATTCCGATTACACGACCGGTGACGCTCGATGTGCAGATCACCGTCCTTCGTCCCGATAAGTCGCACGCCGTTGGCGTGCCACTCCGCGTCATTCTTGGGACGGCGGCCGACTGGCAGTCGCCGACAGCGGGCGAGGAGATGGCGACCGGGGACGATGGCACCGTGCAGCGTACGCTGCCGGTAGTCCTGGCGTCGCAGCGACGCGAGGTCGCGACGAACTTCCTGGCGCGTTTGATGGCCTCACGGGAAACCACACGGCAAGTGCAGGTGGGCGTCGTCATGGAGTACGCGGGACGTTCTTGGTTGTCGGCGATCACGGTGGATCGTCGCGCCAACGGGGCCAGCCTGCGCCTCGATCCGATGCGCGTGTACGGCCGCGCCTCCGATGGTCGTTTTACCGACGATGTGCCGTTGCACGATGGCTCGTGGCACAAGCGACTGCCCAGCGGCAAGATGGTCTCGCTGCCGGGCTTCGTGGTCACGTCGGCCACACTCGATCCGGAGTCACCGGCCCCCGACAACGCCGCGTGGCGATTACGCGTGACGTTGCAGCAGTGGGAACCGCATGTGGTACCCGCTCTCGCGGGAGCGGGCTCCACGCCCTGAGTCATGTTGGTGGAGTGACGCGCAGATTGCGCCAACGAATCGTGGCGCGCTGACGTCAGCAGTTGTCCGTATCCTGCCGCGCGCCACCTTCGCGCGCTGGCCGAATTTCCCTGTCTGCCGAGCACACCGTGCCCCTCAAAGAATACCCCGACCATCATGATGCGGAACTCGTACTCAAGTTGTACGAGCTCCGTCGTGAAGATGTCATGCGCGAATCGCGCACGCAGGTCATCGCCAAGTTTCTACCGACGAGCTTCGAGGACGTGATTGCAGTAACGAAGGGCGATCATCCGCTCAACGCGGCGTTCCGTCAGTGCACGTCGTACTGGGAGATGACGTATGCCATGGCGCGTCACGGCGTGATGCACGCCGACTTCATGCTCGAGAGCAATGGCGAAGGACTGCTGATCTTCTCACGCATCGAGCCGTGGCTCGCGGAGTATCGCGCACAGGTGAACCCGATCGCGTTCCGAAATGCCGAGTGGGTGGCGAAGGAAACGGAAATGGGACGTCTGATCGCCGAACGCTTCCGAAAGCGCATGCAGGCACAGCTCGACGCGTCGAAGGCGGCGAAGGCGTAATCACGCCAGAAAACGTCGGGCCAGCTGTTCGAGCCGATCGTCGCCCTGCTGCTCTGCTTCCACGCGCAGCGCTTCCACGAAGGGCCTGAGCAGCGGTTCGCCCCAATAGTACCCGGTGGCCCGCTCGGCCAACTGCGTTTCGTTCACCCGCGCAGCTTCGAGCAGTGCGCGCGCGCAGGCGCGATCGTAGCCAGGATCGCTGCGCTCGGGCAAGTGGTAATTGCGGCGCGGCATCTCGCCTTCCGCATCATCTCGTAGAAACGCCCGCGACATACCCGCCTCGTCCGATCATCATGGTTCCGCACGGGCGCGTCCCGTGCACATCGAAAGATAACTGATTACGCCCGGCCGCATCGCGGTTTCCCGCCGGCAGCCTAGCGGTACTTTCGCACTTCCTGGCCATAAACTGTTGCCTTTCCCCTGTTCTGCAGGACGGTGCGTTCCTGTCTGCGGTTTTCACGTTGAACACGCGGCGCGGCCAAGTCGTGCGGGTGAGTCTTCAGCGCTCGTGTCCATCCCGACTTCTTTCCTGTAGCATTTTCGCGAGCGGTAGGAGACAGGATTCTCCTCTGAAAACTCGTGAAACCTGGCCGTCGCAGGACGTGAGATTCGCGAAAGTACCGCTAGCGCCGGCGCCGCAGGTCGGTCACCACGATCAGGTGATCCGCCGTGCGAGCAGAGGTCTCCGGCGTGAGGCCGAGTGACGCTGCGAACGCTGGCGCGAGGTCTGCGCTGGTGAACGCGAAGCCGCCCGTGCGCTCGAATACGGCGTCGGCGTACAGCGTGAGATCGAGACGGCCAGGGAGGAATTGCGCCGCCTTCGGATCGGTCCAGGTCACGAGCGTTCGTTCACCCAATCGCCATGAATCACTGAGCGTAAGGTCGGAGCCGTCGACATCGAGGCCTTGCCGGAGCGTGTGCACGGACTCGTACGATCCGATCGCGTTGAAGTCGCCGGCGATCACGAGTGCGCCCCGCGTTGCGCGCGAGGCGAGCTCTCGCTGCACGTGCGCGCGGATCGCACGGCTCTGCAACACGCGCAGCTGATCCTGTGCATTGCCGAAAAATCCGCCGCTTTGCAGATCGAGTGGCACGAACAGCGTTTCGATGCCGTCAATGGTGATCCATGCACCTGTGCTCGAAATCTGTGCCTGCACTTCGATGTCGAACAGATGCTGCGAGGCACTCAGTGCCGTGGCGCGTACGCTGTCGAGTACTCCGGCCGGATACTCCACGCGCACCATCGACGACGCCTGCCGGATGTCGCGATCGCGCGTGGCAACCACCGTGTGCTGTCGACCCCCGCTGCGCGAATACACGAATCGCCATGTGCCCAGTGCCGCCAGTTCGGCACGCGCAAAGAAATCGGCGAGCGTAGAGTCGGAGGTGCCGGCATACGCTTCATCCAGCAGGATCACATCGGGTGCCACGGCTGCCAACAACTTCGCGTGGTTGGCGGGTGTCTTGAACGAGCCCTCGGACACGTTCCATTGCGCCACGCGCACCGAGCCGGTGGTCTTCGCCGGGACGGCCGACACGAGATTGGCGTTCGCCGTCGTGTCGGACGCGGTGGCGAACACATAGCGCGCGGCGGGAAGCGCGGTGACCACGCCCGTCGCTGATTCGAAAACAAGCCGGGCCCGTACGGCGCGGCCAAGTCGCGCGAAGCCATCAAACGTGCCGCCGCGTGCGATGCGGAGCTCAAAACGTGTGGCACTCCAGGTGGGGAGCGCCACCACGCCGAGGTCGTAGGCGCTGCGATAGGCGCCAAGACGGTACGCGCCGGCGCCGGTGGCTTCGACGGTACGCAGCGCCGCACCGGCGCCGACTCCGTTGGCCTGAGGCTTGTCGGAGCGGGACAGGTCGAGCGACAGATCCACGCCGGCGAGACCGCGCGCGATATCGAACACGGTTCCGCCGGTGGAGATATTGTCATCGACGTCGATGAGCACGTGCAGGGTACCCGCCATAGCGGAATGGCTTACGCTGTCGCGGACGGAGAACGAGACGTACCACCAGTGTGGATCATCGGTGGCCCATGCTGACTGAAGCGGTCCGCTCGACGGCGCTGCGTCCGTCCACAAGGGAACACCGGCCCAGTCGTCGAGGCGCCCGTCCAGCTCGATCGCGACTCGCGCCGTCGTGGCACGTGCTGCCACCGGGTGCGCATCGGGGCGCATGCGCGTCGCGGTTCCGACGCTGCACGCGGCGACGCCGGCGATGGTACCGACCCCGAGCAGGAGGCGGCCAAGGCGCGGTGTAGCGGTCGAAAAAAATGGGCGCATACCATGAAACTTATCCAAATGTCACGATGGCCGCGGTGCGAGCGCGTACCCAGATTCACCGTATGGCGCGTCCGAGACAGTCACCACCACCGATCAAGTCGTTTCGCGAACGGCTCGGCGCGCTCCGGCACGTCGGACCGCTCTTTCTGCTGGTCTGGGGCACCAGTGCGCCCCTTACGATGGCGACCATCAGCATCCGGCTCATCCGATCGCTGTTGCCCGTGAGCACGCTCTACGTGGGCAAGCTGATCATCGACGAAGTGATCCGGACGGCGGCGCTGCCCGGAGACCCGGTCACGTGGAGTGCCTGGGTCGCCAGCGGTCTGCTGGATCGCACGCTGCAGCTGATTCTCATCGAGTTCGCCCTGGCCATCGCGGCCGATGCGCTGTCGCGCGCTGGCTCGCTGGTGGACCGCATGCTCGGTTTGCAGTTTTCGATCAGCACCACGGTCCGCCTGATGGAGCATTCGGCCACCCTCGACCTAGAACAGTTCGAAGACAGCGAGGTGCAGGACCGGCTGGAGCGCGCGCGTACGCAGACGTTTCAAGGGCTTGGCGTGATGGGCCAGGTGTTCGGACAGGTGCAGACGCTGATCACGATCATCAGTTTCGCGGCGGGCCTCGTGGTTTATGCGCCGTGGCTGATCGTGCTACTGCTGGTGGCGCTGGTGCCGGCCTTTGTGGGTGAGGCGCACTTCAATGCGCTCGAGTACGCACTGCAGTGGTCGCGCACGCAACAGCGCCGCTTGCTCGAGTATCTGCGGCAGACGGGTGCAAGTGTGGAGACCGCGAAGGAAGTGAAGATCTTCGGATTGAATCGCTTCCTAATCGGCCGCTTTCGCGACATCTCCCTCGATGTGTATCGCGCCAACCGTGCATTGGCCATCAAGCGTGACAGTTGGATGGGGCTGCTCACCGCGATCGGCACTGCCGGATACTACACGGCGTACGGCTACATCGCGTGGCGCACCCTCACCGGTCAGTTCAGCATCGGCGATCTCACGTTTCTCGCCGGGTCGTTCCGTCGGCTTGGTGACTTGCTCGCGAGTTTGCTGGTGGGGTTCTCGAGCACGGCCAGTCAGGCGCTGTATCTCGACGATCTCTTCTCATACTTCACAATCACGTCGCGCATTCATTCGCCGGTGAATGCGCGCGCCATGCCCAAGCCGATCACGATCGGTTTCGAGTTTCAGGATGTGGGGTTCCAGTATCCCGGCACTGAGCGTTGGGCGGTACGTCACTTGTCCTTCACGCTGCACGCCGGAGAAACGGTCGCGCTGGTGGGCGAGAACGGTGCGGGGAAAACCACGATCGTGAAGCTGCTGGCGCGACTGTATGAGCCCAGCGAAGGGCGTATTCTGCTGGACGGCCACGATCTGCGCGAGTACGATCTTGCGGAGCTACGGGCGAACGTCGGGGTGATTTTTCAGGACTTCGTGCGCTACAGTCTCACCGCCGGCGAGAATATCGCCGTGGGGCGTATTGACGAACGCGAGGATCGCGCACGAATCGTGCAGTCGGCCGAGCAGAGCTTGGCTTCCGAGATGATTTCACGATTGCCGGCACAGTACGACCAGCCCATCGGCAAGCGCTTCTCAACGGGCGTAGAGCTATCAGGCGGGGAGTGGCAGAAACTGGCGATTGCGCGCGCGTACATGCGTGATGCGCAGCTGTTGGTGCTCGACGAGCCCACGGCGGCGCTCGATGCGAGGGCCGAGTTCGAGGTGTTTCAACGCTTCAAAGCGTTGAGTGTCGGGCGCACCAGCATGCTGATCTCGCACCGCTTTTCGAGCGTGCGTATGGCCGATCGGATTCTGGTACTGAACGAAGGCGCGGTGGACTCGATGGGGACGCACGAGGAATTGCTGGCGCGGCACGGACGGTATGCCGAGTTGTTCGAGTTGCAGGCGCAAGGGTATCGGTAGCGGGCGCATGATGGTCCCTTACGGCTCGGCCAGCGCACGGCGAATCGCTGGTTCCAGCGATAGTGGTCCGATCGGCCCCATCACGCGATGGCGTACACGACCGTCACGGCCAATAAGAACCGATGTCGGATAGCCGCGCACTCCGTCCAGCTCGGCAATCATGTCGGGTCCCACGATGGCGATGGGATAGCTGATGCCGCGTGTGCTGACGAAGTCGCGCACGGTGCGCGGATCGCCTTTGTCGACCGACGCACCGAGTAGGACAAGGCCGGCCGCCTTGTGCCGGTTCCACGTGGCCTCCAGCAGCGGCATCTCCACGCGGCACGGTATGCACCACGTGGCCCACACATTCACGAGCACGACGCGCCCGCGGAGTGACTGTGACGTGATCGTGGAGTCGGCGAGTGTGCGTACGGCGAACGTCGGCGCGGTGCGATCGCGCGCGCTGACGTTCACGAGGGCGCCTACGTGCGGCAGCAGGCGTGGCAATGCCCAGATGCTAAGCGCGATCACGAGCCACGTCGTCCAATGGAACTTGGCGAGTAGCTGCGTGAGCCACGGTGGCAGGGAATCGCGAAACTTCATTGGTAGAACCTAATGCGCGCGAGGTTCGGGTGCGATTGACGGATCGATGAACCGATCACGCAGAGGACGCAGAGGACGCAGAGGACGCAGAGGCGCAGAGGTCGCAGAGAAGCACAAATATCAAGAAACTTCCGTCGCATCAAACGATCTGTCGATTACAAGGCTCTGCGCCTCTACGTTCTCGGCGCCTCAGCGTAATCAGGTCCACCGCCCCGGAGTGAACGCCGTTCCCACCCTACGCCGCGCGCGTCGCCACCTGTTTCGGAATCGCCAGCGACGCCAGCAACCGCCGGCGTTCTACCAACGCGCGCACGTGATCGCGCTGTAGCAGGTAGAGCCAGCCGCCGAACAGCGCGGCGACCACGGTGAAGAGCCACAGCAGCACGCTCGCTCCGGTATCCGGATACCAGCCGCGCGCCACTTCGAGC
>NZ_JBDNFF010000019.1:0-11531 GCF_041689975.1 Gemmatimonas sp.
AAGCACTCCACGGAAGAGCGGACCACCAGCCTGCAGGCGCGCGATCAGGTTACGGCGTATTTCGTCTTTGACGGACTTCGGGCGATTCGTAGCGTAGGTAGAGCGCTTGAGAGCGCCGAGGGTCTCTGGGAGTTTGGACACTGGTCAGGACTGGAGGTCTTGCGTTGAGCGATCGGACGGACCGTCGGCGATAGGAATGATGATAAAGCGCAGAAGCACGGCAAGTTGTGCCCGATCGAAACGGATTTTGCCAATTGCTGAGGTCCCGTGATTTGTGGCGCAGACGATGGCTGATTTCCAAGGAAACCGTTACTGCACAAACGGTTGGCTGCTCGTGGAACTCTGCGGCTCGGGCGGGGTCGCTCTTGACAGCTGAGCTTCAAAACGTAGATTGTCCATGCTTGATCCCCGTCGGCGTTCTGCCGGGGGGGCCGTGCGCTTTTCAGGACGCACGGCGCAACCACCGCACCGTATGGAGTCCTCCACTATGAAGCGCATCGCTCTCGTTGCTGCTGCACTCGTGCTCGCCGCCTGCTCCGCCAAGGAAGAGGCTCCGGCCGCTGATTCGACCGCCGCTGCTCCGGCCGCTGCTGCTCCCGCAATGGATTCGGCCGCGATGACGCCGCCGCCCGCCGACTCGGCCTCGATGGCTGCTCCGGCCGACCCGACCAAGCACTAAGCTTTGGTTCTGCAGGACAAAACGCGGGCGACGAAAGTCGCCCGCGTTTTTTGTCGGTGAGGGATCAACGATGAGGGATCAGCGATCAGCGATCCGTGCGAGCCATCAGCTCACTCCACGAAATCCCGCTCTACTCCGGGAAGGGCAGCTCGCGTACTTCCGCGGTGATCGGGCCCTCCGGTGTTTCTACCATCACCGTGTCTCCCGCCTGGACTTCCCGGCGGAGCATCGCGATCGCGATCGGACCCAACCGCGGCGAAATCACGGAGCTGCGTACATCGCCCACCAGCTTTCCCGTGGCGTCGACTATCTGCCCGTGCTGCGGTAGCGCCGATGATCCCAGCAGTCCACGCAGCCGGCGATTCACGTGGCCACGGTAGTGGATCCGCGCGACGGTTTCCTGGCCCGTGTAGCAGCCCTTCGTGAACGAGATCGCGCCGAGCGTATCGAGATTCGCTTCTTGCGGGATCGTGTTATCGTCCATGTCGAGGCCGAACGCGGGACGCCCGCCTTCCACGCGCGTGATGTTCCACACCGCTCGCGTCGCTTTGCGATACACCGACTTCTCGAGCCGCTCACGCACGACATCGGCGTCGCGGGCATCAGCCACGAGAATGAATCCCGGCAGCGATCCCATCAGCGGCGCGCGGATGAGCCGCACCGTGGCCGGTCCGATGTTCCAGAGCCCGTGCTGCCACAGATTCCATTCAGCGAGCCCCTGCATCATCACGTCGCCCAGGTCTTCGACCGTGTGAGCAGCGCCGCCGAGGGTGGCGACCGCCTTCGACGCGTGCGCGCCGTAGATCATCCACGTGGTCCACTTGTCCGACTCGTCTTCGACTTTCGCGAGACGGGGATTGACGTACTTGCGCGCCGTGGCCAGCCACTGCGGCGCACAGGTGCGCAGGAGTGTGAGCATGAACGTCTCTTCGTCCATGCGAAAAATGAGCATATCGCACAGCACTTTGCCCTTCGGCGTCAGCGCGGCCGCGTGTTGTCCTTCACCGGGGCGCAGTTGCGTCACGTCGTTCGTGACGAGCCCGTTGAGTGCTTCAGCCGCCTTGGGGCCACGGAACGTGCTCCACTGGCCGGCCGACTCGAACCACGCGGACTCACGGCGCAGGTCGACATACGCGGCGGCGTCATGGGCCGCCAGCGGCTCCGGATACATAAGCGCCGGCATTGCCGAAGGTACCTCCAACGGCATCGCCGCTACCGGCAGTACTGGCTCAGACGGCGTCGGGCTCGTGAGGCCAGGGGGAATCGCGTCAGCGTTGGACAACGGCACACCTCGTAGAGACTTCGACATACAGATCAGTCCATGAAAGCTACCGGAGACCAACGGATTGAAGCAACATGCATACGGCCAGCACTTCAGGTTCGTGATAAATCACACACAGCGTTGTACTTCACTACGTACTTCGGTCACTTTCAAAGCGTGATGCGGCTCGTTTCTGCGAATCCCAGCGCAAAATCGGCCGTTTTGCTGTCAGCCTCCACGGCGACACGTTGCGTGCGAGGCAGGCGTTGCCGATCGAGACGGGCATCGATTGCCGCATAGCTGGCCTGCAACATCGAAGCCCCTGCAACGCGCGGAGGGTCATCGGCGCAACGCAAGAACAGCATGCTGTCTTCAAGAGCGGCGAGTCGCAACATGGGTTCCACTTCCCGGCGCTGCGAATCGCTGCGCAACACCATGCGAAGGCCACGCGCCATCGCTGCCTGCAGCCAGCTCAGCACCCCGTCGCGCAGCGGCACGCCATGCGAAGCCATCGCCGACCACGCACGCTGCGCGCGTAACGCAGTGAGATCGTGTACGGTCACGTCGTGGCGAAAGCGCTCATGCTGCAGCACCGGCAGTTGCTCGATCGCGACACGCAGGGCCTCGCTGAAGGTCCGCCCGGGCATCAACGCGTGCAGTAGCGGCAGCATGTCATGCGCGCATACCTCAATCTCCAGCAACGTGCATTCCAGTGTGATCGCCTCAGCGAGCGCGGTTGCCCGTAGCGGTATCGTGTCCGCGACAATACCGTCGAACGCCAAGATCGTAACGCGATGCTCGCCTGAGCGGTTCGCGTCGAGCGGATTCACGGCAAGCGCTCGTACGACGCGTCGAGTAGTTCGATGGGATGCACCACGCGCGCGCGCGAACCACTGCGTAGCAGTCCCGCCCCGATCTGCATCATGCACCCCGGGTTCCCGGTGGCGACCCAGTCGGCGCCGCTTTCGGCGATGCGCGCCAGCTTCGGTGCCAGCACGGCGTCGGACGTGTCGGGCTCCACCAGATTGTAGATGCCGGCCGATCCGCAGCACTGGTCGGCGTCGTCGAGCGGAATGAGCGAGAGTCCGGGAATTGCGCGCAGCACGGCCAGCGGTGGAGACACCACACGCTGGGCGTGCATCTGATGACAGGGTGGATCGTGTGTCACGCGCATGGCTACCGGTAGCGTACCGGGTATCGGTCCCACAGTAGCCAACAGCTCCGAGATATCGCGCGTCCGCGCGCTGATACGAGCAGCCCGCTCGGCCCACGCGGGATCATCGTGCAGCAGATGGCCGTATTGCTTGAGCATCGCACCGCAACCGGCCGAGTTGACGGCGATGACGTCAGCGCCCGACTGTTCGAAGGCGGCTACGTTGATGCGGGCCAATTGGCGCGCGCTGTCGAGATCACCGGCGTGCGCATGCAGTGCGCCGCAACAGCCTTGGGCGCGCGTGGTGCGCAGCTGAAAGCCGTTGTGAGCGAGCACGCGATCGGTCGCGTCGTTCACATGCGAGAAGAGTCCCGACATCACGCAACCGGTAAGACAGGTTACCGTAACTGCCGGCAACGCATTCGGCGCGACGGGAGTGGGGCGCGGTGCGGACCGCACGGCCCGCCCACTCCCAGCCTGCGTACGTGACATGGCCGGTGTGGTAGACGCGATCATCGCCATCGGAAACGCGAGACGCGCCGGCAACAGCTTCGCCAGCAGATGCGGCAACCGCGTGGCACGGAATGCGCGCGCACCGAGCAACGAAGTGCGCAACAGCAGCGGCTGTTTGAACACGCCAAGTACCGCACGAGCAACGATCGGCATGCGGCGTGCAGGCGCCATCGTGGCGCGCGTGGCCTCGAGCAGATCGCCGTACGGCACACCCGACGGACAGGCGGTCTCGCACGCGCGGCAACCAAGGCAACGATCGATGTGCTGCGCGGTGGTGGGATCGTCGAGTGCGATATCGCCTTCGAGCATGCGACGCATGAGCACGAGCCGTCCGCGCGGCGAATCGTTCTCGTCTTCGAGATTGACATACGTGGGACAGGCTTGGAGGCAGAAGCCGCAATGCACGCAGGCATCAAGTCCTTTGCTGGCCAGCGCCAGCGGTGTGCCCGGCAGGGCGCACTTGGGTGTGACGGCGGCGCCGTGCGTCACGGTGCTCATACGGCTCCCGGACGTCGCCGGTTGAGAATGCCATGGGGATCGAAGGCTTGCTTCACCGAAAAGTCGAGCGCATTGGCCTGCGGAAGTGGCGACGCGCCTTGTTCGACCACGATCGAGAAGGGCATTGACGGTGCCGCTGATGCCACGAACGCGGCCACTCGTGTATCGGCGTTCTCGGTTGCCAACGTCGTGATCCGAATCGATCCGCGGGCCGGATGGAACAGCAACGCTGCCTCGGGGAACGCGAAACGCGCCGCATCGATCAGTGATGCGCCGTGTGATGGTTTGGTGCGTGCGCGCAGCACGAGCGCCTGCTCGGGCACGTGCCGTAACAGCGACACCGGAGACGCGGACTCACTGGCGCTGCTCGTATCGGAAGGCCCAAGTGTGAACGCACTGCGCGCGCCATACGACTGCACAATGCCACGCAACGCGGAAGCGCGCGCTTCGTTGCCGGTGCAGCGTGCAAACAACTGCGTCGGTTCGCCCGGGGCCATGCGCACCAGCATCGGCAATGGCGCCCGGTTCGCGATCAGACGTAGCACCCACGCGTTCGGCGCGTCGTCGAGCGTACCCGTGACCACATGGTCCATGATCGGTTTCGCATGCAGGCGTATGCTGACTTCGGTGATGACACCGAGCGTGCCGAAGGCGCCGGTATTCAGTCGCACGAGGTCAAACCCCGCCACGTTCTTGACCACCTTGCCGCCCACGCGCACGATATCACCGGTGCCCGTGACAGCCGTGAGTCCGAGCACGAGATCGCGAATGGTGAAATCTTCGTACGACAACGGTGCCGCCGACGCGGTCGCGACCACGGCACCAATAGTGGACCGCGGAGAACCATACGGCGCGATAGCCAACATCTGGTCACTGGCAGCGCACACTGCGGACAGTTCTTCGAGCGTGGTCCCCGCGTGTACGCTGATCACGAGGTCGCCTGGCGTGTACTCGATCACACCGCCACGAGGCCGCACCACGGCCGCTGCGGCATCGTTCGCCACGGGGCCGCCGAACAGCCACGTGCCAGAGCCGACGCCACGGGCCACCACGTTCGTGCTGATAGCCTCGTGGACCGCCGAGGCGACGCCGGCAGTGGATAGCTCCATCATCTGCGGCCACGGTGGCTATCGTGTGATTTCACACGTGAAGCTGTTTGGTGAGCAATGCATGTACGGCAAACGGAAGTACCGCTCCGGAGAGATTGCACATTCAAGGATGATGTGATCGTGCCAGAAGCACCGCTTCCGCTCGTCGAATACACGGTTGCATCCAATTTGCTTCCGGTGGGAAAGCAAGCGTTGGCCACCGTGGTCCCGGTGGGAAAGCAAGCGTTGGCCACCGTGGTCCCGGCAATGCCCGTCGCGTTCACGTTCGCCGCCGTGGTCCGTGCCACTCTTTGCACGAATGCACCGGCACGACCTTGCCCGGATTGGCGCGGCGGTCGGGATCGAAGACGTCGCGGATGCGGCACATGGCCGACAGTGATTCGGCGGTGAACAGGCGGTCCATGTACGGCAGCTTGTCGAGCCCCACGCCGTGCTCTCCCGTGATCGTGCCGCCGGCATCGATGCAGGCCTGCATGATTTCCGACATCGCTTCGTGCACGCGCGCGGAGGCGTCGGCGTCGTTGGCGTCGTAAGGGATATTCGGATGCAGATTACCGTCGCCGGCGTGGAACACGTTGCACACTTGCACGCGGTGTCGCGTGGCAATCTCGTGGATGGTGGCCAGCACGTCGGGGAGGCGCGTGCGTGGGACGACCGCGTCCTGCACGACCAACGACGGGGCGATGCGACCCATGGCACCGAACGCTTTTTTGCGTCCTTGCCAGAGGCGCGTACGATCGGCGTCGGTGGTGGCCACGAGCACATCGCGGGCGCCGGCGTCCATGCAGCAGCGGCGAATGATCGACACATCGTCGTCGAGGCCGTCGGCGATGCCGTCTACTTCGCAGAGCAGGATAGCCGCGGCGTCGATCGGGTAGCCCGCGGCGTAAATCGACGCTTCGACGGCGCGGATGGTGGCGTTGTCCATCATCTCGAGCGCGGCGGGTACGATACCGGTGGCCACGATGCGTGACACGGCACGCGCGGCCGCATCGATGCTCGGGAAATCGGCGAGCAGCGTGTGTACCGTGTCGGGGAGCGGTACGAGGCGCACGGTGATCTCGGTAGCCACACCAAAGCATCCTTCACTGCCTACGAACAGGCCGAGCAGATCGTAGTCGTCCGATTCGCCGAAGGCGCTGCCGAGCCGCGTGACCGTGCCGTTCGGAAGTACGACTTCACACTCCACGACGTGATTGAGCGTGACGCCGTACTTGAGGCAGTGTGGCCCACCGGCATTCTCGGCCACGTTGCCGCCGATGGTGCACACACTTTGACTGGACGGGTCGGGGGCGTACTGCAGGCCGAACGCGGCCACGGCACGCGAGAGTTTCGCATTCACCACGCCGGTTTCCACGCGGGCGATGCGATTCACGGCGTCGACTTCGAGAATGCGCGTGAGGCGATTCAACCCGAGGAGTACAACGTCGTCGGCGAGTGAACCACCGGAGAGGCCAGTGCCGGCGCCACGCGGCACAAAGGAGACGCCGGCAGTGGCGAGGGCCTGCACCACGGCCACGACTTCGTCGCGGGTGCCGGGGAAGACGGCAAGGTTGGGCAGGGCGCGATAGCCGGGAAGCCCGTCGGCGTCATACGCGACGAGTTCGGGCGCGCGGGATTTCACCCAGCGAGGGCCGACGATAGCGGAGAGGGTGGCGAGCAGAGCATCGCGCATGCCGTAAGATAGCGGCGCGAAACGCGAACTATACTGGCTAGAGGCTCACGATCGTTGCCACCAACGTGCGTAGCGTGGTGAGCTCGAAGGGCTTCTGCAGCACGTGCGGGTGCATCGCGAGTGCGGTGCCGGGTGCGGCGTCGGAGACGGCGTCTCCGGTCGACAGCACGAGGCGCTCGGTGAGGGCGGGCCGGGTGGCCATCAGCGCGCGCAGCAGCTCCTCCCCGGATAGCAGAGGGAGGTGCAGATCACAAATGACGAGGTCAATGCGGCTCTCGCTCGCATCGTCACTCGCCAACAGTTGGGTCATCGCCGCCTGGCCATCTCCGGTTTCGGAGACAATCCAGTGTTGACGCTCGAACCACCGCTTCAGTGCGAAGCGTATGCCCGGCTCGTCGTCAACGAGGAGTACACGAGGCAACACCGCTCCAGGAAATCTAGGAGGAAAAAACAGACGGGTGCTCGCAGTGATACGAACACCCGTCTCAAAAGCTCATATTCTATTATAGCGGAATATAGTCAGTCGGGACTGCGTGGCCGACTCGCCCGCCGTGTCCGTCGTGTCATGCCGCGCCCCAAAAACCGGCAAGCGCATTGCCGTCGGGCGACTCGCGCAGCTTCTCGAAGGCCCGTTCGCGGATCTGTCGGATCCGTTCGCGCGTGACACCCATGAGGGCGCCGATGCGCTCGAGGGTCATCGCTTCGGCCCCTTCATCGAGCCCGTAGTACAGGTACAGGATCTTCCGTTCACGCGGCGTGAGGTACTTCCGGAACACGCGATCGATGAACTCCCGCATGAGGCGGAAGTCGGTGCCCTCTTCGATGTCGATGTGCGTTTCGCCGGCGAAACGTTCGCCGAGGGTGGACGCTTCGCGATCCTGACGATCGATGGGGGCGTCGAGGGAGACTTCGGTGCTGGTGATCTGGCGAGCGTTGCGGATCTGCTCGATGGGCTCCTGGAGGAGCTTGGCCATTTCCATATCAGTGGGCTCACGATTGAGCACCTGATTGAGCACCATCTCGCCGCGAGCCATGCGGATGAGCTGGGAATTCTGGTTGAGCGGGATGCGGACGCTTCGCGTCTGCTCGGCAAGCGCCTTGAGGACGGCCTGCCGGACCCACCACACCGCATACGAGATGAACTTGACACCCTGATCGGGATCGAACTTGCGGACCGCTTTGAGGAGGCCCTCGTTGCCGATGGCCACGAGTTCGGAGAGATCGAGGCCGTGTCCTTGATACTTCTTGACGTAGCTGATCACGAACCGGAGGTTCGCGGTCACGAGGCGCTCAGCGGCGGTCTCATCTCCCATTTGGGCGAGCCGAGCGAGACGACGCTCTTCGGCTGCTTCTGTGATCAAGGGGAGCTTCTGAATGTCGTGCAGGTACTGATCGAAGGCGGTGGAAGGGGAGGAACGGAAAAAGCCCTTGGAGCGGGCCTCGGTGGTTCTGGTCGCGGCAGCTGCCTGCATACGCCCTCGCCGAACATGTGCCTTAACAACCTGGTCCAGACGCGGACCGGTCAGGAGGTGGGAACGCCACGATAATGGCGGGATACTGAGCGGTCAATGGAAATCTTTTCAGGCGATGTATTTCGCGCATTTGAGAGTCAGTTAGAAGACGCTATAGCGACACTGACTGGTTCCACTGTTACCTGATGGAGTGGACGTCGGCAAAGAGGAAAGGGAACTGAGCTATAAGCTGTTGCGTGCGCGCAGCAGTTCTTCGTTGTTTACCCATTACCCAAAACCCATTACCCAGAACCCCAAGCCAACAGCCCACGGCGCGTTGGGCCGCTTGAGGAGGCTGTGGGCAGGTCTGTGGGCGCTGGAGGCTTTGGGCTTTTGGGCTTTGGGTGATGGGTGATGGGTCTTGGGTGGTGGGCTTTGGGTGGTGGGTCTTGGGGGGGGTACATCACGCGGAGAACAGAATCGTTCACGGCGATGTCAAAGCCGCCCGCACCGCCTCATCCGTCACCGCAACTGCCCACGTTCCTTCGGCTGCTTCCATCTCGCCGATTCCGCGGGGGAGCGAGTACCGAGCGGCCCCCAAACGCGCTTTTTTGTCAAGGTGAGTGGCTGAAATGATGTCATCAAGGCTGACACCGACCGGCATCCGTGACGGCAATCCGGCGCGTTCGACGGCGTCGGCGATGGCCACGGCCAGTCCTTCGCGGGCGAGGCCGATCGATTCAGCAATGCGGGCCTCGGCCACCATTCCCATCGCGACGGCGTCGCCGTGGAGGAGCTCGAAGTTGAGCACGCGCTCCACGGCATGGGCGATGGTGTGGCCGAAGTTGAGGATCTGGCGCAGGCCGCCTTCGCGGGTGTCTTCGGCGACCACGTCGGCCTTTATGCGCACGCTGCCCACAATGAGCGTCGTGATCGTGGCGACGAAATCGGGGGCGGCGGCGCCGTGAGCGCGAATGGCGTGAGCGAACCGGAGGACGGCGTCGAAGTAGGGCGCGTCGGCGATCACGCCGTGTTTGATCATTTCGGCAAGGCCGCTGCGCAGGATGTCATCGGGCAGCGTGACCAGCATTTCGGGGTCGATGACGACGGCCGAGGGGTTATGGAAGGCGCCGACCAGGTTCTTGCCGAATGGGGTATCGACGGCCGTTTTGCCGCCGACTGACGCGTCGACCATGGCCAGCAGCGTCGTCGGCACCTGAATGACGGGGAGTCCGCGCATATACGTAGACGCCACGAATCCGGCGAGGTCGCCGATCACGCCGCCGCCAACGGCGATGACGGTCGTGTCGCGTCCGGCTCCCCATTCCAGCAGCGCATCGGTGAGCTCGGCCCATCGCGTCCGCGTTTTCTCCTGTTCCCCGGGGGGAATAGTGAACACGCGGGTACTCTCGGTTGGGAACTGCGCGGCGATCGCATTGGCGTGCAACCGCGCGACCGTGTGGTCGCTGATAACGGCTACACGATGCGAGGGGGCGGCGAGGCGCGCGATCTCCCCGACGGAATGCCGAGCGCCGGCCCGGCAATGGACGGGGTAGGGCAGCGGCAAGTCCAAGGCTTCGGGGTGCGCGCCCTGCACTACCAGGTCACCTCACCCGCGCCCGCACGCTTGTTGGCGACGCGGGCGAGCATGAAGAGCAGATCGGACAGGCGATTGAGATACACTACCACCAAGGCCGGCAGTTCGATATCGGCGCTGAGATGGACCACGCGACGTTCGGCTCGTCGGCAGACGGTGCGCGCCACATGCAGCGCGGCCGCCTTCGGCGTACCGCCCGGAACGATGAAGCTACGCAGCGGCTCGAGCTCCGCGTCGCAGGCATCGATCGCTCGTTCGAGCTCCTCGATGCGCTGCTCGTCGATGCGCGCCTTGGTGAGCTGCTCGCGCATTTTCTCGTGATCGGGTGTGGCGAGCAACGCGCCGATCGCGAACAGATCGCGCTGCACCGGCACCAGTACCTCGTCGATGCGCGGCATCATCTCGATCGATCGCGCAAGACCGAGTGTGGCGTTGAGTTCGTCCACGTCGCCATACGCTTCCACGCGGGGATGGTCCTTGCCGACCATGCCGCCGCCAAAGAGGGCGGTCGCGCCCTCGTCACCTGCTCGGGTGTAGATCTTCATGCCGCAAAATAACCGGTGAGTCTGGAGTTTTGGGTGAAAGTTTCGAGTTGTGGGTCTGACTCAAGACTCCGAAATTCGACTCACTACCCAAGACTCGCTTTGGTTATTTTCCGAAATGACGTCCCATCCCATCCGAGATCTCACCATCATTGGCGGCGGCCCTACGGGCCTGTTCGCTTTGTTTTATGCCGGCATGCGCGGCGCGTCGGCCCAGATTGTCGACGCGCTGCCTGAACTGGGCGGCCAGCTCACGGCGCTTTACCCGGAGAAATTCATTTTCGACGTGGCGGGCTACCCGCGTGTACTGGCGAAGGATCTCGTCAAAAATCTCACGGAGCAGGCCACACAGTTCCATCAGGATACGGGCATTCCGGCGCACCTGGGCCAGCAGGTGGTTGGACTCGAGGAAGAAGACGGTCACTTCGTGCTGGTCACGGCGACGGACCGTTTCCCGACGCGCGCCGTGGTGATCGCGGCCGGCATCGGTGCGTTCAGTCCGCGCAAGCTACCGCAGGCGTTCGCTGCGGAATGGTACGGACGCGGCGTCGACGCGCTGGTCTCCACCCCCGAAGCGTATCGCGATCGCGATGTGCTGATCATCGGTGGCGGTGACTCGGCGTTCGATTGGTGTGCGCAGCTGCGAGACAAGGCGAAGTCGGTCACGCTGGTACATCGCAGCGACCGCTTCCGTGCGCACGCGGCCACGGTATCGGAAGTGCGGGGAGCCGCCGCTGCGGTGGGCGGCAACGTCGCCGTACACACGTTTCATGAAATTGACGCGATCACGGGCGATGACCGCATCACGGGCGTGCGTCTCAAAGACGTGAAGACGAAGGAAACGCGCGAAATCGCCTGCGACGTCGTGCTCCCGATGCTCGGCTACGTCTCCGACCTCGGCACACTGCTGCAATGGGGTCTCGACATCGAGAAGGACGAAATCAAGGTCTCGACGTCGATGGACACGGGTCGCGCCGGTGTGTACGCCGCCGGTGACATCACAACGTACCCGGGTAAGCTCAAGCTGATCGCGTCCGGCTTTTCGGAAGCCGC
>NZ_JBDNFF010000020.1:0-47312 GCF_041689975.1 Gemmatimonas sp.
ACCAGCCACAGTTCGCCGACGCCGTGCGCGAGATACGTGGGACGCTTGCGATGCCGATCGCGACGCCGCGTGGACGGGCTGAGCACGTCGACCACCAACAGCGGTGGCGGCATTTCGCGCCACGACGGGTCGGCTGATTCCTGTGCGGCGTACAGGGCGAGATCCGGTTCCAGCCACGTCGTTTCGCTGATGTGCACACTTCGGGGCGCGAGCACCGTCCAGCCGGTGTGCGCGCGACACCACATGACGGTGAGTACCGTCAAGCGCATCGCACTGCGCTGAGGCCCCGTAGGCGACAGCGACGTCACGAGCAGCTCGCCGTGCAGTATCTCGTAGCGGTGCCCGTCGTCGGGGATGGCTTCGAGATCGGCCACGGTCCACACGGTGCGATCGGGGCTTGGGCATCGATACAATGGCGTATCTGGCATAGCCATACGGTCGGCTCGGCGCGTGGGTCTACGCATGGGGCGAACATCCGCCGAGGATACTATGATCATCCGGCTCATGCGTCGCCGAATCCTTGCGACCAGGATCATGCGAACGCGAACCCGCTCAAGTCGCTGGTCCGAAGATCTCGTCGGCCGTCACAACCATCGGCGGCAGCGCAGCGTCAGGCGCCCACGTCATGCTGTCGTGAGGGCTGCGGCTTCAGATCACGTCGCATCGGGCCGATCATGTCTGGTTTTGCCAAATGGTAAATACCGCATCATAATACCATTTACGAAAGACACGGCCACCATCGACTGCGCGGGACGCGTCGTTATCCCGAAGCTGCTGCGGGACGCCCTCCATCTCGAGGCGGGGGACACGCTCGAAGTCGAGACCGAGGGTGAGTACATCACCCTCCGACCCAAGCGCGCAGGGGCGACGGTGCAAAAGGAGCGAGGGGTGTGGGTGTTCCGCGCCGGCGGGGCCCCGCTTTCCAGCGAAGACGTGGAGCGCGCTCGCGCCGCCGTTCACGCGGACCGCCAGCTCGACATGGTAAAGTCGCTCACGTGACGGAGCTCCTCGATACGTCCGTATTGGTCGCCGTGTTCTACGGCGAACACGAACATCACGCGACAAGCATCGACCTCTTCCGCGCACTGAATCCGCGCACTGAATCCGCGCACTGAATCCGCGCACTGGATCCACAACGGCGCACTGCCTCGCCAAAACGTACTCCTTATTGACCGGAATGCCGAGGAAGAACCGCGTCAGTCCGGATACGGCACTGCTCTTCCTCGCCGATGTCGCAGAGCGGCTGTCGTTGGTGTCCCTCTCTTCGGCCGAGTACGCTAAAGCGCTCAACCGAGCGACCGCGGCCGGCACGATTGGCGGAGGGATATACGATGTGCTGATCACGCAGTGCGCGTTGAAGGTCAACGCGAGCGCACTCTACACGTGGAACGGGAAGCACTTCATACGGCAAAGACCGGACGTGTCCACGATCGTACGCAGGCCGTAGCCACCGCCTGTTGCCGACGGTGACAGCCGAAACCGATGTGTTTTTCTGAACGACGAAGCACCCAACCCTCTTCCGCCCCACCAAGCCACGCCGTCGCGCGCTCTTCTCCGCCGTGGTCCTCGCCGGCGTGACCGCCTGTAGCCAAGCCGAGTCACCGTAACCCACCGCCAATTGGCCCGGGTTCGTGACTCGATACATCGACAGTGCGCCGCTGCCCGAGCGCATGCACGCGTACGCACGCTACGCGCGTTCGGTCGTAAGCGCCGCCGCCAGCATCGAGGCCAACATGAGTGGGCCGCTACCGCAAGCGTTCATCGATCGTGCGCGCGGATACGCCCCTTGATCAACTAGAGCGGGTCGGTCGCGCGCACCTCGATCGCAACGTTGCCGCGATGCGCACCGAGTGCACGAAGTTTGCGCTTGGCAAAACGCTGCAGCAGTGCATGTCGCAGATGAACGCACACGAGCCAGCCGAGTCCACCCCCGACGCCGCGCGTCGTCAACTCACCGGGTTGCGTTGGTTCCTAGTGGACAAGAACATCGTGAGCATTCCCAGCAGCGAAGAAGTCAAGATCGGCGAGTCGCCGCCGGACATGCGCTGGAACTTCGCGTACATCAGTATTCCGGGACCGTACGAGAAGAACATGCCGTCCACGTTCGGCCACGTGTTCGTGGGCTATGCGTTCGCCGAAGGATGGGCGCACTACACCGAAGCGATGATGTGGGACGCGGGCCTCGGCGACGGTGACCCGAAAACGCACATCGGCCAACTCTCCAATGCGCTGCTGCGCAACGTGCGGTTTCTCGCGGCGATTGGCTTGCACACGGAAGGCATGACGATCGCGCAAGTCGAACGATTGTTCTTCGAAGACGGCTACCAGGACATGGCCACCGCCAAGCAGCAGGCGGCACGCGTTACGTTCGACCCCGAGTATCTGGACTACACGGTGGGCTAGCTGAGGATCATGGCGATGCGTTCAGAATGGGAGAAGACTCATGGGGGCCGCGCCGGATGGAAAGCGTTCCACGACCAATTCCTCACGTACGGCGGCCCGCCGATCCCGATGGTGCGGCACGCGATGCTCGGTAACGCGGGTCCACTGTTCAGTGAAGCGGTGAAGGAGAGCAAGTAGCGGCGCACCGGCACGCTACCAGAAGACTTCGACGCCAAGCTGCGTGAATGCCGCGTGGTTCGTGACGACGGCGGCACCGAGTGCTTGCCGAGTCGCACTTTGGTGGAGCTCTTTAAGGCGCTCGCCGCGCTGACTTACATCGCACGTTGCGGTACCTCCAACAATGCCGCACGAGCGTGCGTGGACAATCGCGAACTGTCGGCGTGCCAGAACACGAACGCGACGGTGTAGAGCAGCAGCGGCTGATCGATCGACGTCACACGCCCCGCGCTCCGGCGTCAGCGTCGGGGAGCGGCGCGAACGCGTCGCCGGTGAAGCGAATGGTGTCTTTGAAGCGCCAGGGGGTTGGTACTGGCACGAACGGACGTAGCTCGGCCAATGAGTGCCCGTTCACGCTTGTGACGTAGCCTTCACCTGAGGCCACGACCTCGCGCACCAAAGCGGCGTGCTTGGCTTTCGCCTCGTAGATGGGAATGGTTGGCACGAATGGTCGATTCATATAGACCTATTGCATCAGACAATTCAGCCCCTCCGTCACGGTGGCGCGATCGTGGTCGATTTCGGGGCCGCGAAGGCGCGGCACGGATCCATCAACACGGAGCTGACGTCGTTGGGATTCGTGCTCGGCACACCGGCGTACCTGGCCCGCACGCAAGCCGTGGACGAAGAGACCGGGCCCAGTGCCGATGTGCACGCGCTAAGCTGCGTTGCGTATGAGCTGGTCACTGATCCGCCACCGTTTTCCGGACGAGCTAAGCCGTCACTTCGGCTGATAGCGACGGATTATTGGCGCGTGGAATTTCGTGACGTGGACGCTCAAGCTCGAGAGTGCCGAGTTCTCACCCGCTTCAGTGCGGCATCACCCTGCCGTTTGTGCGCATCGATCCACCGCTCGGTGCGCTGATCGAGTACGTCGAACGGTCGCGGAAAGGCGTTCGGCGGAACGACTCCCATTTCGAGCCATGCGGTCAGAGAGGTGCCGATTCATGTTCTTCGCGTGTTGCTCAGCGTTCTCTGCGCCTCCGCGTCCTCTACGTGATCGGGTCAGCGGCCTGGTCGTCGCCGCCCCCCGGGAGTCGTGCGCGGCGTACGGTGCGCACAGGGCAGTGGAACTGATCACGCAGAGCACGCAGAGCACGCAGAGCACGCAGAGCACGCAGAGCACGCAGCGGCGCTCAGCTAAACCCGGTTGGATTTTCTCGTGACTACGCGCGCAACCCATTCCCTCGCAAATTCATCATCGAACGACACGACCTGGACACCTTCGAGATGTTCCGCCTGACTTCATAGCGCAAAAATCCGCGCAGAACTCGGCACTCTTGAACTCAAGGTTTGGACATCAATTTCGACTTCGGTAGGGACGAATTCGCATGGCGCGCCTTGCTCGTCCCGCCATTAGCTAATAGACGTAGCTAACCATGACTCACATATGAAACGCGTCACCATCCACACCGCCAAAACCACGTTGTCCCAGCTCCTGGCCGATGCGGAAGCCGGCGAAGAGGTGATCATTCAGCGCGGACAGGAGCCCATCGTCCGACTTGTGGCGCTGAAAGCGCCCGTGCGTCTGTTCGGAGCGCTCAAGGGTGAGGTGTTTACCACGGCCGCGTTTTTCGAGCCGATTCCGCCCGACGATCTCGACGCCTGGGAGCGCTGACTGTGCGCGTGCTTCTCGACACACACGCCCTGCTCTGGTGGCTCGCCGGCGATGAACAGCTCAGCGCGCGCGCCAGGCAAACCATCGCGCACCCGACGAACGATGTTTTCGTGAGCGCCGCGTCGGCCTGGGAGACCACGACGAAGCATCGCCTCGGCAAGCTGCCCGGTGCCGGCCCGCTCGCGGTGGATTTTCAGCGTGAGATCGAGCAGCAGGGCTTCGCGCCGTTGTCGATCAGCATCAGCCATGCACAGATAGCCGGGGGACTGACGGGAGAACATCGCGATCCCGTTGACCGCATGCTCATCGCCCAGGCTCGCGAGGAGAAGATGGCGCTCGTTTCCATCGAACGACTGTTCGACAGGTACGACGTGCGCCGCGTGTGGTGAACGGGTGGCGTCGACAAGCCCCGTACGTCACGCCACTATGCGCCATTGTATTGCTACCACACCGCCTCGGTGTAGAACGCGCGAATCGCGCGGTCGGACGACACTAACGTCGCGCGGTTCCGTTGAGCCGTGGCCACGATGATGCGATCAGCGGGATCACCGTGATCCCAATCGAGATCAATGACGTCGAGCCACGTGGCGAGATCGACGGCGAGGATGGACACGCTTTCCATCGCTTGCACGGTGGTGACGAAGTCATCGAATGACGAGCCGAGGTCGAGACGTCCCCGTCGCACCTTGATTCCGATTTCCCAGAACGACACGGCGCTTATCAACAGGCCGCGCGGCGGAGATGCGAGCGTGACGCGCGCGAGTCTCGACAGATGCGACGGATCGCACATCCACCAGATCAGCGCGGACGTATCGAGCATCACGGGAGCGGGCGGACGCTCGCGCAGCTTTCGCGTCGTCGCGGTCGACGCCGCGGGACGCTTTGGTCGACGATCAGGGGGCATCGCGAAGGGGCATGTGTCCCCACGGGTCCTTCCACTCGTCGATCGTAGGCTCGTCGGGGTCGCCCACGAATCGAACAGGACCGTAAGCTCGCGCCCGGAACTCGGCCAAAAGCTCAGCCGCCGGCCGCTTGTGCGGCATCGGCACCACTTGCAGTACGGGCTTGCCGTGATCCGTGACGACGAGCGGCTCGCCCGTTTCTTCGACCTGACGGAAGTACTCGAGCATGCGCGCCTTGAGCGCACTCTTGGATACCGTGACCATAGTCATACATATAGTCATTTTAGCGCTGATCTGCAACGGCGGCGCCTCGGGCCGGGGCGCGCTGTTCGATCCATCAACCGCAGTCGCAATACCCGCCCGCGTCAGAGCGGCGGCACGTCCTGCGCAATTCGTGACAGCGGCACAGCGAGGATCTTCTCGGTCAGCGGAAATGTCTCTGCGCCGCCGTGGACAACGTAGATGCGCTGTAGTCGGAGATCAGAGAGGGCCGAACGCATTGACGGCGTGACCGACGGCGATGACGTGCGCTTAAACTCGAATCTTACGCGCGTGCTGCCCCGTACGATGAGCAGATCGAGTTCGGCGCTCGCGTGCGTGCCCCAGAAGTACGCCTCACCGGAACGCGCACCGAGATGGTCGAGGTCGACGTCGATGGCGAAGCCCTCCCATGACGCACCCACTTTGGGGTGGGCTTGAAGGTCGCGCAGATTACGCACACCGAGCAGCGTATGCAGCAATTCCGTATCGCGCAGATACACCTTGGGTGCGCGTAGCTGCCGCTTGGACAGGTTCTCGTGCCATGGCGGAAGCTGCCGAACCATGAAGGTCTCGGTCAATACATCCAGATAGCGTTGCACCGTGGTGTGCGTTACGCCCAACGCGCGCGCCAACTCAGCACTGTTCCATGTCTGTGCATGGTAGTGCGCAATCAGCGTACGGAATCGACGCAGGGCCGGCGCGGGAATCCGTAGGCCGAACAGCGGGATGTCGCGCTCGATAAAGGTGCGAATGAACTGCTCGCGCCATTCATCGCTGGCGATGTCACTGCTTGCGAGGAACGACCGGGGAAACCCACCACGTACCCAACGTTTCGACGGCTGTGGGAGGCCGACCTCATCCGGGCGGAATCCGGACAGTTCGTGGTACGCGATGCGCTCGGCCAGTGTCTCCGCACCCTGTCGCAACAGCTCGGGTGCCGCGCTGCACAGCACCAGAAATCGGCGTCGCGCGGCCGGATCGTCAGCGAGGACCCGAAGAGTACGAAAGAGATCTGGCAGCAGATGGACTTCGCCACTCACAATCAGGCCGCGTAGGCCACTGAGCGCGAGCATCGGATCGGCAAGGCGCGCGCGATCGGCGGTACTCTCGAGATCGAAGAGCGTGCTAGTCCCGCGGCAACACCGTGACCCTGGCAAGATCCTGCGGGCGGGCAAGGACTTTTCCCATAGCGTATTCTGAGCGTTAATCGCTCGAATTCCGAGGTACTCATCCCACAACCTTCGTGCGCCAGCCGCCACGCCATCCGACGGCGCCAGCGGCTACCGCTTATCCGAAACGCTTGTCGACACCAATGGAATGAGCACGGAGGACCCGGCGAAACCCGCCACCTCGCAGGCCAGCATGCGAACGCGGATGGCGTATCGATCCTGGGCCGGCATGACGAAAGCCACGTCCATCGTCATGCCGGCCGCCATCAGGCGTTGGGCGCGAGCCGGCCGCTGCTGCGCTACCGGTAGCTCGGCCCCGTTTACGGCCAGCACGGTCCACTGCTGCACCACCTGCACGGTATCGGCTCCCAACTTCACCAGCGCGATACCCACGCGTTCGTTGCTGGGGATACTCGCGAAGCGGATGCGAGGCGGATGCGAGGCGCCACGCGGGCTCCATCACAATCGGCGCGGGCGCACGTTGCCCGTTAAAGGCCACTACGCCAGAGTCACTGGGGCCGCTCGCGGCCATGAGCACCACGTGATCGCGTTCGGGGTTGTACGACGCGGGATCGTCGAGCACGAGCAGCGCGCCGTACAGCCCCGACGCGAGTTCGCAGCCGGACTCGTCGTGCGTGTGGCAAATCGTCGTCAGCCCGACCTCGGTGAGACGTTCTTGCTACAGCGCATCCGTGACATCGTCACGGCCAATATTGTTGCGCTTGTGCAGTATCGCCCGAAGTACAACCACGTCAGCCGCGTCCTGAGCGCGTCCCGTTTGCTTCGACGCAATCAACTGCTCAATCGACGCCGTGGGAATGGGGATGCCGTCCACTGTAAACACGGCCATGTCGCGGCTCGCATCCGCCCATTGCACATTCCACGCGCGTGTGAGCACATCGACATTCGGCGTGTCACCGATCATGGTCACGCCGCGACGCAGGATCTCAGCGGCGGTGACATCACGCGCCGCGCCGAATGGAAGTTGGCTCAATGCGGCAAGCACGCGCTCAGCGTTTTGCACGGTCGGCTCGATCAGGATGTCCACGTCGCGTGTCGAGCGCGACGAACCCCAGAGCTGCATCGCCGTCGCGCCCACAATCACGTAGCGAGCATCAGCGGCATTGAGCAACGCGCACAGCTGCGCAACTCGTGTAGTTATGGCTGTCACCGGTTCGGCAGCGCCCGTCGCCATGCGGCGAAGTCGTCGTAGGTCGCGAAACGCAACGGCGTCTCGAGCGAGTCGACGTGTTCACGATCAATGGACAGCACGTCGCGCTCCTCGGCGTCACGGATGCGCTCCTGCGCGGTCAGCTGCAGATCACGCACGAGTTGCGCGTGCCTCGACGCGCCAAGCGCGGCCGACGGTTCCACCAACAATTCCGACCGCGCGACGTACTGGCGAAGCGCCTCGGCCACAATCCAGCTGCGTGACCGGTCTTGCGCGGCTGCCAAGCGGTCGGCGGCGGCGAGGTCGTCGGGCGGCAGCGTGATCGCGATGCGGGCGTACTTTGGAGCGCTCATACTGAATCATACCAGCCCTAGCGGCAGAAATCCAATTGAGCGTTCGGGCTACAAGATGTACTTCCGCAGATCCTCGTCTTCGCTGATCGCCTTCAGCCGATCCCGCACCATCACGGCGTCCACAATCACGGCGTCCTTCCCTCGATCCGGCAAGTCGAACAGCACATCCTCGAGTAGCGTCGTCATTACCGTGTGCAACCGACGCGCGCCGATGTTCTCCATGCGCTCGTTCACTCGCGTGGCCACGCGCGCCAGCTCGGCGATGCCGTCCGCTTTGAACTCCAACGACGCGCCTTCGGCCTCTACCAATGCCGCGTACTGCTTGGTGAGTGCGTTCTCGGGCTCCGTCATGATGCGCACGAAGTCCTGCTCGGTGAGTGGCTTGAGCTCCACGCGAATGGGGAAGCGTCCTTGTAATTCCGGAATCAGATCACTGGGCTTCGAAACGTGAAACGCACCGGCGGCGATGAACAGGATGTGATCGGTTTTCACGGTGCCGTACTTCGTCTGCACGTTCGACCCTTCCACGATGGGCAGCAGATCGCGCTGCACGCCTTCACGTGAAACATCGGGGCCCCCACCCTGCCCGCGCTCGCCAGCGATCTTGTCGATCTCGTCGAGGAAGATGATTCCCATTGCTTCGGTGCGCTCGAGCGCGTCCTCCGTGATGTCATCAAGATCGATCAGCTTCTCGAGTTCTTCGTCCAGCAAAATGCGGCGCGCCTCACTCACTTTCACGGTGCGCCGCTTCTTCTTCTTGGGCATCATGTCGCGGAACCACTCGGCTACACTTTCCATGCCCTCGTTGCCACCGGGTGTCATCATGCCGGGCATGCCAGGGCCCGACTGCGTGACTTCGAGTTCGACTTCACGGCCGTCGAGCTGCCCGTCGAGGAGCAACAACCGAAGCTTATCGCGCGTGCGCTTGTGACGCTCCATCGCCGCATCGTGCTCGGCCTTCACCTCGGGCGTGTCTCCGGTGGCGAGAGGCGGTACGGGCAACAGCAGCTCCAGCAGACGCTCGTCGACCTTCTCATTGGCAAGGTCTTCGATCTCCGACTCGCGCTCGGTGCGCACCATGTCGATCGCGCTCTCGATGAGATCGCGCACCATCGACTCCACATCACGCCCCACGTAGCCCACCTCGGTGAATTTCGACGCCTCCACTTTGGCGAACGGCGCGCCGGAGAGCTTGGCCAGACGTCGTGCGATCTCCGTTTTCCCGACACCGGTGGGACCGATGAGGATGATGTTATTCGGGGAGATCTCTTCACGGATCGCTTCCGGGGCCCGCTGGCGACGCCAGCGATTGCGCAGCGCAATAGCCACTGACTTCTTGGCGTCGGCCTGGCCGACGATGTAGCGATCCAGCTCCGCCACGATCTGGCGTGGCGTGAGGTCGGCGAGCCGAGCGATGGCCTGCTGCGTACGGGGAGAGGGCATGCCGAACGCTAACGATCGAGGTGGCGTTTGCGCATGTCCTTACCGCTCGATCAGGAGGCCCTTCACCGCGTTTCTTTGGGAATGCGACATAGCTTCATCTCTGTGATCATCGAATACCCAAAGGCGACCGACAACCCGAAGAAGAAGGAATCGGCTGGCGGGCCCTGATGGTACGAGCCTAGCTTCCACCATCGATGGTTCGGAACGGCATACGGCGTTTTCCATGCCGTGATATGCATGGTGCCCGAGTTGAAACGGCCGGCAGGAGCCCTGAGTCACCCAGTAGCTGTACGAACGTCCAGCGCTCGGCGCTCGGTCGCCATGAGCGTGTCGCCGGGTAGAGCAATCGCGGCTGGTGCGTCGAACTCATCGGGACCTTCACCACAGCGCCCGAACCGAGAGCGTACGGTGCGTCGATCTGCGGAAAATACCACAAACTCACACGTTCGGGGCGTCGAGACGACGAGCACACGATCGGAGACGGCGAGGGAGCCGATGATGCTCAGCCAACTAGCGCCCTCCTCGGAACCGAAGCGAGCAACTTCGCGAAGCTCAACGGTTCCGACTGGCGGCCGTACGAGTTGAGAGGGAGGCAGGTCGGCGAAGTGCCACGGGTTACGGCCCGTCCCGGTCGGCGGCATCGCGGTGTCGCGTGGCTCCGGTCCACAGCCGGCTAAAAGGACAAGCCCGATAGTGATGACGCGGGCCACGTCAGAGATACATCGTCCCCCGTATGGCGGAAGCACCGAGCGTTGCGCTCAGCGTGTTCACTGCGGTCCTGGTGCGCTCAGGCCCGCCGAATCCAGTCGCGGAAAGCCGTTCGAGATTCGCGCGTCCGGCTTGCACGTTCGCCGACCATGTTGCGCCCAACCCGAGGTTCGACGTGATCAGCCACTGCGCCCCAACCTCTGCGAACGCGCCGGCGGAATAGTCAGCGCGGGTCGACTCGAACGAGAACGGGGCGGAGATCGAGAAGGCGCCCGGGCCCTGCTCGCTGGATGCAGATCGCCGAGCACGCCCACGCCTACATGCCGCACCACGCGCGGCGCCAGGGTACCGTAGCGCCGCCACCCAAGACGTAGTTGCAAGGCGTCGGGGTCGCTCACGGTTTCGGATCTCGAGGGCGAATCGGAGTCGCCGCTTTGCCGAGTGAATCGCCCTTGCACGTCGATCAGCCACGCGCTGCGCGAGCTGGTGAACCGCAGTGCGCCGACCCCGCTGAAATCGGCCGCCGTGAACTCCGCGCCCCACTGGCCGTCGCGAAAGGGAAGACTGTCGACCTGCTGCGCCCCTGAGGGCGAGGGCACAGCCAACACCAAGCCCGCTACCAGCCCCACCTGCACACGGGCCCGTCGGCGGACCGGGCGGCTCCGGCATTGGAACCGCAGCGGGTTCGCGCTTCCCGGTCTTCCAGGCACTGCGCGAGGTAGCGGATGTGATCGCGTTCGATCAGCGCGGCACGGGACGGTCGAATGACATCGTCCCGTGCGTGCCACCGGGAGAGCCGTCATCACCGGTGATCATGACGCGTGATTCGGTCACCACGCAATTTCGTCGTGAACTCCAGGATTGTTTTGCGAAGTGGACGGCGGCTGGAGTGGCGATCGACGGATACACCACCCGCGAAAGCGCGGCGGACATCGATGCGCTTCGTCGCGCGCTTGGCGTCGAGCAGATCAGTCTGTGTGGAATCAGCTACGGCTCGCACCTCGGTCTCGCCACGCTCAAGTCTCACGGTGCAACGATTCATCGCGCCGTGTTCGCCGGGATCGAAGGACTGGATCAGACCGTGAAGCGGCCCGCAGTGTTCGACAGCCTGATCGGGCGTGTGCAACAACTCATCGACCGGGACTCAGCAGCACGGCAGGCCTATCCCGATTTCGCCGCCACGATGCGACGAGTGCACGCGCAGCTCAACGCCTCACCGGCCCGCGTGACGATTCCGGCCGTGGGTGGACGCCCCGAGACGGTCTTGATCTTCGATGCATTCCCCGTGCAAATACTGGTCGGTGGCATGATGGCCGATCCATCGGGTAGTGCGCAGGTTCCGCTGCTCTATCGAGCGTTGGCCGCTGGACGATACGAACAGATTGCCGCCATCCTGTGCCGCGAGTTCTGTACGCGGATCGGCGGCTACCGTGGGCTGCCGGAAGCGATGGACCTTGCCTCCGGGATTTCGGCAGCTCGTCTCGCGATGATTCGCCGCGAGGCGGTGACGGGCATGCTGGGCGACGCGATCAACTTTCCGATGCCGCACGTCGCGGGCATGCGACCATCGCTGGACCTCGGCGATGATTTCCGCGCACCGCTGCGGTCCGCCGTACCCACGTTGTTCATCTCCGGAACACTGGATGGCCGCACATCACCGACAGAGGCGCGTGAAGAGCTCAAGGGGCTCCGCAACGGAAAGCATCTGCTCGTCGAAAACGGTGGGCACAACATCTTCGAGGCGGATAAGCGCGTTGCGGATGCCGTGGTGGCGTTCTTCCGCGGGGCTGAGGTGCAGTCGATGATCCGACTGGAGCCGCCCGTGTTTCGGTTGCGCTGACCCGGATTTCGCACGAGGGTAGTGCATGAACGGCGCTACAGTAAGATGACGGTCGATCGCGACGCGATGGCACCGCGATGCATGTCGTGCTCGAGGAACGCGAGAAAGTGCTCTACCAACGGATCGCGGTGCTCGTCGACGTCCCACGCGTCGGGCGACCCGCTGGTGGGGACGCCGCAGGCCAGCGGCGACACGCTCACGGGCACGTTGCTGCTCAAGTTGCCGCCAGGCATGCCAGCAGAGGCCGAGCCGTCGCCGGTCAAGGGGACGCGGGTGAAGGGGTAGCGGAAGACGCTCCCTGCGCGCTACCCGCCGCAGTCTTCGAAACAAAGCGGACGCTGACCTGCTCGCCGACTGCCGCCGCTATGCGCTGCAACACAGAGGTCGAGTGCCCGCGGTATTCGGCGTGCTCCATGCGGGCGATGGCCGACTGGGCAGAATTGATCCGTTTCGCGAGCGCGGATTGGGTGAGGCCATGCCGTTTTCGCAGGGCATACACTTGCTCCGCGATGACCGCTGCGTCCGTCTCGGCGACTACGCGCTCGTCCCAGCCGGGGGTGTCCCCGAAACGAGACGACGAACATCGCCTATCATTAATCGCCATGCGTAACCGCCTGGACGCAAGACACTTCGCGAGCTTCGCGTGAACCGCGGTGCGTGCGGCGGCCTCGGAGCGGTCGGAAAGCCGGCTGGTTCGCGCGAAGCTCGCGGAGTACGCGAAGTGTCGCGAAGAAAGGCGAATTGATAGATGAGGGGATTGCGCGTTAGAACCGAATAGGCGCGTACACGTCGACGCGCCAACGTGCGCCGGACGCGAGCTCACGTGCGGCGTCGATGCGAATGGGCAGTCCGAACAGCGCCGCTCCGCCACCGACGCTGGTGCGCACGTTGCGATGCGCGCCGAGGTCGCGTCGATCCCCCGCCCATCCCGCGTCCCAGAAGAGGCCGGGCTGTAATCGCCCAGTCCGCGCCCACGTCAACTCACCGCGGCTCATCCAGTAGGCGTCGCCGCGCATCGAACCGGCCTTCAGTCCGCGCACGGTTTGCCATCCTCCGATGTTCCACCAGCGATGCACCGGTAGCGTTCCCGCGCTGGTGCCGCCGCTGATGGTGGCGGTGGCGCGCAGGGTGCGCGTGACCGCACGGTTGAGCGAGAGATCCGTGGCGGCGCGCACGTAGTCCCACGCGCCTGTAGCGGCTTCGATGCGCCACGCGGAGCCCAGTCGCCACCCTTCCTGTTCCACACCGCGCGCGGCCAACAGGCGCCACTGCACGCCGTACGACGCCCCTCGCGCATGGGGCAGCGTGTCGATCACCTCGCGGTCGAAGGTGCGGGACCGATCGATCAGCCACGGTAACGACACGGTACTCTGCGTACCCACGCCCTGCTGCCACTCGGCAAACAGTCGAAGCTCACGCCGATTCGCGCCCGCGCCGCGGCCGTTGTGACGCCACACCGCTTCGGCGCCGGCGGCACGCGAGTAGAACTGTTCGTCCTGTCCACTCACCAGATTTTGCAGCGATGAGAACGGTGTGAACGCGGCCCCGTAGTCGTCGGCCTGCACCAGTCGCCGATAACCCGCCACGCTGAAGTCGCTGCCACCGTTGGCACGCGTGGCGCTCCATTCGCCGTTGAGCTGTCGATCCCCAAGCGACCCGCGCGCATTGAGCTCCCAACGCCAGCCGGCGCCAAGCTGTTGCCGCACCGCACCGCCCACCGACAAGGCTTCGATGCGGTTGAATCGCAGATACTCCAACCCGGCATGGGCGGTGAGTGGCTGCGGGTTGAACTCGGCCTGCACGTCGAGCGCGAGCGCCTCGCGCGTAGCGTCATCCATGGTACTGGCGTACACCTCCGCGCGCGTGGCAAACAGGCCGCCCGACAGTTCGGGCGCGTTGGCCAGCTTCACCGAGTCACAGGGAATGGCGACGCGCGTGACGACGGCATCGCCAAGACGAGTACCGGTCTGATAGCGCACTCCGTCACGGCGACAATCCGCTGCCGCCTGGCGGTCCATTCTTGTGCCGTACTGTAAAAACGCACTGTCCAGAACGGCCCGCCGTCTGTTCCAGAGCACGCTGTCGGCGGACGTTCGCAACGCGCGGCGATCACGCCACAATTGCTGCCACGGTCCGTAGAGCGAATCGTACTCGGCCCGCAACACCAAGTTCTCGGCGGGGATCGTGGGCATCGTAGCGACCGCGTTGACGCTCCGATAGCGAAAGCCCTGCTCGATCGTGATCGTGGCTTCCAAGGGACCGGCGCGTACGGTGCCATCGACCCGCCGCACGCGCGGTAACCAGAAATGCGATTCGTGCAATCCGTACTCGAGCGTGACCGCCTGCAGCTCGGCCTTGAGCGGCTGCGCCAGCGCTTTGACGTACCAGGGCGGGCCCTTCTCGCCGGCATTGGCCACTTCGGTCCATACATCGTAGGGTACGGACAACCGGTACACGGCGCGCACCAACTGCATGCGATCCGTATCGAACCAGTACGATCCGACCGACAGGTTCCAGCGGGGCGCGCGCGGCCGGGTGCGCAGCTCCCGCAGCGTGATGCGACGGCCATCCTGGAGCGAGATGCTGGCGCTGTCGCCGAGTGTGAAGGTGTAGTAGGCCTCGCTGCCGGTGGCGAGCGGATGTACGAGGTCCGTGGTGTCGACTTCGGCGGCGCGGCCATTGGTTCCCCGCGGGCCGTTATTCGATGGTGTCCACAGGGCGTCCATGCCCGGATACCACGGAATGGGTACGAGCAGATCGCCGGTGGGATTAGGCAAGACGAAACTCGTACTGCGCTCGCGGCGTCGTCCGCTCAGCGCCACGTGTGCCCCGGCGGCGCGCGACCAGGTCACCTCACCGACGGTCTCGCGCCGCCCAAGAATCCGCTCGCGAGCCACCGCTGCAACGCTCCCGCCCGCCGTGACCCGTTCGTATGAGGTGGCCTTGTAACTCTCGAGCGTCGAGTCGACGCGAGAGCGCTCGAGTCGCGCACGCTCCACGAACGCACGTGTCTCGGGCGTCGCGAACGCGGACGAAAGCTCAGCAACCGTGGGTGGCCGACGACGAGACGGACGCGGCTGCTCGGCAGGCAACTCCTGCACGAGCAACGTGGCGAGCAGAAGCAGGGGTGATAGCATGGCCGGTATTACGCCGCACGCTCGACGATTGTTTCCGAGTCGGCACTCCCGGGGGAACCGACTCGGCTCGCGCTACACCGCTACTTACGCCGTGGGTTCGAGCACGGTGATGTTCGTGTTCGTGTAGATGCAGATCTCGCCGGCGATCGTGAGGGCTTTCAGCACGATCTCCGCCGGCGAAAGCGTGGTCTCGCGCACGAGCGCGCGCGCGGCCGCCTGCGCATAGGCACCGCCGGAGCCGATGGCGAGAATACCGTCATCGGGCTCAATGAGTTCGCCGTTGCCACTCAGCATGAAGCCGTGATCGACGTCGGTCACGATCAGCATGGCTTCGAGGCGACGGAGCACGCGATCGCTGCGCCATTCCTTGGCCAGCTCTACGGCGGCCTTGGGCAGATTGCCCGGGAAGCGATCGAGCTTTTCCTCGAACTTCTCGAAGAGCGTGATCGCGTCGGCCACGGAGCCGGCAAAGCCGGCGATCACGCGTCCGCCCTTGAGGGGACGGACCTTCACCGCCTGCGATTTGGCGATGGTATCGCCGACGGACACCTGCCCGTCGCCGCCAATGGCCACGCGTCCGTTGCGACGCACAGCCAGAATGGTGGTAGCTCGGATGATTGGGAGAGGCATATTTGAGGAATGTACCCCATTACCTACGACGACGTACTCGCCGCTCGCGCCCGGCTACGCCCGTTTCTGGACCCGTCCCCAGTCCGGCACTACCCACCACTGGACGAGCTCGTGGGGCACGGCATCCGCGTACTCGTGAAACACGAGAATCACCTGCCCACGGGCAGCTTCAAGGTGCGCAACGGCACGTCGTCGATCACCGCCCTTTCCGACGACGAAGCGCGTCGCGGCGTGATCGCTGCCACCACGGGCAACCACGGCCTTGGCCTCGCCTGGTCAGGCGCCCAGCGCGGCGTGTCAGTGACCATCTGCGTGCCGCGCGGCAACAACCCCGAAAAGAGCGCGGCGATTCGCGGACTCGGGGCCACCCTCATCGAGGTGGGCGATCGGTACGACGACACGGTCGCCGCCTGTCGCGAGTTGGCGGAACGTGACGGGAAGACGTTGGTGCACTCGACGAATCACCACGAGGTGATCGCCGGCGCGGCCACGATGACGGCGGAATTTCTGGAGCAGGCGCCGACGCTCGACGCGATCATCATTGCGCTGGGTGGTGGATCGCAGGCGGTGGGTGCGGCGGTGGTCCGTGACGCGCTCAAACCGAATCTCGAGGTATACGCGGTGCAAAGCATCGGGGCGTCAGCGCAGCATGATGCCTGGCACGACGGCGTGCCGCGCGCGGGCGCGTCGGTGCATACGTTCGCCGAGGGGATCGCAACGGGTTCGACCTACGCGCTCACGTTCCCCGCCCTGCGTGCCGGGCTCGAGGAGTTCGTAGTGGTGAGCGACGCGGCGATCGCGCAGTGCGTGCGGGATTTGTGGCGGATCACGCACAACCTGGCCGAGGGGTCGGGAGCGACGGGGCTGGCCGGCCTGCATCTGCTGGCGCCGCGACTCGCTGGGCGCACGGTCGGCATTGTTCTGTGCGGAGGCAATCTCGACGCGGCTCGCGCTGCTATTGTCTTGTCCGGAGGCACGCCCGAGTGAGCTTTGCGTTGTGTGCTTGCGGAGAGGTGGTGGTCCGGCAGTGTGCCACCCTTTCGTCGCTTCCTGCGGGCGGGACGCGTGGGTGCGCCGCGCAGCTGAGGCGCGGCCGCCCGCAGAGGCGGCTGCAGGGAGGCACACCGCCGACGTACCGTGGGGCGGGATCAGCACAACACGCCGGAGGTGAGGCGTCCCGGCGAAGCGATCGTGGCGCGCGGACCGCGTCGCCGTGATTTCTGACGCGATTGGTGGCAAGCAGCGTAGTTCCCAGCGCTTGCCCTCCCCCCGTAACCGCGCGCCGGATTCCCGCGCGAGGGCGTGTCCCGCGCCAAACAACGCGGGCGTAGTGTCCGGGCATCTGTGTGTAGCCGCTGGCCCCGTGGGGCTCCACGGCGGCTCTCTGCGGGGGGCGGCACGTTCCCGCGCGGCGCTCCCAAGCCCTCCCCCCGCAGGAAAGCCGACGAGGAGATCCCCACGAGGCGACGCGGCGTACGCGCCAGCCCAGCAACCGCGCGCACCACGACCCCAGCCGTAAGCACACCACCACCACCGCACGAACAGCTCAAGCGCGCGGGTGCGCCTGCCGATAGACTTTCTTGAGGCGTTCGACACTTGTGTGCGTGTAGATCTGCGTCGTGCTGATGCTGGCGTGCCCAAGCAGCTCCTGCACGGCGCGCAGGTCCGCACCACCGTCCACCAAGTGCGTGGCGAACGAGTGTCGCAATGAGTGCGTGCTGAGCCCGGCCCCTTCGTCGACAGCAGAGAGTAGTCCGACGATGGCGTGCTGAATAGCCCGCGGACTCATGCGCCCGCCGCGCTCGCTGAGGAACACCGCGCTGCGCGCGAGCTTCGCGTTACTCTCCTTCACTTTCGCGAGCAACGTATCTCGCTTCACAAGATAGTTGCGCAGCGCGCGCTGCGCGTGATCGCCGACGGGCACGATGCGCTCCTTGCGACCTTTGCCTCGCACCTTCACCTGTTGCACGACGAGATCGAGATCACCAAGGTCGATGCCGCGCAGTTCGGAAAGTCGGAGACCGCTCGAGTAGAACAACTCGAGCATCGCCAGGTTACGCACGTCGGTGAACTCGAGACTCATCGCGCGCGTGGCGGCGTGCTCGAGCAGCGTTTCAGCCTGCCGCTTGTCGAGATACGCCGGTAACGTGCGCGGTAGGCGCGGAGACGAAACCGCGCGCGCGGGGTTCACGTCGACCCGTTCATCGCGATGCATCCAGCGATAGAAACTGCGCACGGCGGACAGCTGACGCGCAACCGAGCGCTTGGCCAGACCACGGCGTGTGCAATACGCCATGAAGCCGCGAATGTCGGTGCGTCCGAGCGCGTTCCACTGCCATCCATCGATGCCGTGCGTGCTCGCGAGCCACGTGGAGAACTCCCGCAGGTCACGCGTATAAGCCGATATCGTATTCGGCGAGAGGTCGCGCTCCTTGGCGAGATGCACAAGAAACTCGTCGATCTCGGCGGGGCGTGCCGTTCGGGGCAGGCCCGTTGTCGGCAGCGCGACGCCGTCACTCACGGGCGTATCATGCGCGAAGAACCGTCGGAATGATGCCAGCCTCGTCACGCCACGCCGACATGGCGGTGAGCGCACGTTCGGCGAACAGCTCGCGCTTCTTCGCTTTGTCCTTCAACAGCTTCGGCGCGACGCCTTCGAGATCGTCCAGCAATCCGAAGTTCGCGTTCATCGGCTGGAAGTGCTTCGGGTCGGCTTCGCGCATGTAGCGATACAGCGCGCCCATCATCGTGCTGGGCGGTGGTACCACCGGCTCGCCACCGGAGATCTGTCGCGCGAGGTTGATGCCGGCCAACAGACCGGTCGCACTGCTTTCGGTATAGCCCTCGACGCCGGTGATCTGTCCGGCGAACATCAACTGCGGCGCATCGCGCAAAGACAAATGCGGAGACAGTGCCGCCGGCGCGTTCACATACGAGTTGCGATGAATGGAGCCAAACCGCAGGAACTCCGCGTCGGCGAGCGCGGGGATCATGCGAAACACGCGCGCCTGCTCAGGAATGCGCAACCGCGTCTGGAAGCCAACCAGATTCCACATGCGACCGCCGCGGTCTTCCATGCGTAATTGCACGACGGCGTGGGGACGCGACGTGGAGCGCGGGTCCTGCAGCCCGATGGGCTTCATCGGCCCGAAGCGCAACGACTCCCGCCCACGCCGCGCCATTTCCTCGATGGGCATACACCCTTCGAAGTACGGCACTTTGTCGAACTCGTGCGAGGTAAACTGGTCGGCCGTCGTAAGCGCGTCGATGAATGCTTCGTACTCGTCACGTGTGAACGCGCAGTTGAGATAGGCGCCTTCGTCACCGGCGCCGTCCATCGTTTCCTTGCCCCAGCGCGAGGCGCGGAAGGCGATGCTCTGGTCGACCGATTCCAGCGAAACCACCGGCGCGATGGCATCGTAAAACGCCAGCGACTCGACGCCGAGTCGCGCGCGGATGGCGTCGGCGAGCGCGTCGGAGGTGAGCGGACCAGTCGCGATGATACCCACGTCGGGAAGCGACGTGACTTCTTCGCGCGACACACGAATGCGCGGATGGGCATGTACACGATCGTGTACGTGCTGTGAGAAAATCTCGCGATCGACGGTCAGCGCCGAACCACCGGGCACGCGCGACTGATCGGCGCAGTCGAGGATGAGCGAACCGAGCTGACGCATCTCGGCCTTGAGCAAGCCGTGCGCGTTGGTAGTTTCGGTGCTCTTGAACGTATTGGAGCAGACGAGCTCACCGAGCTTCTCCGTACGATGCGCGGCTGTGCCGCGTACGGGGCGCATTTCATGTACCACGACGGAATGACCGCGCTCGGCCAGCTGCCATGCCGCTTCACTTCCGGCGAGCCCGCCGCCGATCACATGCACTTCGTTGGATGCCATGACTGTAGTCTAACGTCTTTGCGCTTCGACGACTCGGCGGCGCTAGTATGGTGCGTACGCTCGTGCGGCATCGGGGAGCACCCCTTCGCCGCTTGCTGCGCGTGCGGGCCGGGCCCGGCGCAGGACTGCTGCATCGCGGCGCCCACGCTGAGGCGGCGGCGGGGCGTCCCCGTGCCGAACGAACTACACGGGCGGGAGTGGTGCGCGCGGTCGCGGCGCCGGAGTGCCGAGGGCGCGGTAAACGCATGGCGGAGGTACGGGCGCGGGGCGGCGGCAGTCGCGCCGGAAGCGACGCCGCTTGGCAGAGGCTCGCGCGGACGAAGGGAGCGCGCGCACTTTGCCGCCACGACAGTCGCCGTGGAGCGCGTAGTCCTAGCCGTCGACGAGGCACCCCCGCAGCAATTTCGCCAAGGGGATCGCACGGGTCGCGCCGAGCGTCTCCCGCACACCAGCGTCGTTATGCCGTTACGCGACTTCCGCCACCAACTCGGCTTCGTCCGGGCTCGGCACCTCCCACTCGTTCGCGCACTTGAGACACTTCCGGAACGCGCCGCGGGTCTTGTTGCTCTTCGCTTCGGCGCCCACGTACCCGCACTCCGGGCACGCTTCGGCCACGGGCTTATCCCAGACCACAAAATCGCAGTTCGGATAATTCTCGCAGCCGTAGAACGCCTTCCCGCGCTTCTTGCTCCGTCGTTCGGCGATTTCACCACCGTCCTTCGGACACTTTACGCCGGTGGGCATGGAGCGCGTACCGCGGCACTTCGGGAACTTGGAGCAGCCCAGGAAGTCGCCGGAGCGACCGTGACGCACCACCATCGCTTCGCCGCACTCCTGACACATGTACTTCGTAAGCTCGGCGGGCTTCTTCTCACCCTTGATCGGGCGCGTGTACTTGCACACCTTCGGGTGATTCTCGCAGGCCACGAACGGCCCGAAGAATCCGCCCTTGGCGACGAGCTTGCCGCCGCAATCGGGACACTTCTCCGTGGCGAGCGCCGACAGATCGTAGGCTTCGCCGATGAGGGCGTCGAGATCGTTGTCGTTGAGGGTGGCCTGGAATGGTGTCCAGAAGTCGGTCAACGCACGCACCCAGTCAAGCTCGCCGTCGGCGATCTTGTCGAGTTCCCCTTCCATCTGCGCCGTGAACTGCACGTTGAAGATGTCGGGGAATTTCTTGACCATGACCTTCTCCACGGTTTCGCCGAGCGGCGTGGGGAAGAAGCGGCGCTGCTCGAGCAACACATAACGTCGTTCGGCCAGCACCGAGATGATCGACGCGTAGGTGGACGGGCGGCCGATACCGAGTCGCTCGAGCTCCTTGACCAGCGAAGCTTCGGAGAAGCGCGGCGGCGGCGCGGTGAAGTGCTGGGTGGGCGTGATCGCCCTGACCGGCACCGTGTCGTTGAGCTCGAGGTACGGCAAGGCCTGCTCGTCTTCGAGCGCCTTGCCGTCACCCTCTTCGCGCGCTTCGCGGTAGAGCGTGAGGAAGCCGTCGAACTTGATGACGGAGCCCGTGGCACGGAACAGGTACGTACGTCCCGTGGTGGGGATATCGAAATCCACTGTCGTGGTGTCGAACACCGCGGGGGCCATTTGCGACGCCATGAAGCGCTTCCAGATCAATTCATAGAGCTTGAACTGATCGGCGGTGAGCTTCTTGGCAAGACGATCGTCGGGACGACGCGTAGGATCGGTGGGGCGCACGCCTTCGTGGGCGTCCTGTGCGTTCGCTTTACCGCTCGGATAGAGCTGCATGCCGGCCGCGAGGTACGACTCCCCGTATTCGGCTTTCAGCCAATCACGCGCCGAACCGGCTGCGGTCTCGGACACGCGGGACGAGTCGGTCCGCATGTACGTGATGAGACCGACCTGGCCCTCTTCCCCACCGACGTCTATGCCCTCGTAGAGGTCCTGCGCGAGACGCATGGTGCGCTTCGAGCCGTAGCCTAATTTCTTGGCCGCTTCCTGCTGCAGCGTGGACGTGGTGAAAGGCGCGGCGGGATTCTTCCGCTTCTCGCGACGCTTGACTTCGGTGACCGTGAACTGCGTGCGGCCCCTGAGATCGACGAGAATTCGGTCGGCTTCAGCTCCGGTGGTGATCTCCGGCTTGTTGCCGTCAATGTGATGCAGCTTCGCCGTGAACGGCTGCGTGCCCTTCTGCAGGTCGGCCGCGATGCTCCAGTACTCGACCGGCGTGAAAGCGCGAATCTCCCGCTCGCGCTCCACGATGATGCGCAAAGCGACGGTCTGCACGCGACCGGCGGACAGCCCCTTCTTCACCGTCTTCCACAGGATCGGACTGGCTTTGTAGCCTACAAGGCGATCGAGCACTCGGCGCGCCTGCTGGGCATCGACTTTCTTGTTGTCGATATCCATCGGGTTCGCCATCGACTCCTGCACCTTGGCCTTCGTGATCTCGTGGAACATCACGCGGCGGATCGGGGCCGTGACGGCGTACCGAGGCGGCTGCGTGAAGAACTGTTCCACATGCCAACCGATCGCCTCACCTTCGCGGTCAGGGTCGGTAGCGATGAAGATCTCGCGGGCGCCCTTTGCGACCCGCTTGAGTTCGGTGAGAATGTCTTCCTTGCCTTCTATCGTGACGTAATCGGGGGCGAAGCCGTGTTCGATGTCGATGCCGAGTTTCTTGGCCGGCAGGTCTCGCACATGACCGACGGTGGCCTTTACCGTGAAGCCTTTGCCGAGGTATTTGCCGATCGTCTTGGCCTTCGCGGGTGACTCGACGATGACGAGCGTGGTGCCGCCGGCAGGCGCGGGTTCATCGTCTTCCGGAGGGGGATCGACGACGCGGGACCGGGCGCGGGCCTTGGTGCTGGTGGCCTTCTTGGCGGCCGCCCTCTTGGCGGCGGTTTTAGCTGCCGACTTGACCGCCGTTTTGGCCACCGTTTTGGTGGCCGGTTTGGCCACCGAGGCGCGCAAAGGCGACGGCTCAGCAACCAGTCGTGTGGCCGTCGCTGCCGATTTTTTCACCGCTTTCTTGGCGGCCTTTTTGGCCACCTTTTTCACGGCCTTCTTGGCGGCAGGCTTTATCACGCTGGTACCCGCCGCGGTCGTGCCCTTCGTAATTGGCATCAGATCAGTGTACCCGGGACCGCTCGACGTCCATCGACCCATCATCGAACCCCACGTCTTCCGCCATTCCACGGATATCGGCGAGGTTGATGCGGCCCTCTATATGGACGAGCGCGCGCTCCACCAGCTGCTCAAAATCGTTGAGATTCACCGCTCCGGAGCCACCCAGCATAACCAGGTAACCCCAGGCTTCGGCGGTGAACCGTCCGCGCTCATGCGGCCCCTGAACACGGAGCGGCGCGTGGCGCGACATCATGGCCCCACCCGACCCTCGGGTTGGTGCAGTATCGCTATAAAGAAGTGAAAGGATCTCACCAATTTGTCGCCGGTCATACCCTTGCGACGAGAGATAGGCTTCGACTTCCACAATATCCGTGTCGGCCGCAAATCTTTCGCGCAAATCATCGACGACAGGCGTCCACCGATCGTTCATAGCCTAACCTATCCGGGGAGTCCCGTCGTGGGCAAGCGCCACCACGGAATCAATAAGTCGTTGTGAATCAACACTTTCCACGTGTACGATGACGTCGGCCTGGGCGTAAAGCCCTGATCGCCGCTCCCACAACGTATGCATGGCCATGGCGGGGTCCGCTTGAGCCAGCAGCGGGCGCACGATCCTGGACCGGGTGAGACGTCGCAGCGCTTCTTTCGGAGAAATCTGTAAATAAATGATACGCCCTGGCGGCCGAAGGAGTACCATGGCGCCTGGAATCGTCACCCAACCGCCGCCTGGTGCGAGTACCATGGGCGGCGCCGCGGCCAGTTCCTGGGTCAGCGACAATTCCATGGCGCGGAACGCCACTTCCCCCTTTTCTGCGAAGATTCGCGCCACCGAAATCCCTTCGCGCTTCTCGATTTCGGTGTCGAAGTCGAGAAACGGCCGAGACAGACGCTTCGCCACCGCACGACCCACGGTGGACTTGCCGGAACCCGGCAGCCCCACGAGCACGAGGTGCCCGTCGATCTGAAGGCCGGTTGGCCGGGTCACCCCACCCGCTCGTCCAACCGGGAGAGATAGGCGCTGAGGTTGCGACGCAGCTCACCCATTGAATCGCCGCCAAACTTCTCGAGCAGCGCATCGGCCAAGACAAATGCGGCCATCGCTTCGGCGATCACGCCCATGGCGGGTACTGCAGTCACATCGCTGCGTTCCGCTACAGCCGATGCCGCTTCGCCGGTGGCGACGTCAACCGTGCCGAGTGGGCGCATGAGCGTGGAGATCGGCTTCATGGCGACCCGGATCACCAGGTCTTCGCCGGTGGTCATGCCACCTTCTGTGCCGCCGGCGCGGTTCGTCTTGCGCCGCACATGGCCCATGCGCGTGTTCCCCGGAGCGGCCTCGATTTCATCGTGTACGTCGGCGCCGGTGCGGCGGGCAGTTTCGAAACCGAGACCGATTTCCACGCCTTTCACGGCCGGGATGGAGAGCATCGCCTGCCCCAGCCGGCCGTCGAGACGTCGGTCCCAGGACACATGCGAGCCCAACCCCACCGGCAGTCCGGTCACCACCACTTCGCAGATACCACCCAACGTGTTGCCGTCCTTCTTGGCGGCGTCGATGCGGGTGATCATTTCGGCTTCGGCGACGGGATCGAGCGTGCGCAGCGGCGACGCGTCGGACGCGGCGTTGATATCACCGGGCATCACCACAGGACGGGCCGCATCGACCCCGCCAAGGTGCACCAGGTGCGATCCGACAGAGATGCCCACTTCCCGCAGCAACACGCGGCAGACGGCCCCTGAGGCCACGCGCGCGGTCGTCTCGCGCGCGGAGGCCCGTTCGAGGATGTCCCGGGCGTCGCGGCGGTCGTACTTGAGCAGTCCGGTGAGATCGGCGTGTCCCGGACGCACGCGGGTCACATGTCGCTTTCGCGGACCCTCCGCGTCACCGTCCCGCGGGGCCGGGTCCATGATTTCGAGCCAGTTCTTCCAGTCGCTGTTGCGAATCAGCATCGCGATCGGCGACCCCAGTGTCTCGCCGGCCCGGACGCCCGACAGGAACTCGATACGATCGGTTTCGATCTGCATGCGGCGCCCGCGTCCGTAGCCCTGTTGCCGGCGCGCAAGGTCGGTGTCGACGTCGGCCGCCAGCAACGGAACGCCGGCTGGCATGCCTTCCAAAATCGAGACGAGCGCCGGGCCATGTGATTCGCCGGCGGTGGTGAAGCGGAGCATGAGTGTGCGGAGCAGACGACAGGTGGGCTACGGTGGTTCCGGAGCCCGTCTCACAACGTACGAGGCGACACGGCGCGATGGGAGCACGTCGTCACACGAACGTGCCGTACGATCGTGCCGCGGGAACGTGCCTCGGGAACGTACCCCAGGCGCAACACTGTCCAGAATATGATGACGATCCCCCTGACCCGTGCTTCCGGGGCCGGTGTCGCGCGACGACGCGTCCGCCAGACCCGCAATACATGCAAAGGGTGTCGTTGTTTAGTAGCGTCCCAACGTTTTGGGATTAGGACGGTGTATGTGGTTGATTTGCTTGGGGAACGGCGTCGTTTTGTCTGGTCTCGACGTGAACGACGAGGCGCTGGATGTCGGTCTTTTGCGCGGAGGCGCGCGGGACCGTCCTGCACCGAAGCACCGCCACAACAGGAGTGGTGACTCGCCGCGCCCCCGTCCGTCGGCCCGATGCCCATTTCCATCTTTGTGCTGTGCTTCGCGTCGCTTCGCGTGCTCCGCGAGCTTCGCGCGAACCAGCTGGCTCTCCGATCGCTCCGCGGCAGCCGCCAGCACCGCAGTTCGCGCGAAGTCCGCGAAGATCGCGAAGATCGCGAGGGCACGCGAAGAATAGCAACACTATCAGTGGGGTGCCCACGAGTTCATGGGTGGAGTGGTGCTTCCCGCGGATCACGCCGCACCGGCGCATCAGGCAGTGCCTGGGGACCAGCGAGCACGCGTGAAGACGCACATCTGGATCGCGAAGCAAGGTCTCCAGCTTGACCGGCATAGCCTGTACGAAATGCTACAGATCCTGAGTGTGGCCCTGTTCGAGCAAGTCCCTCCCCAACAACTACGTACGCCACCACCCAGTTATTCAGACGCTGATCTCGAGCCCCACTCCTTCTCCTCTAGAGAACGTTGGGACACTACTGGTCGTTGCGGTCCATCCCCGAAGATTCGTGCCAATCCGCCGTTCAGCGGTTCGTCAGCGGTCGCCGAGGACGGCATCAGTGCGGATCAACGCGAACAACCACATGTTGTCGGCGCTGCGTATTCAAGAACACTCCCGCCAATCGGCGGTGAAGCGCACGATGGCCCCGCTCACGTGATCGCCGCCTCGACCAAGACCTTGCGGGCCGGTGTCGGACGACGACGTGGATGGTGGTTCCGCCGCGCGTGAGTGGCGGCGGCGATCAGCATAACCGGACAATATTGGCCGCCGGCGCATGCCACGTAAACGCAGCACGACCCCGGAGCGAGTGCCCCCGGGGTCGTGCTGCCTTCCCTGCTCACTCGACAGCGCGCCGAGAACCTATTGGCAGCTGGTGGTGAAGTTGTCCGGCAACGCCACCACGGTCACGCCGCGGATCGTGGCGCCGACCAGCACCAGCTGGCCGTTCGGACGCGTCGTGGCGCGCACCGGACCGATGATCGGGTCGCGGATCGGGATCGACGCAATCTTTCGGTAGCAGTACGTGTCGAACACATCGATGACCGGCTCGCTGGAGGCGATGAACGCCAGGCGAGTGCGCAGCGTCGAGTTGACCCCCGTGTTCAGCGGATGGAAGTCGAGTCCGCCACCACTCGGCCGTGACTGCAGGATGCCCTGCAGGCGCAGCGTGCGATCGAACAGGTACGTGGAGTCGCCCTTCACGGCATTCAGCTCGCCGTCGAAGTTGATGCCGACGCCCTGAACACGAGAAAAGGTATTGGCCACGAAGTCGGTCACATCGAGCGGTCGGGAGATACCGCGGTCGATCACGGGGATGGGTGGCGTCGAGTCCATGCCCATCGTCGCGTCATACGCCATGGCCCGGCTGCCGAGCACCGATCCGCCCTCACCGAAGACCGCGCGGCGGAAGTTGCCCGAGCTGCGAACGAAAGTGGTGTCGCGGAAGGCCAGCTTGTCGAGACGGATCACGATGGAGTAGGAGAAGAATCCCCCGTTGCCGTTCGGGACGTTCTGCTTGTACGGAACCAGTATCGAGTCCCTTCCGAAGCCTGCGGCGGCGAATCGCTCCACTTCAAGCGTGTCCGAGCGACCCACCGACTGGCCGATCGCCTGCTCGAAGAAGAAGTGCGACGTGCGCTGGGTGAGATTCTCCCAGCGGATCGTCCCCTGGTTCGGGAACGGCACCGACTGGCCCGGCGTGGGCGTGGTGGAGTACACTGCGATCACGTCACGACACGGCGCGCCCGGCGTATTGGCACCGTTGCAGGTGGTGGCGAGATACTGCGGCCGATCGCTGAAGTCGTACAGCGTGCGCTGCGTGATCGGCGCATCGGTGGCCTCAGCACGCACCGTTGTGATGCTGTAGGCCACGATATTGGGCAGCGCATAGCGGAACACTTCGCGGCCCGTCGTGCCCGTTCGCAGATCGACGTAGCTGATGTTCGTTCCGCCGGAGTTCGCCACGAGCAGCGTATCACCCATGACACCGTCACGGTTGCGCGGCCACGGCGCGATACCCCACGGACGTGAGCCGACGGCGATCGGCGCGCGGAACGTCGAGTCGGGCAAGTTGTAGACCTCGAGCCAGTTGCGCTCGATGTTCGACAGATAGATCCGGTCGGTACGTGGAAAGTAGAAGGCATCGGCTACCTGTCCGCCGCTGGGCAGAGGACTGGTGTAGCCGGCCACGACGGTCACCGTATCGAGGCGCAGAGTACCCGACGCGAAGCGGGCCACGTCGCGACGACCGTTCGCGTTACGCGCGAAGCCAGTCACGGTGACGAGCGTCGGGAACACTGTGACCGGTACACGTGAGCGGAACGTGCGCACCAGCGTCGAGAAGCCTCCGGTCGAGGTCACGGAGTCGGTCAGGATGAGCTGCCCGGCAAGACTGCGGACTTCGTACCCGAGCACCGAGATACCGACTGGATCAGTGGCTTCCACGAACACGGTATCGGACACTTCGAGACGCGAGGCCACGCCCGTACGAACGACCGGCACGGTGGTTACACTGTCTCTGCTCTGGATCGCGTACTGCACGGCGGTCCCCAGCACGCGCTGGCTGAGCGAATCCGTCACGAACGGCGTGACGGTGATGATCTTCCCCTTCACGGTATCCGGCACGACGAGCGTGTCGAGCACCGCCACGGAGTCTCTGAGCGGATTGCCGAAGGACGCGGAGTCCTTCACGTTGTACGCGCCGGTGATTTCGTAGCCCAGCGTGCGCACCTTGTAGCGCGCCTTCCCGGAGAACGAAATCACGAGCGACTTGCCGCTCACGACCGGCGATCCGGTGACCGGACTCGTCACGATTGCTTGCGGCGGCGCGAGATTGCCGACCGTGAGTGCGACGCGCGCCGTGTCCGACTGATTACCGGCACCGTCCGTGGCGATGGCCCGCGCGTTTACGGTCGCGCCCAGTGGCGCGTTGGTCGGCACCTTGATATTCACGTTCACCGTGAGTGACGTCACGGCGGTCGTCATGACGGTGTCGTACGTGGCGTTGATGCCACCGGCCAGCAGCACGCGAACGCGCTTGAGTCCGATGTTGTCCGTGGCGTTCACGGTCATGGACAGCAGCGTGTCCGCGACCGTGTTCCCTTTCGTCACCTGAACACGCGGTACGATCGTGTCCCGGAAAGGCGGATCGAAAACTTCGTCACCGCTGCACGCGCCGAGGGCGGTGAGTGCGACCAGCGCCACGAGAGCAGCCGGGCGGGCGGTGCGAGGTGTGGGCCGCAGCGAACGGCGACCAGCAATGTATGCAGACATGAGTATGTGAGTCCTCGTTGCGTCAGCGGCTCGGCGGGATCGGGCCATCATCCAGGATGTGCGGGGTCACCAGGATGAGGAGATCGCGCTTGGATTCGTTCTTGGAGTTCTGCGAGAACAAACGACCGACGAACGGGAGATTCATGAGAATCGGTATGCCGCTGCGGAAGCGGTTGGTCTCGGTAACGGTCAGGCCGCCGATCACGGCTGCTTCGCCATCTGCCACCAGCACCTGTGACTCCGCACGCTGGCGGTTGAAGATCACGCCCACGTCGGTGGACGCGATCTCCGCGCTCGAGTTCTCCGCCTTGATCTGGAGTAGTACCATCCGATTGTTGGTGATCTGCGGCGTCACGGAGAGCTTGATACCCGCCTCTTCCTTGGACACCATGGCGCGGGGAAAGAAGGCCGCCGCATTCGGCTGCTGCCCGCCGCCGCCGCCGCCGCCGCCGCCGCCGCCGCCACCACCACCCTGTGCTCCACCGCCGGCGCTCGCATCGAGGACGCGGATCGGGATCTCCTGACCCACGAAGATCTCGGCGCTACGGTTGTTCAGAATCGTGATGCTCGGCTCGGACTGCACATCGGCCAGCGACGACGTCTGCAGCGCGTTCAGGAACGCGGTGAGCTGGTAGCGACCGAGCGCCGTGCTGTAGATCAGGTTAAGCGCATTCGGCTTGATGGCGTTGTTGGCGTTGGCAATACCGGCGAGCGCCTTACCACCGAGGGCGATACGGGCGGGGCCTTCGAAGGCCGTGCCACCGCCCGTGGCGTCCGGCACACCATCACCATCGGTGTCGACGGCGCGCAGGGTGTTCGGATCGATACGTGGCACCAGCTGCTGAAAGAACTGCTTGTTGCCGGTGCCGAGGTCGTACGCAAGTCCGATGTCCTGGATGCCGGTGCGATTCACGAAGATGATCTTCGCCTTGATCGCGACCTGGGGCGTGCGGATATCGAGCTGCTGAATGCGGGCCACGATTTCCGGCAGACGCGACGGCACTTCGGTGATGATCAGTTTGTTGGTCGCGCTGTCGGCGGCCACCGAACCGCGGACCACGCAGCCCTGTCCGGCGGTCTGATCCTGCTGCCCACCGCCGGCACCGCCGCCACCTTGACCCATCGGCATGCCCATGTCACGGCCGGTGGCCATGGTGGTGAGTCCGGTGCAGTCACGGGCCAGTAGCTGTTGTACGGTGCCGCGCAGCACGGTCGCCTTCGAGTAGTTGATGTCGACGATCTGCGTCACGAGCGGCTCGAGCGCCTGATTCGTGGCGAGGTTGCGATAGCTGTCGACGGTGATGATACCGCTGGCATCTTCGGTGGCCGCGAGCCCCTGCGCCTGCAGGATGGCCTGGAGGGCGACATCCCACGGCTTGTCGGCGATGTCGGCGGTCACGTCACCCGAGACATCCTTACCGACGATGATCGTGCGTCCCGAAAACGTGGCGAAGGCCGCAATCACGTCACGGATGTTCGTCCCATCGTAGCTGACCGTAATGCGCGGTTTCTGCTGCTGCCGGCGCGCGGCCGCCATGGACGAAGTCGTGGCCGGCGTACGGGCGGTGAGCGGATCGCTGGAGTGGTCGTCGACGACGACGGGTGCCGGCGCCGCCTTCACGACCGGCGTTTCAACCTGCCGCAGTTCAACGGGGTTGGCCTCGACCGACTTCGCTTCGACCGGCTTCGCCTCAACCGGCTTCGCGCTTATCGGCGCGGACACCATTGCGATCGGCATCTGCTGGTCGAGACGCCCGGCGGCGACGTGCGACGACAGCTCCCCAGCGCTGGGGTTCGATCCCCACCGAGCGAACGCGACCGCCGGAGCGCTCAGTGCGACACGGACCTGACCGCCCTCGCGAACAACAGTATAGCTGTGCGTGCCGTCGAGATCGATCACGAGGCGAACCGTGTCTGCGCGGTACTGCGACACACGCAGATTACGCACGGGGCCGCGAGCCTTGCCGTCGTAGTTCGAGCGCATCGCCAGATTGGCGCCGCCGAGATCGACCACGATGCGTGAGGGCTTGTCGAGCGTGAAGTGCTTGAGTGTGACGCTCGAGTCGAGCGAGAGCACGATGTCGGCGCCCGCCGTGGCAGGCGCGACGGCGATGCCCAGCACGCGACCACGCGTCGGCACTTCGGAAAAGGAGGTGATGGCCACATGGGCCGAAGGGGCAGCGTAGTCCGCCGGGGCGTTTACCTGCGCCAGCGCGAGAGCGCCAGGCGCCAGGAGCGCGGAGATCACTGCAACGGTCGTCGGTCCCATCATGGCTTCCTCACTTTCGTCGTATCGCTGCTGAGTGGCAGCGTTTCCTGCCGGTTGAATCCGAATTCTTCGATGGTGAACTGCACCGCCTTCTGACGGATGGCGGCCACTCGTAGCCGTCCAAGCTGCTGTCCGACACGTATGCGGTACTGCTGCTTCGAATACGTATCGCGCAGAATGGCGACGGAGTTGCTGCCGGCGCCGACCGGGTCGAAGGCGACGGCCGTGAGGCGCAGGTCGCTGAGCAACGGGCGCACATCGCTGCTGCTCATGAGCGACTTGTACGGATCACGCCGTCCGCCGCCGTTGTAAGCGAACGTTTCGCGCTGCAGCGTGATTTCAGTAGGTATGCCTGCGGACTTCCTGGGGGCAGCGCTCGGACCGACCGTACCGGCGGACTCTCCGGAAACAGTGCGCGCCGGTGTGGGGCGAACCGGCTGCTGTGCGCCGACGCTCAAGGCCGTAGCGCTCAGCGCGAGCGCGGCGACGACAATGGTGAGGCGTCTCATGACGAATGCTCCTTGGCGGCGGGCTTGGCCGGCGTCGTCTTCTCGACGTAGGTCTGTAGCGTGATCGTGGAAGCCAGCGCGTCCTTCTCCGACGTCTTGATGACGTTACGCGGCGCGTTGGGTCCCGAGCCGGCGACAATCGAGAAGTTCACGGGCGCTACGATGCGGGCGAGTGAACCGACGTTGGCGAGGAACTCGCCAAACTGATGGTAGCCACCGATAATGGTGACGGTATAGCGATACGTGTCGAAGCGTTCGCCGAGAATGACCGGTTCGGGCTGCACGCCGCCGACGTCCAGTCCGGCGCGACGGGCCGCCGTGCTGACTTCTTCGAGCAACGCCGGCACTTCGTTACCGGTGGGTACGAGTCGCCGCATGACCAGCAGGGTGGAGCGATTCTCCGCCGCCTGGATACGCAGGTTCTCGATGCTGCCCGACGCGAATTCTCGTGCGGCGCGCTGATTGGCGTCTTCGAGTTCCGCCACGCGCGTGAGGTCGGACGCGAGTTGCTCTTCGCGGGCGGCATAGGGGTAGACGTAGTACGCTGCGGCGAGGGCGAGAGCCGCGAAGCCGATCAGGAGCTTGACCTGATCACGCTGGGTCTGAGGGAGCAGTGCCATTGTAGTCTCTGGTCAGCGCACGGGAACGACGAGGGGCGAGGTTCGCACCACGCCCGGAGGCGGCACTTCGTACTCCGCCGACAACTCGAACTGCGTTACGTCCTTGCTTTCGACAATGACGATTTCCGACTTGGTCAGCGCGACATGCTGGATGAAGGGAGAGCTCTCCATTTGCCGCATGAACATCGTGAGCGCCTGGATGTCGACCGTCTGTCCGACAACACGGAACGTGAGCGGTGGATGGACATCGATGATGTCATGTACCACGGCCGCTTGCTTGGCCTTCGCAGCAGCCGTGACCGGCGCCGACGTAGTCACTCCAGCCAGGGTATCCGCACCAGGGGGCAGCGGCGCCTTGCTCGTCTGCTCGAGCGTCGTCAGCCACGTGTACGCGGGTAGCGCGCGGCTGAGCTCGTCGAGGATGTGCGCCCAGTTGTAGCGATTCTCGTCGATCGTGCGAATGATCTGCAACTGACGCTGTACCGAGTCACGCTCGGCGATCAGTTTGCGACGCGCGTCGAGCACCTTCGCATAGCGTGTCGAATCACGCACGGCACGATCGACTTTGTCGGTGACTTCGCCGGCGCGCGCGTTCTGCGCCGAGAAGAGGAGACCCACGGCGGCGCAGGCGACGATGACGGAGCCAGCCGCACCGACGAGCCATGGGTCGCGCACCGACGCGCCGATGGCGCCGATCGAGCCGGCCAGGCTGCCGGCCCCACGCGACGTTTTCTTCGATCCGGGGAGGAGATTGATCTGTAGCATCATGGTCGGATTCCTCAGGCCGCAGCGCGCAGCGCGAGTCCCACCGGCAACATCAGCAGCGGTGCGACTTCATCGGTGGACAGGAATTCCAGCGCGCCTTCTCGCACGGTGATCCGGGCGAGTGCGTTGGCCGACTGAACCGGAATGCGCAGACGATCGGAGAGCCACGCCAGCAAGCCCGGCACGCGCGATCCGCCGCCGCAGGCATACACGGCGCGGATCTGACCGAAGTTGCGCGACGACGAGGCGAGGAACGTGGCGGCGCGCTCGAGACCGACCGCGAGTTCTTCACCGCGCAGGGCGATGGTGCCGTCGAGCAGCGCCGAGCGATCGAAGCTGCGCAGCATATTCTCGACCTCGTCTCCGCTGAGGCCATGTTCACGCTGCACATCTTCGCGGAAACGGCGCGTCCCGACGCCAAGATCGCGCGTCAGGATGGGCACGCCCTCGTCGAGGATGTTGAGGTTCGTCTGCTCGTTGCCGATGTTGAGCAGGGCCACCGTACCCTGCATCGCATCCGGATGATTCGCCTCGAACGCATTGTGCAGCGCGAAGGCATCGACATCGATCACCGAGGGCGGGGACCCCGCGTCCTCGAGGAGGTGCCGCTTCGCTTCCACCAGTTCCCGCTTGGCTGCGACGAGCAGGACGCTCATGTCGAGACCGTCTCCGTCCGGATCGAGAACCTGGAAATCGAGTTCGACGGAGTCCATGTCGAACGGCACGTGCTGCTCGGCTTCCCACCGCATCAGCTCGCGTGCCTGTGCTTCCTTCACGCGCTCGATCGAGATCTTCTTGACGATCACGTCGCGTCCGCCCACGGCTGCCACGATGCTCTTCGTCTTTACGCCGGTCGCTTCGAGCGTCTGGCGAATCGCATCGGCAACGATGCCATGATCCATCACTTCGCCTTCGACAATTGCGGTGTCGTTGAGCGGCGTGATGACGACCTTGACCAGCTCCGGCGTGGGCCCGCTATGGTCGATGACCACCGCTTTCACGAGACCAGAACCGACATCGAGTCCGATGGTGATTTTCTTGCGGCCGAAGAGCGCCATGGCTGTTGGGGTTGTCCTGGTGGTTTGCACGCTGCCGTTCGGCACTGAGCGCACCGAGAGGACAGATTGACCTGCCTACACCCGGAACGTCTCCCTGCAAACGACCGTCCCCTCACGAGGTAACGCTCCCTGCAGGGGTGACAGGTGGTACGACTGCCCAGACCGTGACAGTGACGGCCAGTTTTCACGCGATCCGCCATCGGGCGTTCTGACCGCGTGGCGGTCAGAGCAACGGGGAATACCAGAGAGAAAACGGCTGCGCACGGGGTAGCGCGACGGTGGCCATCGCCATCTGCACCGCGCACCGATCGTAACGTACGCGAGTATCATCACCGAGCTCCACGACGGAGTTTCCGAGTGAAGCGACGACGAGCGCGCCACGAATGCGTAGCGCCGCGCCGCGGGCGTCGAGTCGTCCGCGCACCACCAGCACGCCATCGACTTCGAGGCTACCGGTGACCACGAGATCGCCGTTCACGGCGAGCAGGCCACGCCATCGCGCGGGCGCGAGCAAGGAAACGATCGGTCCGTCAAGTAACAGAGCGTGCCACCCTGGTAACGGTGCGAGCCGCTGCGGCCTCGCATTCGACGCGCGAACGGCACTCCGCGTAGTCAACGCACTCCACGCCTGGTTGAACGCAACGCGTACAGTTGCACTATCGGCGAGCCGCACCGACGCCGGCTGACCGACCCACGAGCCCACTGGTGCATCGATGAGCGCGGTCGCCGCGACGGGTACGCGCGAGAGGGTATCCCGTAGCGCACCACAGGCATCGGCGGCGTCGGCGAGATCACGTCCGTCGATCGTGGTGGGATTCTGCGCGTGCACGGCCACGATGGCAGTGAGGGCTCCGACGATCGGCAGCGCCGGAGGCTCGAGTGCGACGGCGCGTGTGACGTGTCGGTGCACGACACCCGGTGTGCCCATTGGATCGAGCGCGACATCAGCGGTCAGCCATGCCACCAGCGGCTGCGTGCGCGTGATCCGCACGCGCACGCTGTCCCCTACCGCCGTCGTGACGCGCGTAGAGAGTGTGGTGCCGGGCGCGATCGCCGCCAATGACTCAGCGGGCCAGGAGTCGAGTTGGAGCGCCAGGCCTTCGTCGCCCGCGAACTGGGCGCGTACGCCGTTGGCGGCGAGTCGAGTCGCACGATAGCTGCGCCACATCGTGTTGATGGCAGCCAGGGCAAGCACCGCGACGAGTGCCGTCGTCACCACCACGAAAGGTAGGACGAACCCGGCGCGACGCGGCACGCGACGGGCGCGCTCAGCGACGGCGCTGCGCACTTTCGGCCCTCAGGACGACATCGAAGGCGGCGGTATCACGGCGCGCTGCCGACCGACCGTCTGGCGCGCGATCGGCGCGCAGCTCGAGGCGCAGCGCGGCGGCATCCGTCGTGGCGCGCGTGACGGCGCCCGCGCCGTCCAGCAGACGCATCAATAAGCCGCCTTGTGCGGCCGCCAGCAATGGACCGGCAACGGGCTGCACGACGTCCCACGCGCCGCCGACCCGCGTACGCTTACCCAGATGCCATAACGCTCCGCTGCGATACAACGACAGGCGCGTGCGACGACGGATGGCGACCGCCGCGCCGACTATGATCGGCGACGGACTCGCATCGGCGAGCGTGAGTCGCACCGTGCGCCGATCAGCCCAGCCGGCCATCCATGGCGAGGCGGCGCACGCCGATCCCCAACTGATGGCGCGCACCGTGGTGCGGAGTTCGACCAGCGACGCGAGCGTGTCGGGGTTCATGCGCCACAGCGACAGCGCGTCGCCGACCTGCACGCTGCTCGCCCAAGACGCGCCACGAGGATCGGCGGGATCCGCCGACGCTACCTCCACGCTATTGGCCGCACCGACCGCGCCGAGGGTTGTGGCGCAGACCACACCCACGCCAAGCAGTGCGTCGAATTCCACCGCGGTGTCGGTCACCACGTGGATATCCCTTGCGCGCAGCGGACGCAGCTCCGCTTCGAAGGCGGCCTGGGCATGTCGCAATTCGCGCGTACCGCCCTGCGAGGACGCCGCCCGTCGCGCAAGTCGCCAGCCACCGATCAGGGTGGCCGCCGCGGCGACGGCCAGGAGTGCGGCGATCGGGAGCGCGATCAGCAGCTCCACGAGCGTTCCTCCGCGACGCCGGAACTCGCGTCGCCGGGACTCGTGGCGCTTCACCGGCACCGTCCGGCAGTGCTCACATGCAAATCGCGCGCGGCGGCCGTGGCGAGCGCCGACGCCGTCCAGTGCACGTCGATACGACCACGGTGCAGCGCGCCCACGGTCGTCAGCGCCTCATCGATCCGCACTCGTGACGTTGGCCAGCGCGTCGTTGCAACGCTGCGCGTGGCCGTATCACACGGCGCCAGCAGGGCGGAGCCGGCCGCATTCCCCACTTCGCGTTGCGCGCGAGCCAGCTGGAGCGCGTCATCGCCCAGCGTGACCACGGAGACCGACGTGGCCGCGAGCAGGAGACTGGCGACGGCCACGAGGACGAGCGCCATGAGGCACTCGACGAGGAGATATCCGCCACGCGGACGCAGGCGCAAGCACGGTGGCGATGAGGCGAGTGAAAGGGAGACAGGAGGCATGGTCACACGGTAGTGCGACGCGTGCCCACCAGTGTCACCAGAATCGTGCGCGCAGGATCATGACACTGCGGAGCGCTCGTCGGACGCGATGGCTGGGAGACCACTGGACCCAGAGTGAAGCGGCAAGAGGATCACGAATGCGGCGCCGCCCTCGCGCGCCCGCTGCACCCAGATCGTCCCACCCAGATTTTCGATCGTGCTCGCCACGATCGCGAGTCCGAGTCCGGTACCCTTGCCCGGCTGTTTCGTGGAGAAGAACGGTTCGAAAATACGTTCGGCGTCTTCCGGTGCGACGCCGGTGCCCGAATCGGCCATCACGATCTGCAGAAATCGAGAGGGGGACTCCGGACGGGCCAGCCAGGCCAACGCGCGCTTGCTGGGCCGGTGCGTCCAGCGCTGCGGCGTCGGATCGGTGCGGCGCTTGTCGATGGCCTCCGTGAGCGACTCGGCATCGTTGATGCGGCTATTGATTACGATGTCCCCCTCACGATCCATGGCATCGACCGCGTTCAGCAACAGATTCACGAACACCTGCTCGAGGTCGTGCCGCTCGGCGTACACAACACCGTCGGGCGCTTCGAGACCTCGGGTGACACGGAAACGGCGAACGATTCCCTGGTCGTCGAGCAAGCGGACCACGTCTTCGATCACCTCATCGACGACAATCGGCTTGGGCGTCAGCCGCCGCGGCCGCGCGTAATCGAGCAGGCCGCGCATGATGCGATCGATGCGCGCGATCTCGCGCTCGAGAGCATCAATCGGCTCGGTCGTCCCCGGCACGTCGGTGGTCCGCATCCGCAGCACGTGCGCATAGTTCGCGATGGCCGACACCGGATTGCCGATTTCATGCGAGATGCCTGCGGCGATCCGTCCCATGGTCGCGAGTTTCTCCACGCGCATCCTCGACTGCGTGGCGGCGAGCATCTGCTCCGTCATGCGATTGATGCTGGTCGCCAACTGCGCGAACTCGTGCGTGTTTCCCACCGGCACCCGGCGACTGTTGTCGCCGTCGGCAATCGCCTCGGCCGCGTCGACGCATTGCGCCAGTGGCACCTCGACCAGCGCCACGACTTGTCGTCGCAACACACTGGCCCACACGACCGACACCATGATTACCAGCAGCGCCACGAGCGGCCACCGGACGTAGGCTGGCAGGTATTCGGTGACCCACATGGTCAGGATGATCGCCGCCAGCGCACTGCCGCTGGCAAGGGCGAGCACCTGCTTGAGTCGTTGATGGATACGGGGAGTCGGGATGGCGAGCACCTGCGGAGGATGCGTGACGCGAGCTCCGGAGGCAACTGGGCGAGGCGAGGCCAGGGCAAGCCCCCCGAGAAGCCAAGAGGGGCCGAGCGTTTGCTCGGCCCCTCTGTCGCTGCCCGCTGTAACCACCGGGACAGTGATGTTACGTCGTCAGTGCGATCACACGTACCGCCGATGCCGGCACGAACCTACCTGCACGCTGCGCCGCCCGGCTGGCCTTCGGCGAGGGTAGCCGGCGTGGACGTGCCCGTACCGATCAAGCAGGTCGCGCCGGCCGCGTTCAGATGCACCGCCGTGCCCGACCAGCCCGTCGCCGCGCCCACGAACGTCAGCGCGACGCCGGCCGAACCCACCGGCGCCACATAGCCGACGTAGGTGTTGTTGTCCGAGAACCACGCCTCGGCCGAGGACACCATGTTCTTCAGGTCGGACTTCATGGCCGTGATGTAAGCCTTGCGCTTCGTTTCGGCGAACTTCGGGATCGCGATCGCGGCGAGAATGCCGATGATCACGACAACGATGAGCAGTTCGATCAGGGTAAAGCCTTTGCGGGTGCGCTTCATAGTCCGTCTCCATTCGGGGGGGTGCGACCGGGCCTCGATGCCCGTTTCGTTGACGACATGTCTGGCAACGCGCGTACCACGCCGACCGGCAGCTGTAAGTCGTTTATTCTGAACAGCTTCCATATTACGTACCATGCACGGTCGTCGGTGCCGCGATTTCATTTCGCGATTCTCTAGGCAATCTGCAACACGATCGCGTCGCGCTTGCTTGCCGTTTCCCGGCCGCCAACGCCAAAGGGGCCGGGCGAAAGCCCGACCCCTTTGGCGTGCTGCAGCGGCTGCGCCGACAGGGTAATTACCTACAGGCAGCGCCGCCCGGCTGGCCTTCCGCGAGGGTAGCCGGCGTGGCCGTGCCCGTACCGATCAAGCAGGTTGCGCCGGCCGCGTTCAGGTGCACCGCCGTGCCCGACCAACCCGTCGCCGCACCCACGAACGTCAGCGCGACGCCGGCCGAACCCGCCGGCGCGACATAGCCGACGTACGTGTTGTTGTCCGAGAACCACGCCTCGGCCGAGGACACCATGTTCTTGAGGTCGGACTTCATGGCCGTGATGTAGGCCTTTCGTTTCGTCTCAGCGAACTTCGGGATCGCGATCGCGGCGAGGATGCCGATGATGACGACAACGATCAGGAGTTCAATGAGGGTGAAACCCTTGCGAGTGCGCTGCATTAGGAGCTCCGTAGAAGAAGGCGCGCGAACCTGATGCTCGCGTCGTCGACTGCTATCAAGGCACAGCGCGTACCACGACATCGTACATTCGCAAGTCGTTCACCACGAACGCGTTGCGAACGCAGCCCGCACCTGGCCCACCCGCAGCACCCTGTCATTCCGCGATCTTTCGGCAGAATACCCCGATCGCGCCAGCGGGAACGACAAAGGGGTCGAGCACGTGCTCGACCCCTTCCCCCCGTTTGGTAGTCCTACATGGGTGGAGCATTGCTTCACCCGGATGCAACCTTAGTTGCAGGCCGCGCCGCCCGGCTGGCCTTCCGCGAGCGTAGCCGGCGTGCTCGTGCCAGTGCCGATCAAGCAGGTGGCGCCGGCCGCGTTCGCATGCACCGCCGTGCCTGACCACCCCGTCGCCGCACCCGTGAACGTGAGCGTGACGCCCGCCGAACCCGTCGGCGCCACGTAACCGACATAGGTGTTGTTGTCGGAGAACCATGCTTCGGCAGAGGACACCATGTTCTTCAAGTCAGACTTCATGGCTGTGATGTAGGCCTTTCGCTTCGTCTCAGCGAACTTCGGGATCGCGATCGCGGCGAGGATGCCGATGATGACGACAACGATCAGGAGTTCGATGAGGGTGAATCCCTTGCGAGCGCGCTTCATTGTGACTTCTCCAGTGGGGGTCTGACGACGTCGGCCACCGACGGTGGTGTCCTACGCGACACCGTAGCTATCAGCATCAGCCTTGCCACGTTGTGGCAAATACGCTAACCCCCTGCACTTGAAACACTTGCACCATTCCAACGCGGGTCTACTCGGCGTATCGCGTCTTACCATTTGCAAGGTTCATTGCAGCATGCAATGGCCATCGTCGCGCGCGCGTCGCTACGGACAGACCGCTTCGCGAGGCGCGTTCGCCGCCAGCGCCGATCCTGCCGCCATCGTACATTCCGTAATCGGCACACCGACGTGCGTCGCCGTGGCCGACCACCCCGTTGTCGTGCCGACGAACGTGAGGGTGACACCGGCCGAACCTTGCGGTACCACCACGTCCGCATATGAATTGTCCGTCACGAAGCGGGACTCGGCCACCGTCGCCAATCCACGCAGATCCGACTTCATCGCAGTGACATAGGCGCGTCGCTTCGAGTCGCCGAACTTGGTGATCGCCACCGACGCCAGAATTCCGATGATGAGCACGACGATCAACAGTTCGATGATCGTGAAACCGGTGCGACGTCGCATCCGTGCATGCATGGTCAAGCTTCTCCGTAACGGGCAAGTTTGCGATAAAGCGTGGAGGGATCGATACCGAGCATGTCGGCCGCGCGACTCTTGTTGCCACCTTCGTTCTGCAACACCCACTGGATGTACGCGCGCTCGATCGCTTCCAGCGTCGGAGACACCGGCGTGCGTTCACTCACCAGCGGCTCGGCGCGACGGGCAGTCACGCGCTCCGGCAGGGCATCGGGGTCGATCACCGAACCGGTACATAAAATGACGGCACGCTCCAGCGCATTCTCGAGCTCGCGCACGTTGCCAGGCCAAGAGTAGGCCATCAGCGCGTCGATTGCATCGTCGCGCAGCATCTTTACGCTCTCGTTGCGTAGCGTCGCGCTGCGCGCCAGGAACGACTCTGCCAGAAGCGGGATGTCGTCCTGACGCTGCCGCAGCGGTGGCAGGTGCACCGCGATCACATTCAGTCGATAGAACAAGTCAGCGCGGAAGCTACCGCGCTTGATCTCTTCTTCGAGGTCGCGATTCGTCGCCGCCAGCACGCGCGTGTCTACCTTGACCGCTTCGGTGGCGCCCACTGGAATCACTTCACGCTGCTGCAGCACGCGCAGCAGCTTGACCTGAATCGATGCGGTCGTCTCGCCGATTTCATCGAGGAAGAACGTGCCTTGATTGGCCGCGGTGAATAAACCGGTCTTGTCCTTCACCGCGCCGGTAAACGAGCCCTTCACATGACCGAAGAGCTCACTCTCGAGCAGCGACTCGGGGAGCGCACCGCAGTTGATCGACAGGAAGCTGCTGTCCGATCGCGTGCTCAGCTCGTGGATATAGCGCGCGATCACTTCCTTACCCGTCCCCGACTCTCCAGTCAGCAGCACCGTCGAATCGGTGGGCGCCACGGTTTCGGCGAGACGCAGCACGTCGAGCCATGACTTGCTGCGTCCGATCGGACGCCCGCTGGTGGTGCGCTCGCGCCGCTTGATCTCCTGCTTCAGCGTCGTGTTCTCGGCGCGCAGCTTTCGATGTTCGGCCGCGCGTCGTAGAATCGCCAGGAGCTCGTCGTTGCGAAACGGTTTCTGGATGTAGTAGAACGCGCCTTCGTTTACCGCCTGTATTGCGGATTGCAACGTGGCCTGCGCCGTCATGAGAATCACCGGCATGTCGGGATCGACCTGACGCGCCGTGCTCAACACCTGGACACCGCTCACATCGGGCATCCGCACGTCCGTCAGCACGATATCGGGACGCAGCTCGGGAATGCGCTCCACACCGGCACGACCACCCTGCGCCGTGAACGGAATGAAGCCTTCGTTCTTGAGCAGAATGCGCAACGAGTCGAGAATGCCCGGCTCGTCATCCACAATGAGCACGCGCGGAGCGTCACCGGCGAGCGCGGGAGGGGTCACGAGGCAACTCCAGTAAGGCGAGAAAGCGAAGCGTGAGTCGACTCGTGGAGAGTCGACTCGTCGAGAGTCGGCTCGAAGGGGACAGTCTTGTGCACAGGCGTTTCCCCACGGCGAGACGAATCGTTGTTGCCGGCGGTCGGGAGCAGCATCGTGAAGCGCGTGCCTTGGGCGAGCGAGTCGACCAGCACCACACCGCGATGTGCTTCGACGGCGCGATGGACCACGGGCAGGCCGAGTCCGGTCCCACCGGCCTTCCCGGTGACGAACGGCTCGAACAGCCGGTCCTTCAGCTCCGGAGGAACACCGGGGCCGTCGTCCGTGACACTCACGGTCAGCAACTCGCCCGTGAGGAGCGCCGACGCCGCGCCGTGCTCGCCGGTTGGGCGGAAGCGATCGACCTGGATGAACACGTGCCCCCCGGGCCCCACGGCCTGAACGGCATTCAGCACGAGATTGAAGACGGCGCGATGGAGCAGATCTTCGTCGCCTTCCACCGGCGGCAAGTCGGGCGCCACCCTCACCTGCACTTGCACGCCGTCGCGTCGGTCGGGATGCGACGCCGCGATCATCGATGCGGCGTTCACGATCGAGCCGAGATCGATGCGGCTCACGCGCGTTACGCGGGCTCGGGCGAAGTCGAGGAAGTCCGCCAACAGTCGGCTGAGCCGGTCGGCCTCGCGCACCACGAGATCGTGCAGGATGCGCTCATCGTCATCGTCCGCGGTCGGCTCCAGCGAACGGGCGCGACGACGGGCCAACTGTTCGGTCGCGCTGCGAATCGACGCCAGCGGATTTCGGATCTCGTGTGCCAACGACGCACTCAGCTCGGCCACGGCCTGCAAACGCTCGGCACGAATGTGCAGCGCCTGAATGCGCTTGCTGTCCGAGATATCCTGAAAGATCGCGGTCGCGGTCACGCCGCCGTCCTGGCTCGTGCCGTTGGCGATCGTGGTCGTCACACCGATCTCCACGGTCTCGCCTGCACGATGGATCACGCCTTCGGCGCGCGTGGTGCGCACGCCGTCACGCGACGATTGCTCGAGCAGCGTGGCCAGCTGCGGCGACACGCCGAGCAGCGTGTGCAACAGCGGCCGTCCGACCAGCGAGCGGAGATCGAGACCGAGCAGATCGGACGCGGCGGGATTGGCATACAGCAACCGTCCCTGGGCGTCGACCGTCATGATGCCGGACCGAATCGTTCGCAGAATGTCGGCAGCCTCGAGCTGTACCTTCGCCAACTGCGCAGCGAGCGCCTCGCGACCCATGCCCGCCTGACGCAATCGTGACGAGACATATCCGGAGCCGATCGCCACCACGACAAACACGGCGATTTGCACAGTTATTCCCACATACGGCGTACCCGGCCGCAGCAGGATCACATCGGCGGCGTACAGCAGGCAGGCGCCAGCTGCCACCGCGACCCCTCCGCGGAAGGGGAGCAACAGGGCCGCGCTGGCGATGACCAGGATGTAGAGGGCGGCGAATTGGGAGCTCCATCCACCCGTGATGTGCACGACCGCCGTCACCAGCGCCAAATCGATTGCGCACTGCAGTCCATAGAAGCTCAGACCGAGCGTGCGGCGTTCAAACTCGCCGTAGAACGCCGAGCCGATGGTGGCCAGCGTGGCACCGGCGAACGCCAGCGTGGCGATCAGGGTATCGCTCGGGGCGGCTTCGCTCCACACGAATACCGCGGCCACCAGGATCGCACAGGAGAGCACGACTCGGCCCAGCCAGACCCAGCGCAGCACGCGGCGCGGGTCGAGCATTTCCTGGATCGGGACCTGGGGGATCGCGGGGGTATAGCGCACGGATGTCGTGAGTCTTGCAGAAAGCCGTAAAAGCGGAATGCCCGGCAGTCGTGCAGATTGCACTACCCTGACGAATCATCGGCCTGTCCGTTTCCTTTCAGTATGCTTGCTGACCCTTCTTTGCCCGTCGTCGAGACCATCACGTTCGGTTCGGCTTCGGGACGATTGCTGATGGTGCTGTTGCTGGTGCTGCTCAACGCGTTCTTCGTTGCCGCAGAGTTTGCGCTGGTGGCGGTGCGGCGGAGCCGCATCGACCAGATGGCCGCCGAGGGGGACAGCAGCGCCAAGGTGGTGCAGCGTGCCCTCAGCCAGCTGGACCGATATATTTCGGGTACACAGCTGGGCATCACCCTCGCGTCTCTTTCCCTCGGCTGGATCGGTGAGCCGGCCATCGCCGTGCTGGTGGATCGCGCGCTGCATGCGGTGGGCATCGAGCCGGCGACGGGCGCCGTGCACACCGGAGCCGGGATCGCGGTCGCGTTTCTGGTAATCACCTTTCTGCACATCGTGCTCGGCGAGTTGGCGCCCAAGTCGATCGCCCTGGCGCGTCCCGAGACCGTGAGCCGGTGGGTGGTCCGCCCGTTGATGCTCTTCTCGCGAGTCATGTCGCCCTTCATCGGCTTTCTGAATGGCACCGCCAACCGGTTGCTCAAGTTGCTCGGCGTTCAACCCGTGTCCGAAGCTGGACATGTGCACAGTGCGGAAGAGCTGCGCCTGCTCGTGATGCAGGCGCGGGCGCACGGTACGCTCGACGAGTCCGACTCGGCGATGCTGGCGGGCGTGTTCGACTTCCACAACAAGAAGGCGCTCGACGTGATGCGCCCGCGAACCGACATGATCGCGATTGCCGAAGACGTGGAACTCGACGAGCTGATCGTGACGCTGCGGCGCGAGCGCTACTCGCGCTATCCGGTGTATCGCGAGACGCCCGATGACATCGTCGGTGTATTTCTCGCGAAGGACTTCTGGCTCCATGAACATCCCGAGTCGTTCTCGCTTCGCGATCACTTGCGCGATCCGATATTCGTTCCGGCGACGCGCGCGGCCGAACGCGTGCTCGATGATCTGCGACGCACACGGGCCCACCTCGCGGTCGTGCTCGATGAATACGGCGGAACGGCCGGCATCGTGACGTTGGAAGATCTCGTCGAGGAAGTGATCGGTGACATCGCCGACGAGTATGATCCGCTGTCACGCGATGCCCTGCTCTTCGACGGCGTGCTCGAACTCGCCGGCTCCATGTCCCTCGTCGACGTACGCTCGGATCACAAGCTACCGATTCCCGAAGGCGACTGGTCGACGCTTGGCGGCTACGCGTTCGCGATGCTGGGTCGACTTCCGAAGATCGGCGATCGCGTGACGTATCCTGGCGGAGAACTCGAGATCGTCGCGATGGATGGCCGACGTGTGGCCGCCCTGCGCGTGCATTCACGTACCGATTTACCGAGCACCACATGACCCGTGTATGGTGGCCGCTGATCGTCGTCGCGGCGGCATTCGCGTGCGGCGCGTCAGCCGACCGAAACGGCAACACGACCGCTGGCGTCGTGGCCGCAGAACAAGACACGATCGGTCCGGCGGCCCCGCCGGGCGCGCCGGCCAGTGAGTTTCCGAACCCGATGCGACCGGTGGCGGACATCGTCGCGCCGCGATGGAGCGATGAGGATGACCGCGATGACGTGGGCGAGTTCACGCGCGTGATAGAACTGGCGAAGATTCGGCAGGGCCAGCAGGTCGCCGATATCGGCGCCGGCGACGGCTACTACGTGTCCCGACTCTCGCCGCTGGTCGGTGCATCCGGTCGGGTATTCGGACAGGACATCATTCCCGATTACCTCACTTTGCTGCAACGACGCGTACGGCGCGAAGGGATGGGTAACGTGCAGGTCGTGCGTGGCGATGCGCACGACCCGCGCTTACCGAGCGCCAGCGTGGACGTGGCGATCATGATTCACATGTATCACGAGATCGAGCAGCCCTTCGCGTTGCTCTGGAATCTCGCCACCGCGATGCGTCCGGGTGGACGTCTCGTGATTCTCGATCTCGACCGTCCCACTTATGGGCACGGTACACCGCGGCCTTTGCTGCGCTGCGAGCTGGCCGCCGTGGGCTATCGGCAGCTGTCGATCACGACGACCGCTCCCTCGGAGTACGTGGCGATTTTCCTGGCTCCCGACTCCGCGTCGCGCCCTACGCCTGCGGCGATCTCGACGAAGCTCCGTACGTCGCCATGCCGTACGCCGTGAACGGCCGTACATGACAGCGCCATCGCAGGAGGACGTGGACGTCGTGCTGGGGGTGCGCATTCCGGCGTACGAGCTCGATGTCACGGCAATTTCCGGCAGCGGACCGGGAGGCCAGCATGTGAACCGCAGTGCTACACGCATCGCGCTGCAGTGGAACGTGCGTCTGAGTCGTGCGCTGCGCGATGAGCAGCGTGCGCTCGTCATGGCGCGCCTCGCATCGCGGCTGGACACCGACGGTGCGCTGCGCATCGTGGCCGGCGAGTATCGCAGCCAACAGCAGAACCGCCGCGCGGCAATCGAGCGGTTGGTCCATCTCGTGGCGCGAGCGCTCGTCGTGCAGAAGCCCCGCAAGGCGACACGGCCTACGCGGGGCTCCATTGAACGGCGATTGACCGAGAAGCGCCAGCGCAGCGAGACCAAGCGTCGGCGACGCCCCGACGAGGCGTGATAGTTGTCGGTCGTGGGATCAGAAGGCGATGATATTGGCGCCAAGGTAGTAGGTCACGAAATCGGCACGCCCGCGAAGGGGCACCGGCGGTCGGTCATTGGTGTACGCGTCGCGCACGCGATCGGCGTTGAGATAGCGCACATCGTCGTGGCGCAGGAAACGCGCGCCGAGATCGATGCGCACCGGATACGTGCCATTGTTCACGCGGATGTAGCTGCCCACCGCCCCACCGTAGGCGAGTGACGCGTCGCTGGCGTTGGTGGTGGTGGCGAACGAATCTCGCTGGTTGCTCGATCCTTCAATGGAGCTGGACGTCCAGAACACGGAGAAACCGCCCAGCGCCGTGGCGTAGGGCGTGAACATGCCAGTAGGGCCGAGCAACTGCGGACCGGCCACGAACGACACGATGTTGCTGGTCGTGCGCAGGTCGAGCTGAATCAGTCCGCCTGTTCCACTCAACGGAATGCGCCGTGTACTCATGCCATACGTCAGGAAGGAGAGGTCGGCGCGCAGGTTCGCGATCGAGTTCGGATCGAGTCGCACGAGCGCGTACCCGCCAACGCCGAAGCCGTTACCGGTATTCCGGCCGAATTCACCCTTGGGCTCGGAAAGCTGCAGGTGGATGCCGATCGATCCGCGACCGGAGGGCGCACCGCGCTCGGCGTCGGTCTGCGCGCCGGCCGGAACGGCAAGAATGGCAGCGACGATCGCTGAAACGATGGTCTGCACGGCGGTTGGAGAGCCCATGGAAACTCCGGACATGGATAGGCGCGTTGCTCATGTGATTGAAAGCGTCGACCGGATCACCGGGTGCAATTCGGTCTTGCTGAGGAGTACGCCGACTCGGTCAGAAAGTGTCACGTTTCAGTCTTAGCGCCTCGACTGCTTGAATCCCGTCTCAGGATTTGGTATTGATTCAGGTTATGATCGCTACGCCTCGCTCCGTCTGGCTGCTGCACCTTGCTATGGCTTTCGCGGCCGTAGTGGGGGCGTTGCGCGCCGGTGCGCCGTCGGGCAACCGGGTGGCGCCGTCGGTCCGGTTGGCGAGTGCTGGTTGGATCGCGCCTCCTGAAGGTTACCAAGCGCTCGCGGTGAACCCGGGCGCGCCGATGGCGGGCGCGCCGA